>CAZETM010000674.1:0-5587 GCA_964514885.1 uncultured Polyangium sp. | reverse complement strand
TTGGCACGATTCAATCGAACATTGATTGTCGAAGACGTCGTCTCGTGTTAGCGTTGCCGGCGATGGATCTATCCGAACGTCCGGAACGTGCTGGCGCCCGTCACCCGTGGGAAAAAGCACGATTTAGCTTCTTCCGCGATGTCCTTGGTCACGCGCGCCTACCCTCGAATGCCCCTCGTGTGCTCGATGCCGGTGCCGGCGATGCTTGGTTCTCGTCGCAACTTCGCGAAGGCCTCGGTGCGTCGGCTCAAATTACGTGTTGGGATGCCGAATATTCGGATGCGGTGATGTCCGAACTGCGAGCGACGACGCCGAGACAAATTGAATTTTGCCGCGAACGCCCGAAAAGTCCTTTCGATCTGGTCTTGCTGCTGGATGTGCTCGAGCATGTACAAGACGATCGCGCTTTTCTTCGCACAATCGTCGAAACGAACCTCGGCGACGAGGCAGTGGTGTTGATCAGCGTTCCTGCGTGGCAAATCTTGTTTTCATCTCACGATACGCACTTGCGCCATTTTCGTCGATATTCACCCGACGCCTGTAGAAACGTCATCGTGGACGCGGGACTCCGAATCTTGCGCCACGGCGGCCTTTTTCATAGCCTGCTCGTCCCGCGCGCCGCGCAAGTCGTCATGGAGAATTTATTCAAGACGACCCATGGCAACGCTCCAACGACGCTCGATTGGAATGCCGGACAGCTCGTGACGCGCGCAGTCGATACGGCGCTGCAAGTGGATAACGTCATTTCGCATCGTTTGGCAGATGCGGGCATTGAAGTGCCCGGCATGAGCTGGTGGGCGCTGTGTAAAAAAGCATAGTGCCCGCATCTCGCTGGGTTGAGCTTCGAGAGGCGCTCTTCGTACGGATTGCAGCCGAATCGTGATTACTCAGGCTTTGGTTCAGGCGTCTCGGCAGAAGCTTCCGCCGTAATGGTCGATTCTTCGGTTTCTTCGGCAGCGGTCGGGGCTTGGTCGTCCGCCGCTGGTTGCGGCGCAGTTTCCAATGGTATCGCGTCGAGAAGTTCGTCGCGACGGAGTTTGGTGACGGCCAACAAGATGCCCGTCACCATCAGCATTCCGAAAACATCGTAAGGAATGCGATATCGAGGATCGCCGACGAAAACGAGGCCCACCGGAAGAATGCACGCGGCTTGCAGCAAGAGCCATCGTTCGGCCCAGCGACGGCGCGCCAGCCATGCCGCTGCGGGAATGATGACCAGCAAGGCATAACTGAAGATGGTATTGGCGCCCGACGAAACAAGGCGGAATTTGGTTTGGTTCGGGGGCCAAGGTTCGGTAGGGGCAAACAGATCCGCCACATTCGTATAAATGCGCCGCCAGTGCTTCCAACCATCGTGCTTGATGCACTTGATCCCCAGGTCGATGAAATATTCGTTATCCCAGCCGCGACGTTTGTGGACGACTTTCTTTTCGGCGTTACCACCTTCGAGCAGCACGCGTTGAATACGCACGGGAGCGGCGAATCCCATGCCATCCATGTGCACGTGCACGACGTCGCAATGGCCTTGATAAAAAACGAGCCCTCCATTGTTGCTCATCCCCGACGGTTTGCCCATGGCGCTGCTGTTGAGGCGCATCGTGCCGAGGCACGGAAGAATGAACATCACGGCCAGGGCAATCGCTTCACGCCAATGGAACCAGGGTTCTTTGGGACGATCGACACCTTTGCGCACGAGCGCTCGAACGTGCCCCCAAAGGTGACGAAAGCCGATCAGGGGCAGGCCGATGAAGGCGGCTTGAATCACGAATTGAGGACGAATCGAGGCTGTCATTCCAGCCAAGAGTCCCGCGAGCGCAAAAGCCCCCGTTCGTGCCCAACGTCGATCCGGCGCCATGTCGCGCGCCCATAACCCAACCAGAAGCGACAGGCACATGAAAAACGTAAATGGGTTTTCACTGGAGAAAAAACCCATCAATGCAGTGAGCGCCCAATGATTCCAAACGAGCGTGGTCGCCAAAAACGGCGCGAGAGGGTGCTTGAAAAGGCGCCTGGCGATGAGCCCGACGAAGAGTAACGTGACCACGGACAAGACAAACCACAGAACTTGGCAGGCCTCGAGAGCCGCCGGGCGACTTTTCGTGAGCGCGAAAATCGGCGCCATGAGAATGTGTGTACCGGGCGGGTAAAACGCATCGAAAGCATTGAGTTTTGCCTTTGGATCAGCAAGCCGAGCCGCTCGTTCGACGTATCCCGCCATGTCCGACCAAACGAAGTTCTTCGGAGCATTGGCCAAAAAAATGAACCACGCCCGCTGCGCGGCACCGCCGATGAGCGTCAGCAGAAACAACCATTCGCCAACGTCGTTTCGATTAAAAAACGTGCGCACACGAGTCAGAAACGGCGGCTTCGGTCGCGTTGCAACAGGCTCGGAGTTGGAATTGTCGGTGGTCATCAGGGGCATGGAGTTCGGTAGAGGCTAACGATTGTGAAAAAACGCCTGGACTTCAACTAATAACTTGTCGGGGCTTACCCATGGTTCGAATTTCATCTTTGTTCAGGCGAAAATTCACCGGCAGAACGATAGGAGCGTAGCCAAAAGGTTGTCCAGTTCAAAAATGAATCCGTGCCTAGGAAAATTACCCGGCACTTTCGCCATTGACGCGTCTACCTCGCCACGCGTCATCGACCACAGCTCGTATCCTCACGCACATCCACTACACACGTTTCTTCGGCGTGGTGATCGTCAGCGGTCGGCGCCTCGATTTTTCTTGACGCGCAGGCACACGTGTGCACCGGCGCCGATTTTGCGATACGAACGTGACTTCGTGTGATCGAATGTCGGCAAAGCGTGGGGCGGAGCGGTCATAGCAGCCATCGGTACACTTGCAACGTACGGCTCCCAAGTTGCCATGGGTAAGTCCTGGCGCATTGGCGTGCGCGATACCGAACGCACCAATCTCGTCACCGGAGGCCCACGCACGGCGAGCCGTATGCAGAATATTGCCAACAGGTGGGGAGATTCGTTCCGGGTTTGGGGATGCGTCGATTCTGATTGGCGCCTATTTTATGACGCTCTAGCCACCTGAGCCCGCCGCTCCAGAATCGTCCCGAAACTCCTCTGCCGATAGCCCTGCACGCCGCAGCAGCCGATAAAAGCTCTCGCGCTCGACGCCCGCATGCTCCGCTGCCGCGGCTACGTCTCCACGAAACCTACGTAAAACCATTTCGAGGTACCGCCGATTTGTTTCGACACGCGATGCGTCCACCGCCTCCCGATACGTGAGACGTCCCAGTTCGTCGTCGCTTGCCAATCGGTCGCGAAGTGTGCTTACGCCTTGGATCTCGATCGGTAGTGACCCCAGAGTAATCTCTTGTGTTGTTTCGAGAATGGCCGCCCGCTCGACTGCGCTTCGCAATTCGCGCACGTTTCCGGGCCATCGATATGCGCAAAGCGCATCCAGCGCCGCCTGGGAAAAACGTGTTGCACTCGATCGGCCATGTGGCGCGCGCTCGGCAAGAAAACGCTGCGCAAGCAATGGAATGTCCCCCGGACGCTCTCGTAATGGCGGCAATTCGAGCACGCACACATTGAGGCGAAACCACAAATCCTCACGAAATGAGCCTGCCTTGACCATGGCTCGGAGGTCGCGGTGCGTTGCCGCAATCACTCGCACGTCCACCTTGCGCTCACGCGGCTCGCCAATGCGACGCACGCAACGCTCCTCCAACACCCGCGTGAGTTTGGCCTGTATAGTGGGCCGAAGTTCCCCGATCTCATCGAGTAAAAGCGTGCTGCCGTTGGCTTCCTCGAAAAGCCCCGGACGATCGGACGTTGCACCGGTAAACGCGCCGCGCACGTGGCCGAACAATTCGCTTTCAATGAGTGACCGCGGAATGGCGGCGCAATTGACTGCGACGAGACGCGATGGCGCACGTGGCGAACGCTCGTGAATCGCACGGGCCACCAGCTCTTTGCCCGTGCCCGTTTCCCCCATGATCAACGTTGTCGCGTCCGTGGGTGCGATGCGCTCGATGAGCCGGTAGACGCTGAACATTGTCGGCGATCGACCGATCATTGGCCCGAATCCATCTTCCTCACGCGGCACGTGCGCGCCTTGGAGCACCGCAGCTTGGGCCAATGCACGTTCGACGAGAGCTTTGAGCGCCTCGGTTTCAAAGGGTTTGGTCACGTAATCGTATGCCCCTTCGCGCATGGCCTGCACCGCCGTGGGGACCGACGCATACGCGGTCATTAAAATGAAGGGCACGCCAGGCCACCTAGCACGCACGGCGCCCAATACCTCGAGCCCATTGCCGTCGTTCATGCGTAAATCGCACAATACCACCGCAATGGGCTCTTTTTCCAACATATCCAGCGCAGACCGCACGCCACGCCCAGTCACGACCCGCGCCAGTTTGCCAAGCACTTTCGCTAGCATGGCCGTCATGTTGGGTTTGTCGTCGACCACCAAAATCGTCGGTTTCACGCGGCTTCCTTTTGCTCTGCAGCAGCAGCAGCCAAAATGGGCAAATCAACTACGAAGCGCATACCGCCGCCCTCTCGCGGCTCCGCATGAATGCGGCCCCCATGCGCGGTGGCGAGACCATAACAGACTGCTAGGCCGAGCCCAGTGCCATTACGCTTCGTCGTGAAGAAGGGCTCGAATATGTGCGCGATTGCATCCGCAGGGATGCCTTCGCCACGATCGAGCACCTCAATGCGGTAACCATTCTCATGTACCCGGCCTCGCACGACCACCGGAGTGTCGTCAGCCGCAGCCTCGCGCGCATTCGCCACGAGGTTCACGACGACCTGCCGAATACGTAAAGGATCCACCCATACTTCGGCAGACTCCGCATCGACGACGACCGGGCAAGCTCCAGGTGAGCTCGTACGGCGCGAAGGCACGCCTTCGGCTCGCTCGGACGCGTCTCGTAGCAGGTCTGCCATATCGATCGGGACCGGCGAAAGCGCGGGGGTACGCGCATACACGAGCAATTCTTCGGCGATACGTTGGCAAAGCATTGCTTCCTCGTCCAGAATCCGTAGCTCGTTCTGCAATTCTTCGGAATGGGCTTCCTCGCGCATGGCACCGAGATATCCGCGAATCACCGCAATGGGGTTGTTGATTTCGTGGGCGACCCCTGCGGCAACGCGCCCGATGGCAGCGAGACGCTCGGATGCAACGAGCTTCGTCTCGGCGGCGTTCAGTGCATCGAGCATGCGATTGAATGCCTGGGCAACAACCGCAAATTCGCGTGCTTCGATCGCTCCGACACGCGCCGTGCGATCTCCCTCGGTGACCTGCTGTGCGACATGCTCGAGTGACGCAAGCGGCATTGAAAACGAGCGCCAAAGACGCCGTCCTGAAAACAGAGCAATCGCACCAGCCAGCACGCCCACGCCAATAGCCAGCACCAGCGCGAACCACACGGTGCGCGCAGCGTCGTCCTCCGCTTTTACGGCCTCAGCCTCGAAATAACCGGCGAGCGCATCCGCATGTTCGGTCATGCCGTCAACGAGCACATTGGCGCGATCGTGCGCACGGCGTACCGCGGCCCAATCCTGCCGATCGATTGCCGGTAAAATCTCCTCCGAAAAGGCGCATTTCAAATCGCAACTCGC
>CAZETM010000673.1:0-5596 GCA_964514885.1 uncultured Polyangium sp. | reverse complement strand
CGTGCCTGGACGAGCTTGGTTCACTTACAAACGAAGTCCGTAACGTCCTCGTACGTCCGTAGATGCACGCATGGTGCGCGAGCGGTGATACAAGGGGCGCACAATGACGGACCTTCTCGACCGCGCACGAGCATGGATCGATGCCGATCCCGATCCCGACACCCGCGCCGAACTCGCACGCCTCGTCAGTGAGGCGACGACCGATGGCGACGCTGCACAAAAAGCACTGCGTGACTTGAGCGAACGATTCGCCGGACCGCTCGAGTTTGGCACGGCAGGGTTGCGCGGGATCATGGGCGCCGGGCAAACGCGCATGAATCGAGCCGTCATCGCGAGAACGACGGCGGGGCTCGCAAAGTACTTACTGACAAACCCCACGGCCAATGCTCGAGAGCGCGGAGTGATCATCGGCTACGACGGTCGGCACATGAGTCGTACGTTCGCGGAAGACACCGCATGCGTGCTCGCTGCCGCGGGCATCCCGTCGTTTGTCTCTCCAATCCCCTGCCCCACACCCGTCACTGCGTTCGCGATCGGAGCAGTCGGAGCCGCCGCGGGCGTGATGATCACGGCGAGTCACAACCCGCCGGAATACAACGGATACAAAGCGTATTGGACCAACGGGGCGCAGATCATTCCGCCGCAGGACACGGGCATTGCCGCGGCGATCGAGACGTCGCCCCGAGCCATCGACGTACCTCGAATGGAGCTGCAAGAAGCGCTCGATCGCGGCCTCGCGCGCTGGCTTTCCGACGAGGTGGTGAATCGTTATTTCGACAAGATCGCCGCATTGTCCAAACGCTCGGACGGCGACCGCAACATCCGGATCGTGTACACGCCACTGCATGGCGTGGGCGAGAAATTCGTGCGTATCGCGATGACTCGCGCGGGCTTCGGGCACTACGTGACCGTGCCGGAACAAGCCGAGCCCGACGGCGCATTTCCAACCGTCGCGTTCCCCAATCCCGAAGAAGCAGGCGCGATGGATCTCGCGTTTGCGCTGGCCGAACGTGAACGAGCGCAACTGGTGCTCGCCAACGATCCCGACGTGGATCGGCTCGCGGTGGCGCTGCCCAAACCAGGTGGCGGATTCGTGCAACTCACGGGCAACCAAGTGGGAACGCTGCTCGGTCACTACCTGCTGACAAGCTCAGCCGCGAGTTTGTCCGACCGAACTTCGGTGGAAAACGCCGACAATAAGCTGGTCATCGCATCGATCGTGTCGTCGCCGATGCTCGGAGCGATCGCGCGTGCGCTGGGTGTGCGATACGAAGAAACGCTCACGGGTTTCAAGTGGATTGCCAACCGCGCGATGGAGCTGGAGCAGAGTGAAGGTCTCACGTTCGTGTTCGGTTACGAAGAAGCGCTCGGATACACTGTGGGTAGCCTGGTGCGTGACAAGGACGGCATTGGTGCTGCGGTGCTCTTCGCGGAGCTGACGTCGGTGTTGGCAGCGGGTGGTCGTAGTGTGCTCGACGAACTGGAAAGTTTGTCTCGGCAATACGGTCACTACGCGAGCGGGCAGCGGTCGATCACGCTGCCGGGCACCGATGGAATGCTGCAAATGAAGGCGGCGATGGATCGACTTCGAGCGGCACGTCCGGCCCGCGTCGGTCCACTATCGGTCGTCGCGTTTTCGGACTTTCAATCGCAAATTCGTACGTACTCGGACGGGCGCACAGAGGGTTTGACGCTGCCCAAGACAAACATGATTTCGCTCGACCTGGAAGGAGGGAGCCGGATCATTGCCAGGCCAAGCGGGACGGAGCCCAAGATCAAGTTTTACTTCGACATCCGCGAATCGATGGCGCCAGGCGAAGGCGTGCGCGAAGCGGACACGCGAGCCAATGCGCGAATGAATGAGCTGAAGAAAGCGTTTGGCGAAATCGTCGGCGTGTAGCGGTCGGCCAAACCCAGGTCGATACCATTTCGACCGCGACGGTGACTTGCAGGTAAAACACTTGGGCGCTAAAACCCAACATTTTGAATTGCTTTCTCAATTGACGAAAGCGACGGTATCCTGAAGACTAACCTGTAACGACGCAGAGCGTCGGACGTGGAGCGTTGAGTGATGCAACAGATTGGCTCGCCCATCACGATCGTTGGCTCGCATGTGTCCTGTCAGGACGAAGTATTGACGCCGGAAGCTCTTGCTTTCGTTGCGGATTTGACCCGCGTTTTTCGTGACCGAATCGAAGATCTGCTCGGTCAACGTCGTGAGCGACAGGCTTCGTTCGATGCGGGTGGTTTGCCGGCGTTTTTGCCACAAACGCGCGAGCTTCGCGAAGCATCGTGGACGGTTGCGAAGGTTCCCGATGATTTTCGTGACCGGCGGGTCGAAATCACGGGGCCGGTCGACCGCAAGATGGTCATCAATGCGCTCAATTCAGGCGCGAACGTATTCATGGCTGATTTCGAGGATGCGACGAGCCCGACCTGGGCAAACCTCGTGACCGGCCAGAAAAACCTGATGGATGCCGTGCGTGGGACGATTACGCACGTGGATCCGTCGAGTGGCAAGTCATATGCGCTAGGTCCCAATCCTGCGGTTCTTTTCGTTCGTCCGCGAGGATTGCATTTACCGGAGAGACATCTGCTCGTGGATGGTCGTCCGGTGCCGGGGTGTCTATTCGATTTCGGGTTGTATTTCTTCCACAATGCCCGGACGTTGGTCAAACGCGACAAGCGCCCTTATTTTTACCTCCCGAAGCTCGAACGTCACGTCGAAGCGCGGCTGTGGAACGACGTATTCGAGCGTGCCGAACGCACCCTCGGAATTGCCCATGGCACCCTTCGCGCGACCGTGCTCATCGAGACGCTTCCGGCGGCGTTCGAGATGGACGAGATTCTCTATGAATTGCGCGATTATTCGGTGGGCCTGAATTGCGGGCGCTGGGATTACATCTTCAGCTTCATCAAGACGCTGCGTAATCATCCGGCGGCTGTTTTGCCCGATCGCAGTCTGGTCACGATGGACCGACATTTTCTGCAATCGTACATGAGCTTGGTGGTCAAAACGTGTCACCGTCGCGGCACCTTTGCGATGGGTGGTATGGCTGCGCAAATTCCCATCAAGAACGATGAAGATCGCAACCGTGCGGCACTCGAAAAGGTTCGTCGGGACAAAGAGCGCGAAGCGCGCGCTGGGCACGATGGGACGTGGGTCGCGCATCCGGGGCTGGTCCCCATCGCACGCGACATTTTTAATCAATGGATGACCACGCCAAACCAAATTCACGTCACGCGTGACGATGTCGTGGTCACTCCCGCCGATTTGCTCCAAGTTCCCGAAGGGCCGCGAACCGAAACAGGCCTGGTGCATAATATCAAAGTGGGTTTGCAATACATCGAATCGTGGCTACGGGGCACGGGTTGCGTGCCGCTTTACGACTTGATGGAGGACGCAGCCACTGCGGAGATCTGTCGAGCCCAGGTATGGCAATGGCAACGCCATGGAGTGACAGTCGAAAATCGGCCGCTCGACCGGGCGCGGCTGGCGAGCACCATCGACGCGCAATATGCCGAGCTGAGCCATCAAATTGGTACCGCGCCAAACCGTCTCGCAGACGCTCGGGATCTTTTCACCAAGCTTGCCCTTGCCGATGAGCTGGAAGCGTTTCTCACGCTTCCCGCATACGACCTTTTGCTCACGCAAGCGACTTAAAGGAGCATCCGAAACGACATCTGCCACTGCGTGAGCTGCACGAAATTCGCGAAAACACCACCAGAAGTCATCGCTATGTCCGTCGCATTTCCGCTTCCTACCCGTTTGTCGTCCGTGCCCGAAAGCGGCCTCGTGCAAAGGCGTTTTCACGGGATCGTGCGTCCCTACGATCGGAGCGGTATTGGCTCGCACCCGTCATGGCCGATGCCGAAGCAGGTTTTGGCGGACCACTCAATGCCTTCGAATTGATGAAAGCCATGATCGAAGCAGGTGCGGCTGGTGTGCACTTCGAGGACCAACTCGCGTCCGAAAAGAAATGCGGGCACATGGGCGGCAAAGTGCTCGTGCCCGCGAGCCAGTTCGTCCGGACGCTCGTCGCCGCACGTCTCGCCGCCGACGTAATGGGCGTATCCACCATTCTCGTCGCCCGCACCGACGCCGATAGCGGAAAAATCGTGACCGCCGACATTGATTCTCGCGACAAACCATTTTTGACGGGTCAACGTTCGCCCGAAGGTTTTCAACCTCGCCCGAGATTACCGGCTGCGCGGAATGAGCGCGTACTCGGAGCTGCAACAGGACGAGTTCGCAGCCGAAAAAGTCGGCTACACGGCCACACGCCACCAACGCGAAGTCGGTACGGGTTACTTCGGCCAAGTCGCCAGCGTCTTGTCGTCGGGCTGCTCGTCGACGCTCGCCCTGCAAGACTCGACCGAAGCCCACCAGTTCTAATCACTGCGCGGGGTTTGACCCAGACCCAGGGGCTGCGCGCCCCTGGACCCGCGCCAGGGCCAGCCCTGGACCTTGCGTCGTTCGATCGCTTCGCGTTCGAACGAAAAAGGTTGGACTACAAATCAATTTGGTGAACCTCACCGACGGGCTCACCCAAGAAACGCTCCGCGACGGTGGAGAAGCTTTTTGGCAAGTCCGTCACGAACAGCTCCAAGTTTCCACGCCGGGTTCGTCGGGACAACTGGCCCCGCTCCTCGAGAAAGAGTCCCACGTCCTCCGCTGTCGCATCCGCACTGTCGACGATCGGCACATGCTTGCCTGCGAGATCAGCAGCCTCGCTTTCGATGGGACCTCGAAGCAGTGGAAAGTGCGTGCATCCGAGCACGATGCACTTCGCTCCTGCCCTCACAAGCGGCTCGACATAACGACGCGCGACGAGCCGTGGCACTTCTCCTTCGAGCCATCCTTCTTCTGCGAGCGCAACGAGCAGCGGCGCCGGTTGCCCCAACACTTCGTTGCGTGTCGACAACGCCGCAACCGCACGCGGATACGCTCCCGACGCGATCGTTCCCGTCGTGCCGAGAACACCGACGGCACCACCTTGCGCTGCTGCAACGGCTGCACGAGCGCCCGGAACGATCACGCCGAGCACCGGTAGATCAAGCTCGACACGCAACATGTCGAGCGCCACTGCGCTGACCGTGTTGCATGCGACGACGATCGCTTTGACGCCTCGACCAAGCAGCACCTTCGCGCATCCGAGCGCATAACGAAGCACCGTTTCAGGTGAACGCGTTCCATACGGAACACGCGCAGTGTCTCCGAGATAAACGATGTCCTCGTTCGGGCAGCGGCGACGAAGTGCACGCACGACAGTGAGACCACCGAGCCCGGAGTCGAACACGCCGAGAGGCGCTTCAGGATCGAGCACGGATCGAGCCGTTTCCATAGGGTCGCGAGCTTAGCAGCGGCTGCTACGGAGGACAGGCGCATCCTAGCACTCCAAAGCCTACGGCCTCTCGAACAACTGCGCCGCTCGCGTGCGCAGCGATCGGTCCAATCCCGCCAGCTCCTCGGGTCTGAGCGCAAGCATCACACCGGCGGAAGTGAGGCGCCGTCCTGACACGAGTTTCGCGTAATCGGTCAGCACATCCGCGGACAGCGGTGGTTGCGACCCGCCATCGGTCGTCGCCACGCTGG
>CAZETM010000672.1:0-5609 GCA_964514885.1 uncultured Polyangium sp. | reverse complement strand
AGCATTGATGGAAGGTGATGCGGTCACGGTTCAACAAGCGCTGGAAACCATTTTGCTGAGAGCTATTTCAGTGCACGACAAAGGGAAAGCAGAGGAGCAGCCGGAAAAACTCTATCATGGATTCGTCTTGGGATTACTCGTGCATTTCGCGGACCAATACGAAGTGCGTTCCAATCCAGAAGCAGGCTATGGTCGAGCCGATGTGCTGGTGCGCTCCAAACAACTGGGAAAACCCGGCGCGGTGATGGAGTTCAAGGTCAAAGCCCTTGATGCGGCTCCGGAAGTGGCATTGGAAAGCGCGGCCAAACAAGTACGCGCAAAACGTTATGCCGAAGCATTGCGTGCTGCGGGCGTGGAACAAGTGTACGAGTATGCGATGGCGTTCGATGGGAAAAAGGTATTCGTCGAACACGTCGACGATGTGCTGAAGAAGGCCCATGCGAGGGCTGCGGCGGCGAGTGCCAAAGCGAATGCGAAGGGCAAAAAAGCCGCGACGAAGAAATCAGCGCGCAAGCGTTGATCTGGCCCGGGGAGCCAACGTGCGCAATACGGCGAACGCCTAGCTCAAGAGTGTTGAGTTCTGCACGACGGTTTTTCCAATCCTAAATCATCACGGCGTCGGCGCAGCAGGCAGCTCGGGCGGCGGCGCATCGAGCGCACACCGAAACCCAATCGAGACGTGTGCCGTCGTCGGCACGACACCCATGCGGAAGGTCGACCGCACGTGAAATGCCGGGTCCAAAAAGCTGCCACCACGAATGACACGCCGAGCAGCTCCGGCCGGGCCTTTCGGATCCGTTCCGCCAGGCGCCGGTGAGGTAAATCCATCCGCAACCCATTCGGCTACGTTTCCACCAAAATCGAAAAGCCCACCTGCCGTACGATCTCGCGGGCGTCCACCCGTCGGACACGTCATCACGCCTTCGCCCGGCTCCATACATAAGCCATTACGATCATAACACGATCGCGCACAAGTCGGTTTGTCGTCACCCCACGGGAATGGTCGACCCGCCGCTCCACCACGAGCCGTCAATTCCCATTCCGCTTCCGTGGGCAAACGTCGGCCTCGAAAAACGCAATACGCCTCGGCTGCCGCAAATGTGACGCAATTCATCGGGTGATCCATGGCGTCGCGTAAATCATTGCATTTCGACGTCCACGCCGAAATATATGCGGCCACATCGCCCGGCCCAGCGCCTGCATCCGAATCTTCGTCCTGCGGAATGAGCGACACGCTTTCCGGCGGCAAAACGATCGCTCGCGACACCGGACACGTCGTGCATTGTCGATATTGCGCCACCGTCACTTCCATCGCGTCCATGTAAAACGCTTTCGTCATCTTTACATCGCGCGCGTCCGCTCCTTCGCCAAGCTTCGTCTCGACCGGCGGAATCAGCATCATGTCCCGCGGAGCTAAAAATGGCGCCGCAGATGCCGACGCCGCTGCACTGACACTCGCACTCGCCGAAACACTCGCAACAGGAACTACCACTTCGCTGCTCGGACCAGCTTTGGTTTTTCCAGACGAACTTGCCGTCGCCGTCGGCTTCGTGGGCAGTTTGTCCTGGGGAGAGCCCATTGTATACAGCGTATACCCAAGCGCTCCGCCACCAATCAAAAGTGCACCGAGAAGCCACGGCCAAATGGGCGCGCCTTTGGTCTCCACCGACGCAGGAGACGCCGTCGAATCGAGTTCCGATGATTTCTCCGCAATCGCAGGCCCAGTGGATCCCCCTGCCTTGAGCGTGTTTTTCAATTCGGCAGAAGGCGCCGGCTTCTTCGAAGACACAGGCTTCTGCACACGCGCTCCCAATGGCGTCTCCGCCATCGGATCCGCCTCGCGCATGGGAACCGTGCCGCCTCCAGCACGCTTCGGATCAATTCGCGTCGGCACCTCTTCAGTCCGATCGAGCGCGCCCGGGCCCGAACCAATACTGATTTTGCCCGCAGATTCCGTGGCTACACCAAGGTTCTTCTTTTCTGCAAACTCCGCCGTCGTGAGCAAACTGTCAGCACTCGCATTCGACGCATTCGACGAAGAAGCACTGATCGGAGTTGCCGCCACAGACGCCGTTTGCCCTCGGCTCTCGGCAACCGACGCGACCAGCGCATCCCAGAACGCCCCACAATCCGAATACCGATGCTTCGGCTCGACACTGAGCGCTTTTTCCAGCACCCGCTCGATAGGATCAGGCACGTTCGCGCCACGAGAGCGCGCCGTGGGACGCATCGTCGGATCGGCCGCCATGATGTAAAGCTCGGTCGGGTCATCGCCCTCGAGCGCCTTGCGACCACTAACCAGCTCGACGAACACGAGCGCCAATGCAAACACGTCCGTCCACGGACCCGTCGCACCACGCTGCTTGTTGAACTGCTCGGGAGCACCATAACGCGGCGTAAACGCCGTCGGCGCTTGCCGTGTCGCCGCCAAGGCTTCGGTAAAACTCGCGTGCTCGGTGAGCACCTTCGCGATGCCGAAATCGAGCACTTTGACCGTACGTTTGCCCCCAACGTTGGTGACAAACAGGTTCGCCGGCTTGACGTCGCGATGCGCGATCTTCTGCCCATGCGCGACCGCTAACGCCCGCGCGGCTGGCTCGAGCAAAGCAACGGCCTCGTAAACATCCATGCCGGCATCTGGACGTTGGCTACGCCCCTTGAGCAGCTCGCCAAGCGTCTCGCCTTCGAGCCATTCGAGCACCAAATAAGGCACCCACATACCGTTTGGCGTGACGAACGCTCCGACATCGAGCGCTTGGACGATGCCCGAAGTGACGCGCGACAAACGATGGAGCAGACGTCCTTCTTCGCGAAGTTGCTCCAAGAACTGCGTGCGACTTTTGTCGCTGAGCTCCGCAGGAAGCTTCAAGCACTTGATGGCGATGCTCTCGCCAAATCCCGTGTGCTCGCCACGGTAGACGACGCCGAAGCCGCCATCTCCGATGACCTTCACGATGCGGTACTTGCCCTCGATGGTCGTACCCGAGAGGCCGAAAGGATCCTGATTGATTTGAGGCTCCGACATGGCGGCGCGTCCTTCTACCGCGATCAGAGCCGCGCGTCACTGCGTTGCATTCATGATCTTCGCGATGGCGGGATAGTCCGAATCTTCTACGGCACCTTGGATGAGACACGCCACTTGGCCACTGGGTGCCACGAGCGCATGCACAGGCAACTCGCCTGCGTTTTTCACGCCAAGCGCCCCAACCCACGTGTCGCGACCTCCGCCTTCGGGAAGCCAGTACGTCGACTTCAAGCCTTTTTCAGGCTGCGTATCGAGAAATCGTTGAAGCTGACGATCGTCGTCATCGAGCGAGACAAACGCGACGTCGACGAGCACGCCGGCGTTTCGCAAACGACTGTGGAAGTTGATGATGCGCGGGATTTCCTCTTTGCAGGGACCACACCACGCCGCCCACAAGTTGACCCAAACCCACTTGCCTACGCCGAACGAAATGCTCGCAGGCAACGCCGTAGCTCCTGCTGCGCTGGCCGTTTTCACGGAGCCTTTCGGAGCCGAGCGCGCCAACTGATCAGCACAAAGCTTTCTTGGCGCCGCTGGTGCCGCAGGTTTGACCGCTGCCGATGCAGACGTAGACGTTGCCACCGTCGCACTGTTTTGCGTGGTGACCGCATTGCTGCGACCCACGACAGGCGCAGGCGGATCTTTGCTAGCGGCGTCGCAACCGAACGCGGCAAGAGCGAGCGTCAGAGCTGACAGTCGACCCACGAAACGAAGGCGCTGCGGTTGATCGCCTCGGCAGCGCAAGGCTTGTTTTTCCGGGAAACATTCCATTTGCAATAGTCCTGGCCAAGCTGAGCGAATTCGTTTCCGAGCCAGAGCAAGCCTACTTGTTTGTCTAGGTCAGGTTCTTTGAATTTGTCGCCGATGTGAAAGAACGCGCTGTTGGCTCGCTTGTGCGAAAGCGATCGGTTGAAGTCCGGTGCACCCGTCTTCGATGCTCGCGCAAGGATGAAGAAGTACCGCGCTCCTTTGCGATCGAGCCACAAATCTTCGAGCATTTGTTTGCCGTCGTCGTCGAGTTTTTCCGAGCCATCGTCGAACATGACGACGCCTCCGCGATCCTTCAGCGGCGTGAACAAGTTGTTGAAGTCGTCGTCGTTGATCGACGCGAGCGTCTTGACGTCGGCAGGTTGACAGCCTCGTCGCGAGTCTCCGCCATCGAGGCCGCAAGCGTGAATGACCTTCGCGAGAACCTCTTTGAACTTGGGCGTGCAGTACGAAGCCTCAGCGTGGTTTGCAATCGCAACGGCAGGCTTTTCCGCGAGCACGGCGCCGGTCTTGAGCCTCTCCGCGGACGCACGCACTTCCGCGTGCACCTTGAAGGCCGATCCACCGAGAAGCGCACAACCTGCGGTGATCCCAATGATGCCAGCGTACTTCATGGTTGCCTCAAATTCGGTGCGAGCTTGCGCAGAGTGAACGCGAGACCGATGTCACTGTCCTCGTCACACAAGCGCGAATCGCCCAGAAAAAGCTGCGGAGTGGAAACGGGAAGTTTGTTGTCGATGATGTAGTGGAGCGTCTTGTCGAGACGAACCTTGGTGTCCTTCGAGTCGATACACGCATCGAGGTTGCTCCACTTTTCACGGATCATCGCACGTACATTGACCGTACCAGCAGCAGCTTTGGCGCCCTCCAAGATCTTTTCTTGGTTGTCGTAAGCCCACTCGAGCACATCGAGCGCGCGGCGATCAGCGCACAGAATCGCCTTGGAAACAAGGCATGCGCCAGGATGCAAGGAGCGATCGAGCATCCAGTTGCACTCGTTGTCGAGCGGGAAAAGAACCAGCGTCGTGTCGAGCTGATCGATGACTTTCTCCGCGATGAGCCGCTTGTGAAACGCTTTGCACGTGGGGCACAAAGGATCGACGAAAAGCGTGGCGGGCTGCGTGGCTCCTGCCGGCTTGATGTGCAGTAGAACCGGGTTTTCGTCGCCGGATTTCTGGAGCTTGCCGCAATCGGAAATGTAGTTGGAGTAGTTCGGCAGAGCGCTCACGTAGAGCAACGCGGGCGTGATGGAGAAGATGCCGAGCACGCCGAGGTAAATCGGTAAGAGCCACCAAGCGCCTTCAGGAATCGCTAGTTGCGGTTTGCCCGTGGCGACTTGGGCTTCGCGGTCTTCGGGTTTGTCCGCGGATAGAACGACAGGACCTTTGCGGTTGGCTTCGACGAGCACGCCGACGCCGCCGATCGTGAGCAACACCGAAGCGATGTAGATGCCTACGCAGGTCTTACAAAATTGCCCGAGCTCGATAGCCGAGATGGTGAACATCAAGGCCGACGCAAGCAGCGGAGAGAAACTTATGACGCCGAAGAATTTCGTGGCGCGCCTTGGTGCCATGGGGCCCGCGAACACGAGGTACAAGGCATAGGCTGCGAAAAACGCGAACGCTCCAACGGCGAAGAGAGAGATGGGTATGCCGCCCCAATATTTGTCGCGAAAAATCGCGGCATACGGGCTGTACATGGCTGCGCGACACGCGCCTTCGCCCCCTGCATCCACGGGCATGCCGGGGATGAAGCTGCAGTGAATGCCATGCACCTGCCTGTCGAGGTGCTTCGAGTAATCAATCGTCGAGAGGCT
>CAZETM010000671.1:0-5614 GCA_964514885.1 uncultured Polyangium sp. | reverse complement strand
TGAAAGCGTCGTCGACTCTCGACAAACCAAAGAGATGCTTTGCCCTCCAACGATAACTTCGTTGCAATTCCCGGACAAATGCATCCATCACCAGCGGTACCTAGTCCAAACAAAAGGCGATTTCCGAACTTTGCGTGTCAAGCGCGTCTCGGGGAGATCCACCTTTCCGTATCGTTACCCACGTTCTGATGCCTCGTTTCACCGTCTTTGAACGGGCTGTGCGCGTCGATGGCGACTTTTCTCCACGTGCGGACGCACCTGTGCATCGGCGCCGGCAAACGCGAGCGTTACATCACGCAAGATGCGTCGCGCCGTCACACCCGAGCGCGGCACCTACCCTCGGCCCCAAAACGCAACCCCGGTCATCTCGACGAGGGTACCGATGCCCCATCGAGGTAACCCCACTCGCACAACGAGCACCTACGCTCGACCCAACGGCTCAACCTCGGTCGTCTCCATGGAGGTACCAATACCTCAACGAGATACCGTTCAACGTTGAACACCACGCAGGTGTCTTGCATATCAAGGTTTCTGCGCCTTTCGCCTCCGATGCACTCCGCTGAATACGAGACCGACAAACACCGCCATGAACAATGCATCCGTCGAATTCGATGATTGCACCGTCGTACACCCGCAACCAAGCTGAATGGTTTGCGGAGCGCTCATTCCTGAAAAATTGCCAGCCAAATCAAATGCCCCGAGGCGCGTGTCCACTGCGTCTCCATCGTCCTCAAAGGACCAATTGCTCCGTACCCGTCCTTGGTTTCCAATGACCACCTGGTGCGATCCAGAAAAGAAATCGACTGGCGCTCCAGTGAGCGTCGTGGGATCGAGCGTTGATCTTGAGGCAATATCGAGCACCAGCAAATCGTCCTGGGGAACAACATCGAGTTGGACAAGTTCGTACTCCCCGCAGGCGTTATAGATTGAATTGTATGTATCGCCTGGCTGGAATACGGGCACGTTTGGTGGCGTCGTATCTGCGCCTGAGGTAACGGTGAAGGTGGTTGTTACACCTCCAAATGCGTCGCAATCGGTCAGGTCGTAGGTTGCGCCGATTTCCAGTTCCGACTCCGGTTGTAGTGCTTGGATTGCGCCCAGTTGCCTTATGGAGAAAGGGACGACAGCGCCTCCTTTCTTTGTCAGAATCCCATTTTCGCAGCGCCCAGTTGTCCAAATCAAGGTATTGCTGGGAACTTGCGATGTCGATTCCGGAATGAGGAACTCAGCTCGACCAATACAGGATGTGGCCCTCGCCGGCGCTGAAACGAAGCAAACGGCTCCTGCGACAAGACACGAGAGAATGCACTGCTTGGCGAATGCGTTGTTGTGAACCATTTTCATCGGAAGTCTCCTCAATTCACGGCGAGCGCCGGAAGGGGCACAATGCCCCTTCCGGCGCTCCAGATATGGTAGCGTCAAGATTGCATCAGGAAAAGCTTCGGTCTTGAGCGCAGTTGCTGGTGCAAATCTCGACGCGGTCGGTTCCACCTGAAAAATTTCCGACGGGGTCCAACGACATCGGCGGTTGCATGCACTGCGCCGAACCACACAGTGTCCCATCGGCACCGGTACCAGAGACATCGGGAACCATGTTCACTTTGCCAACTGTGCACTCATTAAAGCGTAAAGCAACAGTGGTGCCAAACGCGTTTCAGCCCTTTTCGCTGATCAGCGGCCAACGTTGTGGCCTCTGTACAACCCAATGACACTGCTTGACGAATGCCCTCGACGTGCCGCCGGTGCGCTCGGTGCAGTCTGCGTGACGAGAAAGAGCTTCATCCATTGGGCAACCGTTCGGCGTGTGATTGCACCAAATCGCCCAGGATCGAACCATGTTTCCCCTTCATCCAGCGGCTGCGCTTGCGCTCGTTCGAACAGCCAGCGTCATGCATGCGCCAACGTCATACCGTGCGTTGCGAATTGTGGCCGATGAGTCGACAAGGGCGATTCGTTGTGGACTCGCAGGCCACAAGACACCGGCCGTCACGCCGCAACAGACCACGGCTGCGAAGCGACCAGGAATCCCCCGAAAAAGCCCTGACGATACCAACGAACCTCCCGAGGTTGCTCGAACGATGATGATTGAGGCACAACCAACCTCCCGAGGTTGCTCAGACACTTGGCGTTTCGTTCCGAGGACCTCCGGAGGTTGCTCAAACACTTGGTGCTATCCTGATGAGGACCTCCCGAGGTTGTTCGAACGATTGACGCTTTGCTGAAAGGACCTCGGGAGGACCAACGCGGGGCGACGAGGAAGATGGGATCACTTTCTTCCGGCCACGGCGAAGTCATGACAGCGTGAGGTTGTCCGCGCTCGTGATTCCTCTTCCCTTGCCTCCGATCCAGACCGCTGGCCCTGCTCCGAACACCAGCGCGGCCTGGTACCACAATGGCTCCGAGCCGAAGTGCACGACGATTATCCACACGCTCAACACCGTCATGAATCCAGCGAGCGCCAGGACCGCTCGCGCCTTGGCGGCCGCGGCCAGTTGCGCTGTCGTGTAGCCGCCCAGCGCCCCGGCGACCAGCGAGATCAGCAACTTCACGAGCAGCCAGTGCGGCGTGTTTAGAGGCACCCCGGCAGCGTTCAGCACGACAAAGCTCACGATCGTGATAGCGGTGATAACCACGTAGCCCGCAACAACGCTCAAAATGAGACGGCGCATAAACTTGTTTCCTTGTTGTTCGAGATGGCAATGATACGGCAGGGCTGACCCTTCCGTCCGAATGATTTGAGAACTCATCGCAAACGCCGTGCCATATCCTTTTGCGGTTTTTTAGGGCCCGCGTGCTGCGTTGTCGCCTGGGGAGCGACGCCTAGCGAACGCTGTGGACTCCCTGCTCCGTACAAGTCCCTGCGTTCTAACGCGCGGGTTGACTCGCTCGAAAGTCCTTCCAACGAGGGGTTCGAGCAAGTCAACTGGCAAGGCGCGCGGTACATCAATCGAATCGGACCAGCTCGTAGTTCGCGTCATCCATCTGCGGAATGGAGAGGCCACGGGTCGTCTCCGTCACCGTACCGACCATATTCACTGAAGCACTTGTGAAGACCGCGGAGCACAAGCGCCCAGAGGGAATGCTTGGAACCGACACCTTCGTGAACACGGCTGCAGTGCCAGCAGGCGCGGTCTTTACGACGGTGTAGGTCGAGAAAACGTTGCTGCCCGCTGCGCGGCACGTAAAGGTCCCCGTAATGGTCGCAGGCGTGGAGCCCGTATTCTGAATAGACACCTCCGAATTGGCCGAACTTGCGTTCGTCGCATTCGGATACTCGAACTTGATGAGCGGCGCAATAAGCTCGTTGTCGGACGCACTTTCGCATTGGAAGGCATACTCGGGCATGCCATAGCCGCCTTCAGTCACATTCGCGAGGATCGGATGGGTCGCGTCGATCGTCGCCGCAGCTAATCCACCCAGGGGGAGGCCGCCAAGTGTGTTCAACCAAGGATTGGCCGCAACGCTCGACCGAGGCTGTACGTCAGGGAATATGTACGTGTAGGTATGGCCCGAGGCTGGATTCGGTGGATCCATGATGCCCCGCAGGGTCACCGTGATATTCGCAGCGGCGCTACCCGTCGTCTCGTGCTTGAAATCGGACGGATGGTACGCCGCGGATTGACGAGGCCCGAGCACAACCTGCGCCACGTAACGGTTGCCGTCATTCGCTCGCACCGTAAGCGTCGCATTGCCGCTGTTGGGGCTGGTGTTTTGCACAAAGAGCGTCGTCGATTTACCAGCAAAGTCGCTCTTGAAGTTCGAATAAATGAGGTTTTGCCCGGTGTCGTAGCCGTTCGTGCTGAGATACAGGCCGGAATAGAATGCCTTCGCCGTTCCGCCAGACGCGCCCAACGAGCCTGTTGGCGCATTCCCAAGCTGCACGACGACGGCCATGCGTTGGGTGGATTCAAGGAGCAGTGAGCCTTCGAATTGCTTATTCGCGATTTCGGGGATCCCGATGGTGCCTGCTGGGCCCGTATTGTCGATTCGAAACACAACGGATTCGTGCGCGCCGAGCGTCACCTGCACCGATGCGGGAGGATTCACTGAACCTTTTTTCCATGTGGCGGTCAGCTTCACCGTCGACGGGAAATTCGACGCATTTTGAATGACGGCATTCGTGTACCAACCAGTGCCCGGCAATGTGGTCGCGGCCGATCGCGGAGGCGACAAACTCTCGATCACCCGTGCGCTTTGTGGACCGTTGGGTTTTAACCCGACGCGGGGGGGCGGAAGGACGAACGGCTCCAACGGCGGTAGGACTTCAAAAAACCTCTGGATCGCAAAACAAAATCCGATGAATTCGCAGGTTGACGATGGGGCTGCCGCCCCAAACTCCGCCAGAATAGAGAATTGAGGGCGATGCATGTCGAAGTTAGCGCTTATGGGTACCGATGCCCCAACCAGGTTGTGGCCTGCAAGTCCACACCCCTCGAAAGTTGTCGCTTCCCAGTCCACAACGCTCTGCTCGGTATCTCCTCCCCGTCGACAAGGGCCGCGGCGCGAGTTTGGCACGAGCGTTGCTTGGTTGTTCGTCATCGACAAATTTGGGCTTGTGATCTTGAAGGGCGTGTGTTTTGCTCGCTTGACCGTGGTGGGCGCATTGTGTCCAAGAACTTGTCGAACCAGTCCAAACCCATGAAATTCCCCAACGTACGACGTTCGTTTTGGCAGCGTCCCCTGTTGGCGCTTGGTTGTATGGGCATCACGGGGGTTGCGTGTACGCCGAGGCTGTCGAGGCCACCCGTACACACGGCGACCAAACACGCCTCCGAGAAGAAAGAAAAGAAAGACTTGCAGGTCGTTTTTGCGGCGCCGCAAAAACTGGCGACGTTGACGGCTCAAGTGAGCGTCGTGATGAATCAGCCGGGTGCAAGCCCCGCCTGGCCAAGGGTGAGCCCGCCCAGCCAATAGCGAGCCTTGCGACGAAAGCAGCAATGGTTTCGGCGAAGCGTAGGCTCATTTCTCCGCGGTAAAACCCGGGACGACGGAGACCCGGTCAACAATCTCCGACGCACCAAACGCACGTGGATGCGTGTTTGGTCGGCCGACGCCATGCGAATGGCTCCGCACAGAAGAAGCATCTACGCCGAGGTAGGTCGTTGACGAGGGCAGACCATAGTTACGACCGAAGGGAATGAGGGAGTCGGAGGGCTGCATAAATGAGCAACGACGTCGGGGAACGTAATGGCACGCGGACCCGGCTGAGCGCTGCGACCCGTGCTGGGAGGGTGTTCCGCAGGCTGCTGCGCGTTGTGAATCGATGTCATGCGGGTGGATGGGCTCACGAAATCCAGGGAATGGCGACCAGGCCCGCAATGTACCGCTGACAAACCTAAGGACGAAGCGCTTCAGGATTCCGCGGCTTTGGCTGGGGGTGGAGAGGCAAGAGCAATGTGTGGTCAACCCTCAATCGCCTTTCCATAAGGCACCACCGGCAGCGACTTCTCTTCGCCCACGGTGGGCACCACGAGCGGCGCATAAGCGGCGGAGGCTGGGCAACGTGCGGGGCATCGGTGGATGATGTGGCGGCGAGGTGGCGGGCGCCAGATCCCGCCATGGCGGCCGCCGTGTAGCGCTACGTAAAACCATTGAGAAAACTGCACGAATTCGT
>CAZETM010000670.1:0-5616 GCA_964514885.1 uncultured Polyangium sp. | reverse complement strand
CGGCTTCCCTTGCATTATTCGCCCTTCATTTACCATGGGCGGCTCAGGCGGCGGAGCGATGATGGACGGTGGCGTCATGGACGGCGGCGGCATGATGGACGGCGGCGACGGCGGCTGAGCCCGACCTGACCCATCCAACATAGTTAGCTCATCGGCCTCCGGTGCACCTGCCCGGGGGCCGATGCGTTTTGCGTGTCTGCGATCCGCGCTAGCTTGCGAGCACGTGTCCGTCTTTCGATACAAACGCCACCAAACCCGCTGGGCAAGGTTCTGCTCGTTCGTGGTCGCGTTTGTCCTGACCACATCCGTTGCAGCTCAAACGGTTTCTCCTGACGACCCGAGAACGAAAGCCCGCAGCGCTTACGAGCTTGCCGAGCGTGCAGTGGCAAACTTGCAGTTCGCCCAAGCGCTCGAGGCGTACGACAACGCGACGAAGCTCGATCCCAGCGCTCCGTTCGTCCGCGTCGCGCGAACACGTGCCGCAGACTTACGCGCGCATGCCGAAGGTGACTTCGGCCCGCTCACGCGCCTCGAAACGATACGTCGCAACCCGGCTGCAACACGCGACGAGATCGAAGCTCTCGCACGCGATGCCGAAAGGTTTCCACCCGGCCGAGTTCGTTCCGAAGCACAACTCGTTGCAGCCGAAGCGTTTTGGCATCGGTTTGGCGCGCCAGACCTTTCCGCTCGTGCGTTGAACGCGGTTCTTTCCGACACTGCTGCCGACCGTCTCACCCGCGGTTTGGCCCTGAGCGAGCTTGTCGCGCTCGAGCGCGAACGTGGCGATCTCGATGCCGCGCGCCGTGTGCTTTCACGCTACCCAGATCTTGCGCCCAACCTTCGCGCAGAGATCGAACGGCTCGTGCGCCGCGAATGGCTTGGACGCGTCGCCACCGGCCTCGTCGGCATCGTGGCTCTGATCGGCCTGAGCGCTTTTGCTCGCGCGATTTTCGCTCGTCGTCGTGATCCCGAAGCCGTCATCCGCAGTGTCGTGCGCGCCTCGTCCGTAGCTTTCGCATTGTACATCGGAGGCGCTGCATCGATGCTCGTCCGCCTGCACGGCGAAGGCGACGTGCGCCCATTCTTATGGCTCGGTTTCGGCGTGCTCGGCGTGGATGTCGCTGCTCGTGCGTGGCGCTTGGGGTTTGTCGACGAACGTAAAGTTGCCCGTGTCGGTCGCGCGATCGCGTGCACTGCTGCCGTGCTCGCCGTCGCGTTTCTGTCGCTCCAGTACGCGGATGCGACCTACTTGGAGAGCCTCGGGTTGTGAACCGCAAACGAAAGAGGCCTCGGATCTTGTTCGCGCTCGCCTTCGGCCTCGCCGTTTCGGTCATCGCCTACGTCGCCGTGCGTCTGCTCGACCTCGCGATTTCACCCGAGCCAAATCCCGCGATCGTGATCTGGACCGATCGCAGTCGTTTCATCTGGCGCGCACTCATCGCTGGCTACCTGGGCGGAGCAAGCGTCTTCGGTGGGTTTGGTTTGGCCGCGCGAACCCCCGCACGAAACGTGGTGTGGCTCGAGCGAGTCATCATCGGCGCGGCCATCGCACTGCTCTTGCAAGCCGTGTGTTTTCCGTGAAAAACCAGATCTCCCCCTCTCCACGGAGCGAAGCGTAGTTGGAGAGGGGGGCCGGGGGGTGGAGGTCCCGTCAATTTTCCGCAGCGTTCTGATTGTCAGGCTTCGATGAGACCCGTGCGTACGGCAATACGAGTAAGCTCTACGGCACTTTTGCAGCCCAATTTTTGATAAATCCTGACTCGGTGCGTTTCCACCGTTTTAGGACTGATCGTCAATCGAGACGCGGTCTCGCGTGTCGAAATCCCTGTCGCCAAAAGCCTGAGCACCTGCTTTTCGCGCGGCGTGAGCGCATCGAGACCACCTGAGCCTTCGGGCATCGGTTTGCGCATCGCGCGTATGACCGCTCCGGCAATACGCTGACTAAGCGGCGCTTCGCCTCGTACAATTCGTCGAATTCCATCAATGACTTCGGCCACTTCCGACGTCTTCACCAAATACCCTTGCGCCCCCGCACGCAGCGCTTCGGCTACCCGAAATTCGTCGTCATAACCGCTCAACACGAGCAGCTTCGACGTCGGTACCTGCGTGCGCAGCGCTGCAAGCAGCTCCATTCCATCGCGGTCTGGAATGTTCAAATCCACAAGCACGACATCGGGCTTTAGCAGCGGAATTTCGCGCAAAGCTTCACCCGCCGTACCGGCTTGACCAACCACCGCAATTCCCGCCTCGAATTCGAGCGCACGCGCCAAGCTCTCGCGCAAAACGGGATGATCATCAATGAGGTATACTCGGATGCTGTTCGTGTCCGGCATGGGGAAAAACCGCCCTTTGGTCGGATTGGGCCTCAGTACCTCAGGCGCGTCAAGCTCTGCCGTAGTCAGTCCCACGCTCATCCATGCATCGGGGAAATCCTGATAACCTGTCATTACACTCAAATTCGCTATACACGGCACTTTGCGTAACAACAAATTGTGTCCGCAACAGATTATCGACGTTCCCAACGGATACAGAGTGCGGCCCCGAAAAACTTCGTGAGCAGTCGACGATCGGCGCGGAGGGTCCGATGCAGTGCTCATGCTCTCGTGCCCGAACGTCACGCCAAGCATTGCCCCTTCAACGGATGAGGGCAAGCGGTCGGTGTACATCGTCGATGACGATCCTGCGCTGGTGGAAGCGCTGACCGAACTGCTTCGGGAGGAGGGATATGCGGTCGAAGCGTTTACGGATGCATGTGTCGCCCTCGCTCGTTTGGAAGAAGGCGAGCGGCCCGATGTGGTGCTGCTCGATTACTTGATGCCCCGCATGACAGGCGGCGAATTCTTGGTGGCGCTGGAGCGTGCGGGGATCGATTTGCCCGTGATGCTTTTTACGGCGATGAACGAATCGCGAGTGCAGGTGCCCCGGCGAAATGTTCGCACCGTGATCCGAAAACCGTTTGACCTCGAACGGTTGCTCGAAGAACTGTCGCGGATCTAAGCTCGATGAGCAACGGCGTGTCTGACGCACATGAAGCACAAGTACGAACGGCCGACTTCGACCATGCGTTTTTGTTCATCGTTTGGAGTCTTCGTACCGAGACAAACGATACGTCCCTGCCAAACCTCGAAGGTTTGACCCAACGAGTCGATCGACTGCTCGGAGTAGGCACGCGCCTGGCCATCCTCACCAAGTCCGACGCGATTCCGTCGTGGATCTCAAAGCTCGATCCGGTGCATCGCAAACGCCTCTTCGTCGTGTCCAACGAGGGCGCAAAGGTCGCGGGGTTCGATCATCACGGCGACCCAGTGGAGCTGCCGAGATCTGCCTCCTCCACCACCGCTGCAGCCATCAAACTCCTCCTGCACTACGAGGTGTTGCCGCTAGGGATTGTCCCGACAGACATGCTCGTGTTGACCGAATCGTTTGGCATGAAAAACAACACGGAACACTACGAGCTGCTCGCGCTACCTGAGCTTCGAGGAGCTTCGGTCGTGCTCGGCGCAGAGTTCGGGCGAGTCATCGAGATCTTGCAGCAACAAGTTTCCTTGGACGAACGGCGCGGTCCTTTCGCGACGCCACGCGATGCGGCGTGGATGATCGTGGAGAGCGGCTTCGACATGGCGCGCGAACACGAGATCGAGTCGCTACTGACCATCGCCAACGGATACGTCGGCGTGCGTGGATCCATCGCTGAAGGCAGCAGCGTATCGCGACCTGCAACGTTGCTCGCCGGTGCGTTCGAACCGTCTTCGGATGTGACTTCCGTGCCCGAGCTGGTGATCGCGCCGGATTGGGGAAGGCTACGTTTTACGATCGAAGGTGAGCCGTTCAAGGCATGGAGCACGACCATGCAGCGACATCGCCGCACGCTCGACATGCGTCGAGGAATGCTTTTGCGCGAGGGTGTGGCGACCGTTTCAGGCGGGCACACGACCGAGATCCGCACGCTGCACGTCGCTTCGATGGCTCACCGCCACTTGTTGCTTGAAGCGGTCGAGATTGTCCCGAAAAACTTCTCGGGCGCGATCGTCATCGACGCAATCCTTTCGGGAGACGTGCAGAGCGAAAGTGGAAGCGCGCATTGGAAAAGCTTCGAGCCACGGAGTTGTGCAGGCGGTCCGATGCTCGTCGGCACCACGCATGGAGGGCTCGTCGTAGCACTCGCGTCGCACACGACCGAGGCGGACTTGGATCCGGTGGACCTGGTGAACTGCGGACAAACCAGCGGCCCGACGTGGGCCACGGAGCGTTGTGAATTCAGGGTTCGTCTTGGCGAACCAAGCGTGCTTTATCGCGTTGTCGGACTGTTCACGTCACGTGATGAGCCCGAGCCGATCGCGCGTGCCGAGGCATTGGCGGACGAAGCGAGACGTTCATCGTTCACCACGTTGCTGAGCGATCACGAAGCCGAATGGAGCACTTTGTGGAAACGCGCAAACGTCGAGATCGATGGAGCACCAAAGATCGAGCGTGCGCTGAGGTTTGCCCTGTACCACCTGCTCGCTTCCGTTCATCCGCACGATCCACGCACTTCGATCGGTGCCCGAGCGCTCTCGGGCGAGGCGTACCGTGGGCATATCTTCTGGGACACGGAGATCTTCATGCTTCCGCTGTTCGTGCACACCTGGCCCGAAGCGGCAAAGACGCTGCTCCGATATCGGCATCGCACGCTGGATGGCGCACGTCGCAAAGCAAAACGCCTTGGATATCAAGGCGCGTTGTATGCGTGGGAATCGGCGGACACGGGGGATGAAACGACACCCGAATTGGCACGCACGCCGCAGGGTGAAATCGTGCGGATATTATCGGGCCTCGAAGAACACCACATCAGCGCGGACGTTGCTTATGCCGTTTGGTCTTATGCACTCGCTACGGGAGACCTGGATTTCCTCGCCAATGAAGGAACCGAGATAATCGTCGAAACAGCTCGATTTTGGGCAAGCCGGGTCATTTCCAAACGAGATGGCCTATTTCACATCGAGCACGTCATTGGCCCGGACGAATATCACGAAAGCGTGGACGATAATGCGTTCACGAATTGGATGGCCCGGAAAAACCTACGCATGGCGGCCTCGGTCGCTCGTACGGAAGGACAAACTCGCGCAACATCCCTCGGCGTGGATGCCAACGAGATCGCCAGGTGGGAAGACATCGCTGCGCGCATGTATCTCGGCGTGAGCGATCACGAGCAGTTGATCGAACAGCACCTCGGATTTTTTCAGTTGGAGCACATAGATCTTGGCGCGTATTCACCACGCACTGCTCCGATGGACGTGCTGCTCGGAAGGGTCAGAACGCAGGCGTCGCAAGTGGTCAAGCAAGCCGATGTCGTGCAACTTCTCGCGCTGCTTTGGGATGAAGTCGACCCACGCTCGAGGCGCAAAAACTTCCTCTACTACGAGCCTCGAACGGCTCACGGCAGCTCGCTTTCACCGGGCATCCATGCGCTCGTCGCTGCGCGTCTAGGTCTCGTCGACGTAGCCGCTCGGTACCTCGAACAAACCGCCGACATCGACCTTGGAAACACGATGGGCAACGCGGCCGGAGGCGTTCATGCCGCTGCGATGGGCAGCTTGTGGCAAGCCGTCGTCTTCGGCGTGGCGGGCGTTCATCCAG
>CAZETM010000669.1:0-5627 GCA_964514885.1 uncultured Polyangium sp. | reverse complement strand
GCAAACGCGTATCGAAGAAGCCTACGACACGCTGCTCGATCCTGTTCGTCGTCGCGCTTATGACCTGTCGACTTTTCCTGACGACACCCCTGCAGCAGCTCCTCCACAACGCAATCGCGATGCAGCTCAAGCCGCAGAGCTCGCCATGCTGCAAGGCGAGCTAGCGCGCGAGATCAACGGCGAGACCGAGTTCAGTGGCGCTCTGTTACGCAAAGTTCGCGAATCGCAAGGCGTCGAGATCGCCGAGATAGCTCAACGCACCAAGATCAGCGTCGCGCATCTCGTCGCCGTCGAGAACGAGTCGTTCGGTGACCTTCCCGCGCTCGTATACGTGCAAGGATTCGTTCAACAAGTTGCCAAGTTCTTGAAGCTCGACCCCGCACAGGTTGGCAAGACGTACACCCGAAGACTGCGCGACCTGTCCGACATACGCTCGAGGGGCGGTGGATAACTCGCGCCGCGACACCACCGATCGCCTTTTTTCAGCGATCCTTTTCCTCGTCGCGCTCTTGCCACGTTTGTACGTCGCCATCGCGTGGGCGCGCGAGCCTGTATGGGACGGTCATTATTACGACTTCGGAGCACGTCGTATCGCGGAAGGTTTTGGCTACTCCGACGACATCATTCTTGCGGGCCAAGCCGTGTGGCATCCGTGGTGCCATTACCCTGTTGGTTACAGCGGATTCCTCGCATTTTTCTATCGTTTCTTCGGTGCTGGCCCTGCCGTCGCGCCCATCGTCAACGCCGTCACGGGCGCGTTGATCGCGGTCGTTGCTCATCGTCTTGCCCGATACGCCACTTCGCAAAATCGAGCGCGTCTTGCGGGCTTGTTCGTCGCTTTGAATCCTGGCCTGATCATCTACGCCGCGTTGCTCATGACCGAGCCGCTCGCCGCGTTGGGACTTGTCTTGTCCGCGTGGCTTCTAACGCGCGACGTACGAGACAAACCCATTCGAGGCGCTCTTCTCGCTGGTCTCACCTTGGGTCTCGCCACGCTCGTTCGCCCCCAGAGCCTTCTTTGCGCTCCAGCGCTTGGCTTGATCGCGCTTGGCAACGGCCCGATTCGTTTGCAACTTCGTCGTGCGTTCATCGCTTTGGCCATCGCGATCCCCGCGGCCCTGTGCGTCGTGTTTCCATGGACGCTACGCAACTGTCGAGTCATGGACGGCTGTGCGTTTGTCTCGACGAACGCCGGATGGAACCTTGCGATCGGCTCATTTCCACGCGCGACGGGTCGTTTCGAGACGTTACGCGCGACGGATGGATGCCCTGTCGTCACGGGTCAAGTGCAGCAAGATCGTTGTTGGATGGACGAGGGGATCGGTTGGATCAAACAGGATCCTGCGCGGTGGTTGTCGCTCGTTCCGAAGAAGCTTTCGTATACGTTTGACCACGAATCATTTCCGATTGGTTACCTAGGCGAAGCGAACCCATCTGCGTGGCCTGAACCGCGCAAATCCAAAGCTCGCGCGCTTCTGACGACCACGCATTGGGTGCTGCTTTCGGTCGCAGCTTTGGGCCTCGTAGCGCGCCCGTCGCTTCGTCGAGGCATGCCTGCCCTCATCGTGCAACTCGTCGCCTTGCTAGCCATCCTGGGCCTCGCGCTGCACGGCATGACCTCGGATGCGCATCCGTTTTGGCCACTTGCGGTGCTCATCATGGTGCTTGGATTGCTCCCGTTGCCGGGCGCTCCGTCGCGAGGTCGAGTGGTCGGGTATCTCGTGTTTTCCGTGGCATCGGTCGCGATCACCCACGCGATTTTCTTCGGCGAGGATCGTTATCATCTCGTGATCACGCCTGCCTTGTGCGTCCTTGCTGCATGCGCGTTACGAAGCTCGGACGAGCGACCTGCGCAGGTTTGATTGCCGTTCGGCCCTGGGACGAACATCTGATAGAGTGGCGGGCATGTTGAAGAATTTGAGCCGCGAGGATCGCCTGCAGGTGATGCGGTTCGTCTGTTCGTTTGCTTGGGCGGATCTCGAGGTCAAGTCCAAGGAACGCACTCTCGTCCGCAAGATGGTGAAGGAGTTGGAGTTGGAGCCTGACGAGGTAAAGCTCGTCGACGGGTGGCTCGAGGTTCCGCCGCGCGCCGAGGAGGTAGATCCTGCTGCGATCCCGCGCGCGCATCGTCAACTGGTGCTTGATGCAGCACGGCGCATGATTGCAGCCGACGGCACGATTGATCCGGAGGAAGCGGAGAGCTTCGAGCTACTCGAGCAGCTTCTTTCGTAATCGTTTGAGTTCCAAGCGAAATTCGTTTCAGCACAAAATGATGCCCACCCCCGGCCCGAGCTTGGTGCGAGTGCACCTGCGCGCGGTCCGCCCCTCCCAAAGCTCGCGCCAGCGCTCGCAGGGAGGGGTGTGTGTTCAACGCAGCTTGGTGCCTGCAAGAGAGCAAAGTTTGTCGAAGAGCAGCGGAGGACACAGCCTGCCCGTTGGGGTGAGTTCGTCAGTGGCAGCGACCGCCTTGTTCGTCGCGTAAAAATAGGTTGGCTTGTAAAACCCAAGCGCTTTGCCGTCGCGTGTTTCTGGACGAACCTCGACACGAGGCAAATCGCGAGGGGTGCCGGTTCCCAGCATTGCAATCACTGTCCAATTGCGTTGGATCTCGATGACGATCCCTGGCCTCATCTTGCCCAAATGGGGCACGAGAACCAGCTCTCGTTCGGCGATGCATTGCGCTCTACTCATTCAACGATTTCTCGTACGCACATACCTATGAGAAAGGCCAATGACTACCCGGTGAATTGTCAATCATCGTCGATGAAGTCGGGCGCATAGACTGGCAACCCCGACGCAATCCCTTCTTCGACGAACCGATCCATTCTTTCTCGCGCGGCACGATGCTCCGCAAACGTGCGAGGCAAATCAATGCGGTCGGCCTCGGAAACCAAATCAAGAGGAACATCGGCTCCGCGAAATGATGCAATCAAGCAAAGATACTTTCGCGCTCCATCCACCCAGCGCTGAGCAATTCCCTTGGCGAGCCAGGGTTCGACTCGTTGCTTGGACATGACCATTTCGCAAAACGCCAAACTACAAAGATCGGCCCTGAACCAAGCAAAAAAAATCATCCCAAGCTCGTTGGGAACCGATTTGTCGAGGCACAGTGACGTAAGCGATTGGCTACCAAAATTGCCCAAGGCTTGAGGCATATCTTGCGCCCCAATTTGCATCGCGAGCTTACGGCGGAACTGCATGACCAATACCGACAGATTAATCGCTTGGGCAAACAAGTCCGGTGCTGCAACACCCCAATCCAGGATGTCCTGCATCGTCACTTGCGATGTCACCTGCGCCTCGAGCTTTTCATCACGAACACTAGACAACACGAGGGTGTTGAATGCAGTCAGCTCCGGCTTCTCGAGCAATGCTTCGATCCGGTCATCCAAATCATCCAAATCCTTGGACTCGAGCAATGAGCGACCAAAAGTTGCCGCGCCAAACTCGGCCAGGTGCAGCAAACGTTTCTCGTCTTCCGTCAAGAGCGCTCGACGAACCTTGCCCAGAATCAACTCGATCCACGGCGGCAGATTCCAACCCTCAACGGACATCGATGCCGATCGCTCGAGGATGTTTTCCGTACCCATGACCGAAACATACTCCACACCCTACAACTTGGGTAGCTGAAGTTCACCCCTTCGACTCGGCACACGCTCAGGTCGCTCTGGATCATTTCCACTCTCTCCCGCACTCATGTTACCCTCCTGCCCATGTCCAATCCCACCCTGCGTAATCTCGTCGGCCTTCCCAATACTCCGCATCGTTTGAGCGAATCGGCGCTCATTTTGATCGATTGCCAAAACACCTATCGCCAAGGCATCATGCAGCTCGAAGGCGTCGAGCCCGCGCTCGAAGAAGCCGCTCGCCTTTTGGAGCGCGCCAGAGCCCTCGGCACGCCCATTTTCCATATTCAACACGACGCCGGCCCCGGGTCGCCTTATGACGTGCGCACTGAGATCGGACACATCGCCAGCATCGTCGCTCCGCGCGAAGGCGAGCCGGTCATTGTCAAAAGCTTGCCCAACTCATTCGAACAAACCGATTTGCACGAACAGCTCCAAAAGATTGGCGCGAAAAACCTAATCCTCGCCGGATTCATGACCCATATGTGCGTCAATTCCACGGCCCGAGGTGCATTCAATCGAGGTTATGCCCCCACCGTCGTCGCTTCCGCCACGGCCACTCGCGCGCTGCCCTCGCCCACCGGCGGAGTTTTGCCAGCCAGTACCGTGCACGAAGCCGCCCTCGCCGCCCTCGCCGACCTTTTCGCCGTCGTCGCAGGTAAACAAGCCGACATCGGCGATTGACCTGCTCTCGCTGCAAAAGGTCACAACACTATTGACCCCTACCCTGCCCACCAGGTATCCTCACTTCCGTCCTAGGAAAATTCCATGCAAAACAAGAAAAAACCTCACGCTCTTGCGCTGTCCGTTTTGTTTGCCCTCTCGGACGTCATCGCCGCGGGCTGTAGCTGCGCGGACAACGAGTACGATGGCGCTACCACCTGCGATAAACTCGTGGCGGCTGCCAATAGTGTCCTGTCAAGCTGCGCGGCTCCTACTACGGTCGACGAATTGACCGTCTGCGGCTATGGCACTGGCAACTGCGTCTCCTTCTCCGGCTGCACGCCCACGGCCGATGTCGACGGATGCGTGGCCGCCATCAAAGCGCTCAGTTGTGACGACGTCAATGCTCGCACGTATGCCACGGCATCCTCGTGCGTCGGCGTCTTGAGCAATATCGAAACCGCTTGCTCAGGCAGCAGCGGCGATTCCGATTGATAGATCTTCAGGGTAGGCACATCCTCAGTGTCGACCCGTAAAGCCCGCCCGGCCCGTCCACCATCACTCGATATACTCGCTCGGTCGTATTCGCGGGACACGAACATCCGCCCGTCCACGGATTGACCACGCGACAAACTGGCTCCGCATCATCCACTTGAAATGCCCCGCCAAACGTTTGTAGCGGCACATTTTTATTGCCGCACAACACGATCGTCGATCCCGTTTCCCCATTGTCGCATGGAAGGCGAATGATCGATCGCAGCGATATAGGATCGAAACCGGCTGGACAACCGCATCCTCCGCCTGCCAGGGGATTGCCCACACGACATTGCGCATTCGCGCCGCACAAATTCGGTATGTCGTCCACTTGATATGCCCCGCCAAAATCGCTCGACGCAGACAAACTGTTTGTCGTGCACAACCTGAGCGTCGTTGCCGATCGCATCGGTACGCCCGGACAATCGCTTTGCACGGCCAATACCAATTCTGACGACGGGCTCGGACACGAACAATCTCCCGTTGCAATATTCGGCGTACTGCACCCAGCGCATTCCGCTGGATAGGACTCGTGCGCACCGAAAAAGTTTTTGCAACTCGTCGGGTCGTCCACGACAACCCCATTGCACGTGTATACGCATTTTCCGTCCGCGCAACTCCCTTGACCATCGGGACCCGTGGAGCAAGCATTGTTGCACGCGCCGCAATGCGTCGGATTGTCCTCCACACGCACGCATTTGCCGTCACAAAGCGCCTCGGAGGATAAACACCCGTGCACGAATTCCCCGGACGAGCCCGACGCGTTCTCCGCGCCCCCTTCGCCCCCTTCGCCCCCAGCGCCGC
>CAZETM010000668.1:0-5635 GCA_964514885.1 uncultured Polyangium sp. | reverse complement strand
CCTTCAGTCCCGACGGCAAACGTATTCTCACCGCATCCGACGAGGGCTCCGTCCGCACCTGGCTCATCGACATCCCGCTTCTCCACGAAGCCCTCCGCAACGCCACCACCGATTGCCTTACGCCCTCGCAACGCGAAACCTACCTGCTCGAAAGCGAGTCCGATGCGCGCACGCGTTACGAGGTATGCGAAAAGAAATACGGCCGAACGCCGTTGCCAAATCCGTGACGGCAAGTGATCAGCCCTGCACACTTTTCTCATTCGTAACGAACACAACGCGTCTCGAAGTCGCCGCCGAACGATGGTTTACGCGGCGAATCATCATGCCGCAGCCAAAATCAAGGCCCACCGCGCTCGGAACGTTTGTTCTTCCAGTCCGTCGGCCGTTCCGAGGTTTGGGAACGCGTGTTCTTTCGACCGAGCGGCCGTTCCGCTTTCGAGAAACGCGCCCTTTTTTCTGCGCACACGTCCATTTTTCGGATGCATCGTTACTTCGTCTGCGTCTGGGGCCGTTCCGCTTTGTTGCAACTGCAATTTTTCGACATGCGGAGGCCGTTTCACTTTTTGGGAACGTCGATTCATCCGGGGTGGTGACACGTTCCGCTTTTTTGCATCCACATTTTTCGCGAGGGTGTCGCGTTCCGAGCGGTCGCTGACTCCTTTGCACGTCTTGAAAACTCGACGCTGCCAACGGTACCTTCCCAAACGTTGTGACGTGACGTGTGCCCGTTCGTCGAGCACCCACTCCCATCGCTTCTTCGATGTCGCGTTCGTGTGCATCCTCGGTCAGGTTGAGGAAGTCGAAGATGTAGGGGTCTTTGAGTGTTTCCGCGACGAGGCTCGAACCTGCCGGCGGAAGCGTTCGGGCGAAGTTGGTGACGGCCTTGCCCTGCCGTTCGTGTAACCCGCGGTCGATGTGCAAGACGAGAATCTCGCGAGACCAACCTTGTTGCAAAGCCTGTTCGACGTAAAATTGACGGGCGCCGTAGTCGGAGACGCGGTCGATGATGCGCGAGATAGGGGTTGTCGCTGGTTTTATCGGCGCTGAACCGCGACATCGAGCCCCCGCGAAAGGATGTTTGCTCAAACGCGAGGCCGATGATGGACCAGCGAGCATGCGCTTGTCAACATTCTGAGGAGCGTGCCGGTTCAATACCTCACCGTCGCACTCACCCCGAAGAACTCGTTTTTCTTGTCGAACGATGCCGTTGGTACCACCGCGACGTTTGGCCCGCCAATCTTGCCTCCGCCCGTGACGATCTTCGACCGTGCCCACGTCGCAACGCCCCAGAGCAGCATGGGAGCACCGAGCGCCGCCGGCAGAAATACCCCCGTGCAATACGCCACTTCACCGCGATTACAATCGGGCGCGCCAATCACGATGTTCGCCGCACCGTACGCGGTAACCATCCCTCCGACGATGGCCGCCACATTGCCCGGATGATCGATGTCCGTCACGGATTGTCGCGCAATCGGGGAAGTGCGCCCATCCGTTTCCACGTAAATGGTTTGGCTATCCGATGTGACGACTTTTCCGTCGACCTCCGGCGCCCCGACGCGCGTGAGCGTTGCCGTGGAACTACAGCCCATAACCAAGGCTGCCACAGGGATACAAAGAAACATCTTGGGGGTGCGGATGATGTCGAGCATGGTGCCTCCTCGGCAATGAAGTCGGTGTCTTGGACCGCTCCCATTGCAGCCATCATGCCAAGTGAATTGTCGCGCGTACCTTGCAAAACGTGTCCGCTTCGTCCGCGTTGACGCGTCAGTCCGATGGAGCTGGCATCATGTCGATGGATTGACGCGTCAAACCGCGCCACCCTCAGCCCGCAGTTTTTCGGCTTGTTGATCGAGCGGTAGGTGGCCAAGCCGAAGAGAATCGTGTGAAAGTCGCGCCGGCCACCACATTCGCCTTCCCCCCTCACTGTCGATAATCTTTCGGATCGATCGCCAGCTCGGTCATCAACCGATAAATCTGCGTCCGTGATTTCCCCATGCTCCGCGCCACCGAAGTGGCATTGCCTCGGTGCTGGCGTAAAAATGAAATGATTTGCTCGCGTAACTCGTCCGGGTTGCGCGGAGGCTCGTCCCGCACCGGTGCCTCCATAATCGTATTCGGAAGATCGAATCGCTCCACCAATCCACCTTCCGCAAGCGCAACGGCGACTCCGAGCACGCCCTCGAGCTCGCGAATGTTGTGCGGCCAGGGATAAGACAGCAAGCTCCTGGCCACCGAAACGCTCAGACGAGTATTCGCGGCACCTGCAAAGCTCGAGTGGACCAACATGTGGCTGATCAAAACCCCCAAATCCTCGATTCGATCGCGCAACGGCAAAAGCGTATGCTTGTACGTCGAAATGCGCGCAAGCAAATCACCGCGAAACTCCCCTCGCAAACACAGATCGTCCAGCGATTTATTGGTGGCCGCAATAAAACGAACGTCCACAATCGTCGGACGCGCTCCGCCCACAGGCACCACCTCGCGTTGCTGCAAGACGCGAAGCAAAGTGGCCTGCGCAGCCAATGGTAAATCCCCAATCTCGTCGAGAAACAACGTTCCACCTTCAGCACTACGAATAAAACCCAACTCGTCACGCTGAGCACCGGTGAACGAGCCCTTCAAATGGCCAAAAAGATGGCTCTCCACGAGCGACGAAGTCAACGCACCGCAGTTGACCGCTAAAAAAGGCCCGCGGCGACCAGAAAGCTGATGCATTCCACTGGCAAGCAATTCCTTGCCCGTGCCCGTATCACCCAAAAGCAACGTGGTAAATGGCAAACGAGCAATCCGCGTGAGCGCTTCGAGCCGTTCGACATAAGCAGGCACGAGCGAGGCGTACCCCGGAGTGATCGCCGCTTCCTGCACAGAGTCCGCGTCCGAAATGGCTGACACAGTCTTTGCCACGCGATACCGCAAAACCACCGAGCCAACCTCGATGAAGTCGCCATCCTCCACTCGTGCGCTCTCGACGCGTACGCCGTTCAAACATGTGCCGTTTTTCGAGCCGAGGTCCTCGAGCAACCATTCGTCACGATCTCGAACAAGCCGCACGTGCGCCTTCGAAACGGTGGGCGACGGCAAACGCAACACAAGCTTGCGCAAGGCTCCTTGTTCCACTCGAGCCGCTTCGCGTGCGGAACCTCGCCCGATCGTGATCTCGCGAATCCCGGACAGATCGTACCGAGCACCGCCAAGTGTCAGCTGATCACAGTGCAGGACGACGAAAAGAAAAGAGCGGCTGATCGCGCTTGCAGCTCGCCCCTCTTCCCGCAACGGCTCGGTCGTGTTGAGGATCTCGCTCTTCACACGAAGCATGCTAGCGGGTAAACGCGTCCAGCTCCACCGTCTCGAACATGAAAACGCCGTTTTTGGTCAGGGCATCGCAACACGCACCTCGGCCACCCGACGCCGGCAGGCCTCCTCGCCCGCACGCGCCTCGTCCTCGGTAACGCCCAATAACTCGATGCGTTTGTCGCGCCCAAGGCAATACGACGTCGCTTTCCATAATCGTGCGTCGTCTGGACCGGATAACGGCCTTATGTCGGGCCATATCCATGCGAATTTGTCCCCGTAGGAGACCGCAATACGATCGCCGCTAGGGCTGAAGTGGGCATAGGTGGCGGCAAGCGCGACGCCATCCAGCACGAAAGGAACGCCCGTTCCGTCGGTATTTCGCACGCGCACCTTCCCGTACGGCGTGGCGGTCAGGATTCGCGAGCCGTCGGGGCTGAAGCTGACTTGGCCTATCCCTTCCGACATGACGCCCATTGCAATCGGCGGACCGAATACGCCGTCGCGATAAGGAAGCAACGTGCCGTCGACCAGCGCGAACACGATGCGACCACCGTCAGGGCTCCATACTCCATTACGAATGGGCTTTGGAGCGCGAATATCGATGGGCGACGAAGTGCCTCGAGTGTCCCATATTCGTGCATTGCCTGGATTCGATATCGCGAGAATCTGCGATCCGTCGGGGCTCCATTTCGCAAAACGAACGGGGCCGTCGAGTTCTCCCAAAGGAACAAGTCCATCACGCTCGTCGACGTTCCAAAGGTAAACAGTTTTGTCCGTTGTATCCGAAACGAGAACACGCTTGCCCGAAACATCGAAGGGACAATGGATCCATTTGTATTCGGTAGATATCGCCTTTTTCACCGTCGATAACGCGGCGCCATGTTTGCTCCAGAGAGTTATCGTTCCGCCAACGGACGCCGTGATAAAACGCTCACCATCGGGGCTCCAATAAAGGGTTTGAAACAGTTCATTCGAACCGCGAAAAACCACGGGCTCGGCGGAGCCATCCACCATCCATATTCGCCCAGTTTTGTCTTCGGAAATGGTCGCGAGCCGTGCACCGTCGGGGCTCCATCGAAATGAGATAATCGGGCCGGCATGACCACGCAGGACGACGGGCTCACCGCTGCCGTCCACATTCCAAAGACGCGCAGTTCCATCCATCGACGCTGTGGCAATACGCTTTCCATCGGGACTGAATTCGACCCCACGAATCGCGTCTTCGTGGCCCCGAAGCAAGATGGGCGCAACGATATCGTCGAGATAAAACCGGCGCTGAGTGCCGTCCAGCGAAGTCGTAATGACTTGACGGCCGTCAGGGCTCCACGTCGCCGTATACACCCAATGCTGATGACCACGCAGGACAAGCGGAGCGCCCCTGCCGTCAGTGCGCCAAACGCGAGCCGTTTTGTCTTTCGAAGCCGACACGATACGCTCGCCGTCGGGACTAAACGCGACGCTCAAGATCTTCTCTTCGTGGCCACGTAATACGAGGCGTTCGGCGCCGGTTTGCGAATCCCAAAGCCGCACGGTTCGATCCAGCCCTGCCGTCGCGATACGCGTGCCATCCGGGTGAAAGCTGGCCGCGACAACCATGTCCGCATGTCCGCGGAGCAGCAGCGGCTCGCCTTTGCCATCGGCATTCCAAACGCGTCCCAATCCGTCCGCGGATGCTGTGACGACGCGCGTGCCATCGGGGCTCCAATCGGCGACGTTGACCTCGGAGTCATGACGCAAGACGACCAGCTCGCGCCCGTCAATAACGCTCCATATTCGGGCCGTGCGATCATCGGACGCAGTGAGAATTTGCTGGCCATTCGGGCTGACTTTGACCGAGCCCAATACGTCGTGATGACCACGCAACACGAGCGGCTCGCCTGTTCCATCGGCAAACCATACTCGCGCAGTGTGATCGTTCGACGCGGTCACGACGCGCTTGCTATCGGGGCTCCACGCCACGGCCCAGACGAGCTTTTCATGACCGCGCAATACAAATCGCTCGACGAGATCATTACCGAGAATGCGGGTCGAATGATCATCCATTGCGACGGCAAAACGTGTTCCATCCGGGCTCATGACGGCCGCATAACCAACGCGTGTCGGATCGGTTCTCCATACGTCTTTCGCGACCCCAGTCGACAGCGCGGCACTCACCAGCTCCGGCAAATCCCGAGGAATGTCGGACGGTTCCACCTCCCGTAAAATCGACAATGCAGTCGTCGGATCGTCTTGATTTTTGCGTGCAGTAAGGATCCGAGTCGCATTTCGACCGCGTAATGCCTGAAATGCCAGCTCGACGTTTTGCTCACGCACGCGCGCTGCCTCTTCGTCCGCTCGCTTC
>CAZETM010000667.1:0-5642 GCA_964514885.1 uncultured Polyangium sp. | reverse complement strand
TCCAAGATCTTGGGAAAGCCCGGCATCCCGTATTTGTCGACGGGCGGAAAATAAGTACCGCCGAAGAAGGGCTTCTGATCGGGCGTGAGGAACACGGTGAGCGGCCAGCCCCCGCTGCGCCCCATGAGCTGCACGACGAGCTGGTAGATGTGATCGAGATCGGGCCGCTCTTCGCGATCGACCTTGATGTTCACGAACAGCTCGTTCATGCGCCGCGAAATACCCGCATGCTCGAACGATTCACGCTCCATCACGTGACACCAGTGGCACGCGGCGTAACCAATCGATAGAAGGATCGGTTTGTCCTCGCGCTTGGCTCGCTCGAGCGCTTCCGGGCCCCATGGGTACCAATCGACGGGATTTCGTGCGTGTTGAAGCAGATAAGGCGACTTTTCAGTCGCGAGGCGGTTGGGGCCACCGTGAGCGCTCATGGTCCTTATTTAAGGCAAACACGACGCGGCGGGAAGAACCGCTTCGGAAAAATGAACAGCTCGCTGGGAGCGGCTACACGCGGCCAAGAATCAACGCGCAGTTGTGCCCGCCAAAGCCCGCCGAACACTTCAAGGCTAGCGCCAAGGAGACATCGCGTTTCTCGCGCACCAAATCGAGCGCCCCGAAATCCGGATCGAGTTCGTCCACGTTGATTGATGGATGCACGATTTGATCACGCAGCGAGCAGACGACGGCAATCGTTTCGACGGCGCCTGCACCACCCAACAGGTGCCCGAGCATCGATTTCGTGGCGGACATGGGAATTGCCGCGAGCCGTTCGCCGAAGATATTGCGCAATGCAATGATTTCCGCAGCATCGCCCTGCACCGTCGAGGTCGCGTGAGGATTGCTGTAATCGACGTCCTCGGGGGTTGACCCTGCTCGCTCGAGCGCACGAGTTATGGCTCTGCGCAGCCCATCGGCCTCGGGATGTGGCCTCGTCAAATGCGACGCGTCCGTGGTCATTCCAAACCCGTGCAGGGCTGCGAGGGGTTTTACGCCGCGTCGCAAAGCATGCTGCTCCTCTTCGAGCACGAGCACACCAGCGCCTTCGCCCATGACAAACCCTTGCCGGCGTTTGTCGAACGGACGGCTGGCCCGGGTCGGGTCGCCTTCGAATGCCTTGGCGAGCGCGCGAGCATTACCAAAGCCAGCGACGGTATCGAGGCGCGTGGCCGCTTCAGCACCGCCTGCGACCATGATATCAGCGTCCCCAGCTTCGATCATCAATGCCGACGTCGCAATCGAATGCGTGCCCGTCGCGCACGCACTGGCGATATTGTACGACGGGCCCATGAAACCATATCGAATGGATACGACGGCCGCTGCCGCATTCGGCATGACGCCCGGTACGAAGTAGGGGGAAACTGCGCGAGGTCCGCGTTCTCGGCTTCGTTCGCTCTGGTGCTGAAAGATATCCACCGAGCCCATTCCGCTGGATATCAAACACCCGATTCGATGCGGATCGGCATTGCCGGGTACATCGAGCCCGGCCATAGTGACGGCTTCGACGGCAGCACCGATGCTGAAATGCGTAACGCGTCCGTGGATTTCGGCCTCTTTGGGGGACATGAAGGACGAAACATTGAAATCGACGACGCTCGCGGCAATGTCGCTGCGAAGTTTGTCCGTGGGAAAGTCGCGAATGAACGAAACTCCCGAACGTCCCGCCAAGAGGCTGTTCCAGAAGGTGGGGACGGTATGGCCCATGGGGCTTATGACGCCCATTCCCGTCACCACGACACGTCGTTGCATAGATGTTGACGCGGCCTGATCTAGTGTTTTTCGCCGAGCCGCACGGCAACCTTGTCGCAAAGGTCGCCTACGGTCACGATTTCTACGAGATCCTCGTCGGGAATCATGATTTCGAGCTCGGTTTCCAGCTCTCCGACGATTTGCATCACCGAGAGCGAGTCGATTCCCAGCTCGCTGATTTTGGACGCGCGCGTCACGTTGGGCAATGCGCGTTTGTCCACCCGCATTGCAACATCTTTGAACAACTCGAGCAAATCACGCTTTTCGTTCATGTCTCAGCCAATCCTATGAAGTTTCATTTGGACCAAGGAGCTGTAGTGAATGTCGAATGCGCGCACGCATGTCGACAAGTATCGATCGTAATCCTCGAACACGGTGTCTCCCCACCGCTGCCGGATCGTTTGTTCGTGGCTCCGCAGGCGTCGGAGCCATTCGGCTGTGGTTCGCAAGTAATCTTCGCGGCGGGTGTGGAGCGTCTTGATTTCCCAATACGGATTTACGGCCGCCACCAATTCTTCGAGGCGCGGGTTGAGGCCGCCCGGGAAAATTTCTCGCGACGAGAAGCGAAAGTCTTCCAGGTCCTGAAGCGTATCCGCGGGCAAGCCGCCCCAAGGTCGTATTTTCGGCGTGCGGTTGCGCAAAATGGCCTGAAGGCCGAATCTACTTCCAGGTTTCGTCAAGTCCCAGCATTTCTTGAAGTACGACCGATAAATGCCGATCGCCTTGCCTTCCCGCGCTTGTTCGGGCGAGCAAAGATGGTCGATCATGCAAATGGAAATGAGCCCGTCGAATTTCTCGTCCGTCTCCCACTTCATGAAATCCGTCGTGATACATTCGACGCCTGGCAAACCTCGTTGATTTACCCCCTCGGCCATGGCGCGAGACAACGTCACGCCGACGGCGCGGTCGACCTTGCGCTCATTGACCAGATACTCGAGACACGCCCCCCAGCCGCAGCCGATATCGACGAACGACCCGCCTGGGCCGGCATTGGCGAATTCCGAAAGAATGTGTAGTTTGTTGAGTTGCGCTGCTTCGAGCGATTGATCAGGGGACTCGAAAACGGCGCTCGTATAATTCATGCGCTCGTCGAGCCATAGTCGGAAGAATTCATTTCCGACGTCGTAACTGATTTCAACTTCCGCTTGGCTGGATCCCATGATTAAGCTTCTCCGCCGTCGGCTTCTTTAAGAGAATTAGGCGTGTCGGTATCACTGGCTAAGTCGAGCTGCCCGTGCTCCAAGCGCTGCTTCGTCTCACGGCGACGCACCTTGCCGCTCGATGTTTTCGGCAATGTCCCCCGCTTGATGAGCACCACCTCGGCCAGCGTCAACCCCAGCTCCGCGCGTACGGCTTGAACCACTTCGTCGAGTAACTTTTGCCGAGCTTCTCCAGCTCGCCGCGATTCCGCAACCACCACCGCTTCTTCCGCTCCCGATGGGCCAAAGCGCGAAAACGCTACGCATTGGCCGTCGCGAATACCGTCGATGGTCGACACGATTCGTTCGACGTCTTGCGGATAGAAATTCTTGCCGTTCAAAATGATCAAGTCTTTCACTCGACCACAAATGAACAATTCATCGCCGACGCGATAACCCAAATCCCCCGTGCAAAGCCACCCGTCGTGAAATACTTCCGCCGTGGCGTCGGGAGCCTCGAAATATCCTGTCGTCACGCTTTGTCCGCGCAATCGAATCTCGCCAACCTGGCGCTCCCCGAGCGGCTCGTTGTTGGGGCCGGCAATCATCAAGTCGTGCCCGGTAAATCCCCGACCGCACGAAACGAATTCCACCGATCGGCCATCAATTGGCGCAGGCGTTGCTATTCTCGATGCAATCGCATCGATGTCGACTCGATCCGTCGATAACGGGGCTCCCAAATCATGAAATGTAACGGCCAACGTCGATTCAGCCATTCCATAACACGGTAAAATGCAACTGGACGACAAACCATTTTTCTCGAATCGATTCAAGAACGACCGCAGCACGTCCGCCACGATAGGCTCGGCTCCACATCCGAGCGCCCGTAAACAAGACAAATCCCACGACGATGATTGCGCTTCGGTAATGGCTCGTGTGGCCAGCGCAAATGCGAAGTTAGGTGCAAAGGTAATCGTTCCGCGGTGACGGTTAATGGTATCGAGCCACAAGGATGGACGCCGAATGAATGAAGTCGTCGGTAAAAATACGACTTGCACCCGAGCATAAACCGGTGCCACAACAAACCCAATCAAACCCATGTCGTGATAGAGCGGCAACCACGATACGCCGCGATCTTCCGGCGTCGCACGAAGCCCCTCGAATATGATCGCGTGGCTATTGGCGCTCAAATTGTCATGCGTCACCATCACGCCTTTCGGTCGCGACGTCGACCCCGACGTAAATTGCAAGAACGCCAAATCCCCACCACGTACGTCCGGCAAACCTTGGTCACTGCCGTCGGCACAAATGTCACGCTCGAAGACAATGCGCGTCGAATCCCCACTGCCAAGCAATTGAGCTTCGACGAGCGGCCCCATCGTGTCCGTCGTGATGAGCCCTCGCGCACCCGACGCTTGCAACACATGCCGCACCGTATCGCCGTATGCGTCCATCTTCGCCATCGTCGCCGGCGGATACATCGGCACCGCCACGAGACCCGCCGCCAGTGCGCCTACGAAAGACAGGACAAACTCGTCCGGCTCCGTCAAGATGAGACCAACCCGATCTCCCTTGACAAACCCCAACCGACCAAGCGCCCGCGCGCGGCCCGCCGCCTCCGCCCACAACTCGGCGTACGTCACTCGACGCTGCTGCCCATTTGTGCGCACAAAGGTAACCGCGCGATCTGTATCGACCGCATTGGCACGAAGAACATCGATGAAAGTGCGCATAGCCCGTCGAACAGCGTCGGTGCCACCCTACTCGCAATTTTCGGGCGGAGTGAAGCCCGAGGCATAGGCGAATTTTCCGCAGGGTCAACCACAAAGCACCAAATGCAGTCACATGAGAAGCGCGGTCGGAAGTCCGTTACGCACCGTGGATGATCGATAGCAGCGCGCTAGCAACACCCCCATTTCCCATCTCGATGGGAAGTAGGAAATGTCACTTCACCGACCACCGCGCCGTCCCCGGCTGGCCCCACACACTTTCCGGCACATTCACCGATGAATCGAATCGGCACGTCATCGGTCGATGCTCGAGCATCGTGCCGTTGCGACCCGAACCCGACACGTCCAGTTGCAAACCCGGCGCCGAAGATTCCGCTTGCACGCGGCGGAACAGCCACGCTTGCGAAGGATCCCCCGCGATGACCGCTCCAATGCCCGTTTGCGTCACGCCAAACGCATCCCACGCAGCAACACAAGGTGCTTCTTTGGTTCCGTGAAGCACGGCGCCCGACGTGAGCAGCACGATCGGCTCACTCGATGCTGGTTTGTCTTTCTGTAATTCCGTCACCAGCACGGGATGACGATGCCCCGGAAACATCGCTTCGGCGCCTGAAAAACCATGTGCTGCCAGCCGCGGCGTCGCGCGTCGATCATCGGCTTTGCACGGCCGCGGCAACTCCGGAAGATCATGGGGCGTCGGCAACTCCGTTGGAACTCCAAAGGTTCCATCCGCACGAAAAGTGACAAACACCGCGGACGCACGACCCGCCCGCGGTTCGCTCATCAGCGCTGCAACACCGACTTCCGTACCTCGGTACGTCCAGTCGTGATTGAAAAGCCGCACGCGATCCTTTGAGGCCGTAGGAAATAGCGACGTCACTGTCGGCTTCCACGAACCGTCCTCCGCAGCTCGCGCAAGCACCATCGTCAGCGGTCCGAACGCATCGCCGTCGACATCGTCCACAGTGCCCACGATCAGCGGTTTCCCCTCCGCAAGTGCCGTGTCCGCGCGCATGTTCGTATTGCC
>CAZETM010000666.1:381-5665 GCA_964514885.1 uncultured Polyangium sp. | reverse complement strand
ACATAACCCGGCAATCGTTCGCCAGGCACGGGCGGCATTCCAATGGTCTCGAGAAGCTCGTTTCCGACGCCTCCTGGTGCAAAGTCGACCAGGGTCGTCGCACCGACGTCAAAAGCAAAACCTTGGCGACGAAAGTAACCCGCGCAGCCGCCTGGTAGGCCATGGGCTTCGAGCACGAGTGTCGATAACCCGGCGGATCGAAGTCGAGCTGCTGTGGCCATTCCAGCGATTCCGGCCCCGATGACGGCAACGTCGTACATGGTCGATTTCACTTTTTGGCTAAGGAGCGGAAAAAAGATGAGTAGACACTTTATCCGAGTCCGTAAGAGATTCAACCCCCCAAAGAGCCGTTCGTAAACATAATGGCCTACGAGCTGGTTACGAACCGCAATACGGGCTGCCGCTGTAGCCCTCGCAGCGGTGCCCGGGCGGGTTTCACCGCTCGGAGTGTCGCGACCATTTCCTTGACCACGTTCCGTCGTTCCTCGACGGCCTGAAACACTTCGGCCCACGTCTTGCCATTGTATTCATCTTTGACGATGAGCAGAATGTCCTCCACTTCCCAATCGCCGCGGTATCCATAATCGGCCCGCCAATAATAGGGCTGACTAAAATACCCCCACGAGCCCCAATAATACCGACGTACATGGGTGGGATCCGTATCGGCATCGTCGCTCGCGCCATAAGGCACTCGAAAAACCGCACGCGCATCTGGTTTGGCAATGCGGTGGAGCTCTTGCATCAGGCCGAGCGAACTACGGACATGTTCCAACAAATGGCTCGCGGCAATCTCCGTAACGCTATCGTCCTCGAACGGTAGCGACGCTGCTTCCAAATCCGCCACGACATCGACCCCCGGCAATGCCACGGAATCGAGGTTGGTCCAGTCTGGAATCGGAGAACGCCCGCACCCCAAATTGAGCCGTATATCCCTGCCGACTTGTGTAAGTATCTGGTTCGCTTTTTTCTCGTCTTCCATAGTCACTTGCTACGGTACTCGAATGACACGGAAAAGGCGAGCGAAACTTTCTCGCACATCAAGCCGTCACACTTCAAGATACCGCCGAGGAGCTTGTCGTCGTGGAGTTCAATCGTGAAGTGGACACCCGCCATCTACCGTCGGCCATCGCCTTCCACGAGTGCTCGCTCTTCGGGCGTCAGTGCATAGAGCGCGTAGAGGATGTCATTCATCGACGTCTCCGCGTGTGCGATTTTTGCGTCGAACTCCTGTACTTGGGCATCGAGCCGCACGACCTGTGTTGGCAGTGCGGACTGCGCAGAGCTTCGTAATTCGAGCAGCATCTTGACGAGCTGTTTTGCTTTGAACGAAGGCGTCACCGACGTTTGACGTAGTTTTTGTCGCCATTGCGCCGCAAGGAAAGGTGCGTCTGGGGCGTCGACGAAAATCTCGGATAGCACCGCGATTCCATCGATAGCGATGCCCAGTTCGCCATTGCCTTGCTGTACTTCAATGCAGGCACCGGGCCGGAGATGCACATCGATTGCCGCGAGCTTCTCAGATGAGGCATCTGCAAGCTTTTCCTTTGCCCAGGCTGTACGCGTCTTGCTTGTCAGAGATGCGGGCGCTTGCATTTCCCATTGTTCGATATCGCTGGCGTCGGCCCATAGCCACGATTCGGATCGGCTATCGTCTTTGGCTTGGCTGCTGGCGAGGCGGCGGTCGATATCGAGCACGCATTGACGACGCTGGGTATGCAGGTTTTGGAGATTCTTTGCACAGTCGGCGACGTTCTTGTGCTGTACGGCGTTGGCGCGTGGCACCGGCAGGGAACTGATGAATTGCTTGTTCGCCGCGCGAAAATTGTTTTGGAATGGCTTGGATGTCAAGCGCCAGATGAAATTCATCAACGGGCTGTTCAGCAATCCAGCAATGTACCAAATTTCGAGCAGATCATTCGCTAAGATGCCATTCACATCCACATTGTCCAGACACATGGCCCCTTCCTCATCCACAGCCGCACCGAGCGTCACGGTCAACCGTGGAACCAACACCTTGGGGAGCTTCTGCTTGTCGACGTTCTGGTTTCGACCGAACCGATACCACGTTTCATCATCGAATTTACTGGTTTCGCGTGCTCGCAGTTCGCGTTCGTGTGATTGCAGAAATGCCCACGCTCGGGGGAATCGTTTCGACATTTCAGCGGATGTGAAAAGCCGCGCTTTAACGCCCGCATCGTCATAAGGGAACAGGATGTACGTCGTAATGCGTGGATGGCGATAACGTTTCGCCGCCTCGCCAGAAACGAGCGGACGCATGATGGCGTCCTCGAGTTCCACTTCACGCGGGGTCGCTCCTTGGGGATGTTGGCGATACTTGCCAGGTCCAAGCCGCTCCAAGTGATAAATAGCGTCGGCGCTGGTCTGTACACCGACGATGATCGGGTACTTGTCGAGCGAATCGCATGTTTTGCGCAATCGCTCGAGCAGAGAACGCTCCTCGGTTCGCAACAAATGCCATGCACCCTCCGTCACCAGCGACTCATAATCAATGAATGCATCGGCCTTCGTCCACTCAGTGCCCGCCACCTTCCCGTCCGGTGCAAACGTGCACACAATCGCATGGTTTGGTTTCCCGCGAAAAAATTGCAAAGCCGTGTAGGTAATCGCCTCGTCGAACACCTGAAAGTCCTTGAAATCAATCCACCGTTCCAATCGTCGCGTACGACGGAGCAGCCGGCGGAGGCCTTCACCATACTCATTCACGAGCCACACACTCGGTGCAATGTACCCCATTCGTCCTTGTTCATTGAGTAGTTCGATCCCTCGCTCGATGAAGGGCAGATACAAGTCGAAGTTTTTGGTTTGTGTGCTCTCGTAAATAGGTGTGACCCCGTCGCTGCGGCGTGCTTTGAGCAGATATTCGGAAGTCGCGTCATCGACGCGCCGAAAGTTTTGAAGTTTCACATAGGGAGGGTTTCCCACGATGCAATCGAACCCCGCCTTGCCATTGGGTCGTTCGAAGATATTGGCAAATGCTTCCTTCCAGTCAAAGACGTTGATCCGCTCCCGGCCATGTTCATCGAAAAGCAAACGTTGGCCAGGCTGCTCGTAAAAGTCTGTGCCGACGAGGCTATTGCCACAGCGGATATTCTCATCGAGCGAGCATAGCGGCTTATCAGGCAGGGCGGAATGCAACCAAAGAGCAAGGCGCGTAATTTCCACTGACTCGGGATTGATGTCGACGCCATACAAGTTTTTCGTGAGCACCGCACGCGTAATGATGTCGATATCGAAGAGCGTCCCGCTCTTCATGATCTGCTCTCGCTCTTCCGTCACCCAGCGGCGTTCGTTCACCAATCGCTCCAGGGCCTGAATCAAGAATGCGCCGGAACCACAGGCCGGGTCGAGCACTTTGACGTCATCGATTTCTTTTGCATAAGCATCGAGGCGGGCGAGGTAATCGACGACCGCCTGGGGCAACTTCTTCGGGGTCTTCTTGTCGCCACTGCGTCTTTTCTTGCCCGATTGCAAAAACTGATAATCTTCGAGCTGTAGCTCGGTGAACGTGCCACCATCAGCAATATCGTGTTTCCTGCGTAGGTCCAGGAGGTGCGCACCCAGCGTTTCTTCCACGATGAAATACGTGACCCATTCCGGGGTGTAATAAACGCCGTCTCGTTTGCGTTTCGACAGCTCCGTCAGCGACGGTCGGTCGTCCGCTTTGGCCTCCATGAATTCGAGGTCCACGATGGATTGTTCGAAAACGCGCCCCAAGGTATAAAGGCCGATGCTCCGCTGAAAATCTCCGCCGCGGACGCCGAAATTGTAATGCGCAGAAAAGAAGAGCAACGTTTCTTTGGCCGAAACGAGCGACGCTTCGCTCGCTCCTTGCCCCTTCACGCAGAAAACCTCGTTGGGAATCACGAGCCCTTCGAGTTCCGGTTCCTCGACGAAAAGCCCGCCGTTGAATCGATTGATTCGTGCATCCCCGAACGGTGTACCATTGCGCATGGCCACGAAGAGGCGTTTGACTTTGTGCCAGACGGAAACATCCTTGGGCTCGTAATGTGGATCGAGACTCTCACGCACCAACATGTCGCGGAGCACGTGTGGGGGAAAATGAAGCGCCGACCCCATGTCTTCACAAAAAAGAATGAAAATGCAGCGGTCGAGGAAACGCTGTGCAAACCGTACTAGCTTGCCGCGCGTCTTTGCAAAACCGGGATTGTGATCGACGAGGACTCGAAAGATAGCCTCGCGGTAATGCTGGTACTCGCGATAAAACTCATTCTCGATCGTTTGCTCGTGATGCCCCTGCTCGATGAGTAGCTTTTCTAATTTCGACGAACCGCCAACGGAAAGCAGCATGTTCGCATGCAGGAGTCTCGCGAATACGAAGCGCTGAAAGCGCGCCTCGTCGGTATCATCCAGAAGCGCCACGGTATTCCGATCTGGCGTCTCGCGCTGAATGACGAATCGTTGCATTTGCGACGGCATCGTCCTGCGCCAATACACGCGCACTTCGTTCATATCAGACAAAATGGCCCAAGTGGGCTGGATCGATTCGTTTCCATAAAGCCGTTTGGAGACTTCTTTCAAGTAGTCAGCGCATTGCTGCACTGGTGAGCGGTCGTTGCCTTTGCGCCGTTGGGGTTTGTCGAGTCCCGAACGGATATCCTTGAATTCGCAGACCGCTTGGGGCGTTGGCGTAATGGGCGAGCGATCGAACCAGCCGAGCGCCAGGTCCGCATAGCCGGTGCCTCCGCCTTGTTCTGCGTGTCCAATCGGAAATTTGGGGTAAAGGTTGAAGCCTTCCGACTGGGGACGCGCCCCAGCACCCCAATAGTTCCAGATTTCCTTGAAGAAGATGTCGACGAAGGCGTTTTCGACCGTCGTTTCCTTTTGGAACGCTCTTTGGGCCCAATGCTGTAACCGCAGGAGTATTGCGTGCTCTTCGGCGCTATCGCGGAACTTGGTATATTCGGCAGCGAAATGGTAGGCGAGGAACGCGTCATTGAAGAGCGGCTGATGGGTGGCGGGCACGCTGGGCAGCATACACGTGGCCGGATCTTTTTGGAAGCAACTCGCCCACGACGTAAACGGTCCCGCCAATTCGTGAGCACCGAAGGTGACTCGACCGGTCAAGTGACGTTCGTGCGTGATGCGGGAGGCGCACTGGAGGCGTCAAGTGACGTTCGTGCGTGAGGCGTGAAACGCAATCGACACGTCAAGTGACGTTCGTGCGTGAGGCGGGAAGCGTACTCGAGGCGTCAAGTGACGTTCGTGCGTGAGGCGGGAAGCGTACTCGAGGCGTCAAGTGACG
>CAZETM010000666.1:0-281 GCA_964514885.1 uncultured Polyangium sp. | reverse complement strand
TTCGTGCGTGAGGCGTGAGGCGCCGGGTGAACGGCACGCCTTGACCTCGGCAAACTTCGCTGGCATCCTCGCTCGCGAGCGCACGATGACTCTACGTATTCCCCAAGGCATCTCCGACTTTCGCCGTCTCCGCGAAGGAAACTTCGAGTTCGTCGACAAGTCCCACCTCATCACGCAATTTCTCGATCGCGATGGGGCAACGGTCCTTCTGCTCCCGCGACCCCGCAGGTTTGGCAAGACCATCAACCTGACGATGCTGCGCTGGTTCTTCGAGAAACGTG
>CAZETM010000665.1:0-5667 GCA_964514885.1 uncultured Polyangium sp. | reverse complement strand
GCCGGGTTTCCTCTTCGCCAAAATCGAGCGCTCGGTTGCGCATTTGCTGCAAAAACAAAGCAGGCAACGTTTTCGGATCCCATTTGGCCAAGCAATGCGTCTCACGCGCGAATACTCGCCAACGATTGGCCAACGTCGATGGATCACCACATAACGTTGCCATTATGATGCCGACACGCAGGTCACCAGCCACGGCATGCACGCCTCGCTGAGCCACCTCGCGCTCCATCCGTTCGACATCTTCGAACACAGCCGAGAATGCATCGAGGCGTTCCTTGGCGAATGGCGTCCAATCTCCCAGGGTTTTAATGATGAAAGCGTGCACGTTCGGGCGCAGCTTCACTCGACGGTTGCCCGACTTGGGCTCGATCCACCCGCGTTTGGTGATTTCACGCAGAATCGCTTCGATGCGCGTTTCCCGCGCCCCAGGGGCCTTGCCAGACAACCCCGCAAAAAGCGCCAACGTTTCCCACGAAGGCGGTACATTTCCGTCAAAAAGCGCCACCGTGCACAGGACCCGACGAGCATCCGGATCGGTCAGCTCGCGCCAAGATAGGTCGAATGCCGCATTACGCACGGCTTCGATACGATCCTTCGTCCAAAACGTGGGATCGATAGGAAAAACATCCGTTTCGACCATCACTTCCAGACCGAGCGCATCGACGTAATCGACGAACGAGGGTTCTGGATGCGTGTCGAAATACCCGGCCGCCAATTCCATTGCCGGAGACGCTCGTCCCAGCGTTTGCGCAACGAGCAACGCGGCCTTCCGTTCATCTGCGCCACCTTCATCGAATAACTGCCGCGCCTTGGGCACCGCGAGAAGAATATCGAGCGCCGCTTGGCCAATCAAATCCGACACTTCGAGAAGTGGCTTCGCTGCCCCGCGCAGCCGCGCCTGCCAAATAGCCTCGGAGAGATGCCAATCCAATACGAGCACGCTGCCCGCCGATGTTCCGACCGCCAAGGTAAAACCATGCGGCGAGGTAGCACAACACGAAAGCGGCGCCGAATGCTCCAACGACAAACATTGCTGCCCAGTAGCGATATCCCAACATTGCATCGAGGTATCGCCCGAGCTGGACAGGACAAACCGTCCGTCCGACGTAACCGCCACCCCGAGCACGTGATCGGTATGGCCTTCGAGCGTGCGCACGAGTTGTCCCGTCACCAATTCCCAGATTTTGACCGTCTTGTCCTGCGCACCCGATACGACAAATCGACCGTCCGGGGTCAGCGTCAAACTCCATATCGCATCAAGATGCCCCTCGAGCGTGTGGACGAGTTTCCCGGCCGCGAGATCCCAAATTTTCAGCGTCTTGTCGAATGATGCAGAAATCGCGAAACGACCATCCGGAGTCACCACGACATCGCGTACTGCCAATTGGTGGCCCTCGAATACATGGCGGATCATTCCCGTCGTAAAGTCCCACACGCGCAGCGTAAGGTCGTACGAGGCCGAAACGATGTATTGACTGTCCGGCGTCAGAGCGACTCCGCGCACTTTGTCCGTGTGCCCCTCGAACGTGCGGAGTACTTCTCCCGTCGCGAAATCCCACACACGCAACGTCTTGTCGTCCGATGCGGAAACCAAGTACCGACCATCCGAGGACAGGGCCACATCGAACACCGCAGCCGAATGTCCACGCAATGTACGAACTACGGAGCCCGTAGCGAGATCGTGTATTTTAATGGTGTGGTCGAGCGAGGCGGAAACGATATATTGGCCATCCGGCGTAAACGTCACGCCATAAACGCCGGCCTCGTGGCCATCGCCACGCCGCACCGCAGGCTCGATCTCGAGATCCCACACTTTGACCGTGCCGTCACCCGATACCGAAATGAGAAATCGACCATCCATGGTCGTGACGACATCCATGACATAATGCGAATGCCCCTCGAATGTGCGTATGACTTGGCCTGTAGCCCAATCCCAAACGATAATCGCACCATTACGCAAACCTGCCACGACATGACGATCATCCGGGGTGAGTGCCACAGCGAGAACGCTGCTTTCGGCTTGCAGAAAGTGCGTCGCAATGCCCGTCGTAAGGTCCCAGCGTTTGACCGTTCCATCCTCGGAACCGGACATGACGCTGCGCCCGTCCGCACTTGCCGCCACAGCATACACGGATCCTTTGTGCCCTTCGAGCGTCCGGATAATGCGCCACGTGGCGACGTCCCACACGGTCAAGTCACCAGCTTGTGATGACGCAATGGCAAAACGACCGTCGCCGGTTACCGCGATATCGGTCATTGCATACAAATGATACGTAACATCGAGGACCGAGCTGGACGGACGTTCGAGTGTCCGAATGGCCACGCCCGTGCTCAAATCCCACACGCGCAGCGTACCATCTTTTGATGCGGAAATGGCGAGACGCCCGTCCGGCGTAATGGCCACGCGATACACGTCTTTCGTGTGTCGCTCGAGCGTTTGGAGCAAATGTCCCGTTTCAAAATCCCACACCCGAATCGTCGTATCTTCCGATGTGGATACGATACGCTGGCCATCCGGCGTCACCGCAATGCCGGTCGCCGCGTTCGTATGTCCTTCGAGCGTGCGAACGCATCTGCCCGTTGCCCAATCCCATATTTTGATGGTCTTGTCTTCGCCGCAAGAAAGCGCGAAACGACCATCCACAGAAAGCGCAACGCCATACAATGGCCCCGAATGCCCCTCGAGTGTTCGCACGAGCGCCGCAGAATCGCCGCTCGTCGAAAAGCGTTGCTCGAACCAGGATACTTTTGCCTTCTGCAAAGCCGCTTCCGAGAGTCGCCGAATCGTATCGACGCCAATCTCGAGCGCCTGATTGCGCAGTTGTTGCAAGAAAAACCCTGGCTGCTCCTCGGGTTTCCAACGACGTAACAAATGAGCTTCGCGGTCGAGCGGCCGAATGAGCGCATCGAGTCGTTCGTAGTCGGACGTTTTGGCGAGGGCCCGGGCGACGTTCAAATCCGTTAACACTTCAATGGCGCCACGTTTGGCCACTTCGGTCTCGAGCCGTTTCATATCCCACAACGTTTCGAGCAGCCCTTCGGCCCGGGCTGCAGCGAATACGTCGCGATCCGGAATTTGCTTTTCAATCAGCTCGCGCACCAATCGGTGCAGCTTGATTTCTGCGGGGGTGAATTGTTCGAGCAGAGATAATCGAGAAAGCTCGCGCAATGTTTCTTCCAAAGGAGCCTCGCGCCAACTTTGTGGCGCGTCCGAAAGGCCCGTAAGCAGCGAAAGGCGTGGCCGAGGAATGGATTCACCCAGGAGCGTAGCTGTTTGCAAGACAAGACGCGCCCCATCGCTCTCGATGGACCGCCACTGCACATTAATGGTAGCGCCTACGTTTCCCGCATGTTGCGTTGCAAGCAAACGTGCATCGATACGCGTCGCGTCCATGACCGCAAGCGCCCCTTCCGTGCGTAACCCTTCGAGATAGCCGGCAAACGAAATGCGCGGGTAGTTTTCGAGATACGCGGCCGCCAAAACAATAGCGAGCGGATGGCCCCCAAGCGTCGTGCAGACGGCAAGCGCCGCATCCAGCTCTGCTTTGGACATCCGCTCGAAATCCTTTTTTCGAGACGACTTCGTCAGCAAGAGGTCGAGCGCAGATTCGTCCGACAATACTCCCACGAATACTTCCGATGAAGGTAACTCGCGACGACGCGTGGTAAATAAAAGTTTGCATTCGAGGTTTGCTGGCACCACATCGAGCGCGGCATCCTGCAATTCGAGTGGATTGTCAACATTGTCGAAAATGAGCAGCGCCCCTGGCCGCGCCCTCAAAACGTCTGCAAATGCATGAGCCAGCCGATGGTGTTTCTGATGCTCCGGCCCATCGCCCGCCCGACATCCCACGAGCACCGCCAAACGCGCCAGCTCGGTTTCCCAATCCTGCGCGGCATTTACCCAATACACGCCCTGGGGATAAACGTCCCGGAATCGATATGCATATTCAGCGGCTAGCTGCGTTTTTCCAATGCCGCCCATTCCTGATAGAGCCACCATACGAGCGACGGGTGCATCGTGAGCCTGAAACAGCTCATGCAGCTCTTCAATTTCGGCATCTCGTCCAATAAAGCGCGGATTTTGCTTGAATGGTACGAAGAATCGTGGCGCTTCGGCCGGCGCAACAGAGACCGCGACCGCCGGCTGCGCGACTCGCGTATCGAAATCGAAGAGGACCGGATCGGCACCGCGCAAATAAAGAACCGGGGAAAAACCCGCCGCGCTTTGCAAAAGCAACGTTCGTCGCGCAGCACTGAGACTCTTTGCCACATCCCCCCGACCTCGATCGGACATGAGCAGCGACCTATAAAACTCCTCCGAACACGTACGCGACACATCCGCACGCACGGGCCACAAATACGCAATGACGGCTTGTGCCCCCGCACGGGCAATGATTTCCGCGGCACTCCCCAATAACCCCGGCGATGCCCCCTCACACGCTTCGAGCACCACGAGGCGTAGTTCCTTGCCAAACCCCGCCGCCAATTCTCCCGCCAGCATTTCGGCCTTGATCCATACCGGATCGCCGTATTCGTCATCGGCCAGCCGCAGCGTCGGGTGCCCGTCGACATCCACCCCACCATGACCAATGAAATGAATCACGTGCGCCGGCTGATCCGATCGTAATCGCTGAAATAACCTACGCGGAGAAGCTTGTTCACCCACCACAGGCTCGAGCCACATCAGCTTGCCACCAGTAATGGCTGATTCGACCGCCGCCTCGAGATTATCAATACCCGTTTCACCCGTCGGAGCAATCGTGAGCAATCGAATCGCTCCTTGTACCGGCGCGGGCTGCGTTGGCTCGGGCGAGCTTACTCCACGCGCCAAATCAATCCTAGACCCTGCACCGAGAAACCCTTCGGTCGTGCCTGGAATGCAAAGCGCTTCCCACGGAATCGTCTGCACGGCCCGGCTGCGCATCATGAGGCGCACGAGGAGCCTTTCGTTCGGTGATTCCGCGCGAATCCTCGTGATTACGTCGCGAATCTCTCCTTGAAATAATGCATCATATAGCCGCTGCGCTTCTTCTACGAGCGACGCTTCGATGGGTTTTCCCGCCCGAACAGCGCGACCGATTTTCTTGCCAAACGCCTCGAGGTCGGCGACTTCCCCAACCACCTGCGGCGCAGGCCGTTCCATTCGACTACCAAAGGCCGTCGCCTTGACGTATTCGCCGTCGACCTCGATCACGATTTCGAGCATGAAACCCTCGATGAGCCACTCGAGTGGCAAGCGCGATTTGTACAGACTCTGGCAGGAAATGCACCTGAATTATGTAGTGATGTCCCAGAAAACTTGGGACTTCAGTGCCCGAGCAAACGCTTCCACCACGGCGAACGCTCGTTTGACGAAGCCGCCGTCTGCGCAATCGGTAGGGCCGTATCCACCGAGGTTAACGCCAGCGGATCGTCATTCCCGGTCTTGCTGAAATCGCAGCACATTGGGATCGTCTTCAGCAAACGATCGCTCGTGCATCCACTTGATCGCCACTCCACGCCCCGAGCCAATCTCCCGCGCTTCGTACACCATCCCCATCCCACCGCGAACGATGACGCGAACGATCTCGTATTTGTCGAGCAGCACTCGACCCATGAAGGTAAAACAAACCTAGACGAACATGGGCGCAAAAAGCAAGCACGATCTTCAACGCACAAAACGCC
>CAZETM010000664.1:0-5674 GCA_964514885.1 uncultured Polyangium sp. | reverse complement strand
CAATCGGCCCCCTGATCCCGGAGCGTGGCATACCGAAACGCATCGGCGGCAACGCCCACGCCGGCATACAGACCGGCCGCTTTGGACCAACCCCCCGCCATCAGTTCCGGCTTTTTGCCCGCAAAGGCCTCGAAACTCCACCCGTCGTCGTTCTGCGCAAAACCGGCGATGAGCGCACGATCGCTTGGATCCGTGGCCGAAAATTCGGTATTCACGCCCGTCGAATACGCGTGGACGGCATGGAAAAGCCGGTCGTATCGCCGAACTTTTGCCGCCAATGTCGCATCATACGCCGCGCTCGCGGGCCCCGGCAGCAATCCTTCCACCTCGTATTGGCCCGTCCCACAAGCATTCGCACCGGCGCTTCGCGCGACGCGGCACGATTCGTACGCGGGCGGAACTTCGCCACGGGGAGCCGGCGGATCCCCTCCGCATCCGGCGAGAGACATCGTCCACGCACCCAGCAGACCGATTCGAAATCCATCGTTGAGCATCGTCGTCATGCTTTCCTCAATCACGTCTTGGGTGGGGGGCCGTCGAGTTTCTCAACATTCCTTTCCCACGTCAAGGACATGGCATGGAAGATGACCCAGAATGAACGACAAATCGAGGTCGTGAGTTTTCATGATTCCGATCCATTGTTTCTCGCATATGCGATCGAGGTCCCTACGAAATTCCAAAATCGATTCATTGCCAAACGACTGCAAGGGCGCTTCATACACAACTTCTGCGGGTTCGACCGTCAGGCCAGTGTGCGACAGAAACTTCGTCCACGGATCTTGTCAACTCCACCGCGGCTGTGTTATTCGCAGTGACAATCGCGCAAGGCGCGCGAAAACGTCGCAAAATGTGGTTGCTGTTCAAGGCAACGTCGAGGAGGGTTCTCATGGCTCCGCTTCCCGGTCGCTCAGCAGAGATGGTATTCAATGAGATGCGTGGCGCGCTCGACGCAGGTGGCATGGTGAAAATCGGCGCGCCGTCTTACTCGCATGGCGCGGTCAAGGATGCCGACGGACGTTACCGTCTGCGGGGCCTGCACCTGGATCCAGCAATGGTCGAGGCTCGGCGCAAGGCCAACGGTGGCCGCTTCAGCCCCCGCGATGCCAGCGAATTGCAGCAGGCGACGGGCGCAATCGCCCTCGAGGCAGACACGCTCGAGCAGCTCATCGAGCTCATGAAGACCGGCCCCGTGCCGGTCAGGTGATCACCGAAGTGGTTTTCGCAGAGAACCACGCTACGAGGCCAAAACCATGGGACACACGAATCAAGCATGGTCGGGCATGTTAGCTCAGCCTCCACGAGAATGCTCACGGATTGTCACTACGAAACAAATCGTAGGGGCGCGAAGAATTTTTGAAATAATAGATGGCCACCGACGTGGAGAGCCGTCAACAGCAATCCATTCTGCGAAGCTTGAAATAGTCCTGCCCCCGCGGTCTTTTTTGTCGAGCTTCACCTTTGCTTGTCATCGCCATTGAATTCGAGTACGACAGCGAGATGGCTACTTCGCGGACGAAACCAGGAGCGCGCAAAACTACCGCCAAATCGCCTGAACGGGACAAGGCCGATCTCCCGACCCGCGTGGAAGTGGCCACGCGCCGAATCGTCGCGTGGTTGAACAAGCACGCCCCCGAATCGGCCGCGCGATTGCGTCCACCAGCTACGTCGAAAGCTTTGGAAACGCTCGCGAAAGCCCTCGGCCAACCGCTCCCGCCCGAGCTTGTGGCAATGTGGCAAGTTCACGACGGACTGCCCATTTTCGAATACGCGGGCCTTGGCGCTACAGAATCCAAGCGACGCCGTGCCGGGCTCGAAAAACTACGCAAGGAGGGGACGTTCGCGAATCACGAGGTGTTCGCTCAAAGCGAACCTCTAATCCAATCCGTGAAATGGCATCCTGGATGGATTCCTTTGGCCGAGGACGGATGTGGAAATCTGTATTGCCTCGATCTTGCACCTGGTCCCGCGGGCTGTGTTGGTCAGGTCATCAAATGGGAAATGGCTGGTGGTCCCTTTGCGGATAGCAGCGTGGGCCTCGCGGAGATGCTCGAACGCTACGCCGCAGCGCTCGAGAGCGGCAAATTCAAATACGAGGTCGATTCAGGCACCTATGATGGCCCATTCGTCGATCTGCTCGTCCGTCGGCGGTGATGTGCATCAATTCATTCATTCGCATGGGACATGGAAGCGCATGCTCGAACACGACAAGATGACGAACGCACTTTCTCTCGTGGTTGCATGATGACGCGTCGACGGGACCGGAAGTTTCGGACGCCGTGGGATGAGTCTCATCTAAACATTACGCAGCACGTTATTTGCGGGCGGCGGCCAGGTCAATGGATGCGTCGCTCCAGGGAATTGGGATTTGACATCCCGTTCGTCCAACGCGTCAGCTATATCGTGAATGAGTGAACGCACAAACTGGACGTGTTGCTTCGTCGCGAGCACTTTCGACCAATCAAGGTGCCGCAATGCGGCCTGACCACTTCGCCGTCCTGGTCCCTTGTCCACTTCGAAGTACGGACGCGGCGACGTACCTGAAGGATCGCATAGAAACTGAAGATAACGCTTCGGATGTTTTTCCCGATCCGAAGTCGCCCAACGGGGCAATGATTTTTGGTTCAATCGGTTTTCGGGTGTCGTGAAATCCGGGTCATCTACGTAGAATTGTTCGGCATCGACAGCGGTCGCATCAAACAACGACGGTCGATTCGCCCCAGCTCGTTCGAGCGCCGCCGATTCCGCAAAGAAATACGCTTCGATCATGGGGCAAAACAAATGAAACGAACACCGTTCCCGAAGTCGTTCGAGGACGTGATTCGGCGACACATCGCCGGGCCATTTGTGCGCTGCGACATGCGCTTGTACGGCCCTACGCACATGCTCGATGGCCCGCTGAGGCTGCGCGACGTTGCATAATTCGAGATCATCGACGAGTACAACGACATCCGGAGCTTTTTGATCTCGGCGACCTGGTTCGACTTCCGCGACGAGAAACTCAGCGAGCTTCTCGAGATAAGTGGTTCCTTCTTTGAGGATAGGCATGCTGGGCAAGGCTGCGGACGTAAACCCGTCCCTTTTATAGACCGAAAATTCTACATTGGGAAAAATCTGCTTCAACGATTGATGAAGCGCGAGTTCGGTTTCTCCCGTAACCAGCAAGACCACGCGTTTCATTCGTTCGGCTCGTCGTCCTTACGTTGCGCACCGAATTCATCATGCGTGTACAAATCACCCAACGAAAAATGCGCCAACCATTCGGGATCGTGAATTTCATCGAGTTGCATGGGCGTTCGTTCGCGCCCGGGTTCCATGATGAACAAGTGATCTGGCTCGGATTTGAATTGGTCGAGCACAACGGGTGAATGAGTGGCCAGGACAATCGAGATTCCCGTCTGCGAAGCCCAATCGCGCATTGCTTCTATGAGCTGTCGAATCGCATGCGGATGCAAGCCATTTTCCATTTCATCGATGGCTACTGCACCTGCAGGTTCCGTCGAAGCCACGGCAGTCAGGTGCAAAAGCGCAATGAGCCAACCATTGGCTGCGAAATAGGTTGCAATACGTACGTCGGGACGAGGGGCCACGATACGCCCGGAAACGGTTTGCCCGGCCATCTCGAAGTCCAAGTCGTCAAATGTATCTGGAAACGCCGCCCTCAAGTTGTCGATGACGAATTGCCATCGGGGACGCGTTTCTTTGCGGTCACGCCAATTACGCAAAACCGAAAACACGTTTCGTCCGTCGGGATGTAGATACTCGTCGGCTGACATCTGCGATCCATTGAGGCGAATACTGGCAAGGTCGTACGCTTGGTAAAATCGATACCCTTGAAGCAGGGTCACGAGCGGGCGAAATGCAGCACCCTCTGGCGTCTCAGAAAACCTACCGAGCAGCGTGCGAGCGTCGTCCGTGCGGAAGCCGGCGACTGATTGAGGCGCATTGCGATCGAAAAGCGTGGCTGCTCCCAGTGCTCCGCGTTCGCCCACAAGCGGAGTCGTAAAGGCACCTTTCGGGGAAAGCTCGAGCTGCCAGGACAACGAATCCAACGAAATACCTAGCTTGACACGATCTTCACGACCGGCGTAGGCATTGCGGAGATTTCCTGGACCTCCGCGCGCATCGATGGCGCGGGTAACGTCGTGCTGAAGCGTATGGCGTAAGAGTTCAGCAATATCGAGTAGCGTGGTTTTTCCCGAACCATTGGGCCCAACGAGCGCGGAGACGCCACGGGGAAGCGTCCATTGCACTTTGCGCAGCGCTCGATAATGTTCCACCGTGAGTGTGACCCGCATGTCGGGCGTGAGCGTCACGGGCGTAGCGATACGCGGAGGCGTGGGCGTTGAAGGCTCCGTTCGCGTTGTCTCAGCCGGCGCAATTGCCGCTTGCGCGCGCGCTTTTTCGAGAACGATGTCACGCACGAGCGGATGCACGTCGTACCATTCGCGCCCGTTGCGATATTGGAGAAAGAGGCGCGTGTCGGCCCAACGCTCGACGTCTTCGATCTTTTCTCCTTCCAGAGTCAATTCGTGCGTTTGGGCAATGCGAGCAAGCAGAGGAATCGCTTCGCTTGGAATGGGCAAGCGGCTATTTTGAAGGGAGAGGATTGCCGCATCGACGACACTGGCCTCTACCGGAAGCGCGGGGGCGCGACGAATGACTTCTTGCACCAAACGCAAGCAATCGCGTGGATTGCCGCCGGACGCATAGATGAGTTTTGTCAACGAGACATCATTGCCAAACAAGCGTTGTGTATCGAAGCGTTGACGAAATACGTTTGTCAACGCTTCCAAGCCAGCTCGTACGGAATCCCCATGAACATTGCGAAGCTGGATTGAGGGAATCGAATAAATTGGGCCGAGTTTGTGAAGTCGCTCATTAGTCGAGGCGTCTAGTTTGAAAGTCCATGGGACTGCATATACGACGTGAATGCCGGGAATGCGGAACCTGTCCACACTAGCTGCAAACGGAATCGGATCTCCGAAGGAATCCACTATCAGCGTCGCCTGGGCATCGAGTTTTTCGCGAATTGTCTCCATCTGTAGAGGCCATTCGATGATGCCAGCATCAGTCAATGGTCGCACGTACTCATTTGTCGGAGCAAGCCAATGTGCATACTCAAAGAAAGTACCTGCTGAAATTGGCCAAACAGATTTGGGATCAACATATAGTACAGTAGGCTGTCCGTCTCGTTGAAGCCGCCCTTCCAATCTCTTCAATTGCGTCGTCGTTCCCGTCCCCGGCAAACCACAAACGAATTGAACGCTCTCCCCCTTGGAAAACTCAATGCCCCGCGCCAGGAGCTCGACCACCGACTCCCCACGCGCTTCGCTCAACGACACATAACGCGGGTCGTCCGCTTCGAGCGGCGCGTCCGCCACAGCTTGAAAAGCATCTTTGAGAAACTGGAGATCTTCAGGCGTCACGCGACAACACTATCACCTTCTACCAGCACAGGCCAAACAACTTGCCCGACCAAATTTACAGGGGTCGACCGTCGGCAAAGGAGATGGGATGTCTGCGATGGATGCGATCGAGGTCCCCTACGAAATCCCTTCATCGGCTACCGCCGCAATCCCCGGGTTGGCGATTTCAGCACCTTGGAAATGGCTGACGACACATCACGCTCGCACCGCGGAAGTGTTTGTTGGTCCGCCGCGGCCAGCGCCTGCGC
>CAZETM010000663.1:0-5687 GCA_964514885.1 uncultured Polyangium sp. | reverse complement strand
GCGCTTTGGGCTGGGTGGTTTTTTTCGCATGGCGTCGTGCATGCGAGACATCGAGTTTCGAGCGCATGTGTGGTCGGCGAACCGTGTCGATGAAGGCACGTTTGGCGGGCTTGGCGGCGCGGGGGCCTCCGAAACAGCGGAGAGTGCCACGTGGGCAACTCTCGTTGCCGTTTCCGAAGATGCGTCGGGTGTGACAAGCATGCGACAGCGTCTTGCGTGATGTAACGCTCGCGTTTGCCGGCGCCGATGCAGACGTGTGTCCGCACGTCGAGAAAAGTCGTCATCGACGCGCACTTGCCGCAAGAAACGCAAACTCACCGATGCGGTGGAGTGGTCGAGGATACCGGAACTCGACGACAACGTTCACAGGGCAGCCGCGCCAAGTTCAAAAATCGCCGTTTGTTTGGACTACGTACGCCAGGTCTTCTGCTAGCTTCTCGCCCGATGACGACGACCCCCGCTGGCAGCACCAAGAGTTGGGACGATGGGCTTCTCGGCCGGCTGCAGGCGTTCGTGAACGTCTGGCGGAACTTCCAGGGCACCGAGCTCGCCGGGGCGCAGGAGTTCCTCAAGTCGCTCGTCGACATCTACGACGTCAGCTACCTGCCTGGAACGATCTTTGAGCAGCACCCGATCAAGATTCCGGCGCGCAAGCCGAAGGCGGCTCAGGGGAGCCTCTTCGGTGACCAAGCGAAGGTCACGTACACAACCGCGCGCATGGATCTCTACCTGCCGAAGGTCTGCGTCTGGGAGATGAAGGCACCGTCCGAGAAGGACCTCGAGAAGCACCACGAGCAGGTGCTCGGTTATTGGTCGCGGGTGCGCACCCGCTACATGGTGCTCTGCAACTTCCACGAGTTTTGGATCTACGACACCAACGAAGAAGAAGGCCAGCTCACTCCGTGCCTCAAGTTCAAGCTCGAGGAGCTGCCGAACCGTGGCGATGCGCTCCTGTTTCTCCGCGACGAAGAGCCGGACTTCGTCGGACGCGCGGAGCGGGTGACGTCCGAGGTCGCGGGGATGCTCGGCAAGCTCATGCGCGAGGTCATCGACGCAGCGTCGGACAAAGCGACGGCGCGTCGACAGATCACGAAGGTCGTCCTCGAATGCGTCTTTGCGATGTTCGCGGAGGACACCGACCTCATGCCAGCGGGCCTCTTCACGGAGGTGATGAAGAAGGCGGACGCGTCTGGCGAGATGAGCGCGGTCTGGGACTTGTTCGACGACTTCGGCAACAACATTCCGAACCAGCGGCGTAACCCATCGGCCCCGTATGTGAACGGTCCGCTGTTCGACCGGCAGCAGACGCGGCTCACGCTCACTCCGGGGCAGATTCACGACATCCATTGCGCCGCGCGGGATTTCCAGTGGGAGGGCGTGCGCCCTGAGATCTTCGGCTCGATCTTCGAGCAGGCGCTCGACGACGTAGAACGTCACGAGCTCGGTGCCCACTTCACCCGCGAGGCAGATATCGCGCGCGTGGTCGGTCCGACCATCGTCGCACCATGGCAGGCGCGCATCGCGGGGATCCGAACGCCCAAAGACGCCGAGCGCGTCGTCGAGGAGATGAAGGCGTTCCACGTCCTGGATCCTGCGTGTGGCTGCGGCAACTTCCTCTACGTCGTCTATCGCGAGATGAAGCGGCTCGAGGTCGCGCTCGCGCGCAAGTGGACCGAAGTCCATCGCTATGGCGCGAAACGGCGCGCGGACATTCGCCCCGTGCCGCCGGGTCCGTGGTTCTCCGTGGGGCAACTGCACGGCATCGAACTCAACGCGATGGGCGCGTTCCTCGCGCGCGTCGTCCTGTGGATCGGCGAGCATCTCGCCAGCCGCGAGCTCGGCCTCGACGACGACACGCTGCCGCTGAAGAACCTCGACGCGACGGTGCGCAACGGGGACGCGCTCGATATCGACTGGCCGCGACCGCCCGGCGAGCTGGCGATCGTTGGGAACCCTCCGTACCTCGGCGTGCGTCGCCTTCGTGAGGAGCTCGGCGACACGTACGTCGAGAAGATCTTTGCGCGGTATCCAGACAACCGCACTGCGGACTACGTCACTTATTGGTTCACCCGCGCACTCGAGGTCCTGCAGAAGGGCGAGCGCGCCGGATACGTTTGTACGAACTCCATCGCGCAGAACGAGAGTCGCGAAGCCAGCATCGATCGGCTATTGCTCGCCGGTGGTTCGATCACGGACGCGTGGAAATCGTACCCGTAGCCGGGCGACGCAGCGGTGCACATCGGCATCGTCAACTGGGTGATGTCTCCGTGGGAGGGCATCAAGACGCTCAACGGGAAGGAGGTCATCTCCATCTCGCCCGGACTGACGGAAGCCGTCGACGTCACGGCAGCGCGGCAGCTCGTCAAGAACGAGGGAATCTGCTTCATGGGCTTCACGCCGGGAAACGTCGAGTTCGTCGTGACGGAGGAGCAGCGGCAAGAAATCCTCGCGGCCGATCCAGCGTCAGCGGAAGTCATCCGCCCTTTTCTCGGTGGCCGCGATCTGAACCGCGAGGTGGGCCAAGGTTCAACGCGATGGATCGTCGATTTCGGCGTCCTCTCCAAGGAAGAGGCGGAGCGCTTCCCGGGAGCGATGCGGCACGTGAAGAAGTACGTGTATCCCGTGCGCAAGGAAAACCGCCGAGAGGCGTACGCTGAGCGCTGGTGGCGATTCGTCGAAGCACGCCCGGGCTTGCGTGCACACCTCGCCACGATGCCAGAGGTTTTGGTTCTGAGCCGCCACTCTCCCGCGCTTGTGATCGCACGGAGCCCGTCGAACGTTTGCTTCGACTCCGCACTCATGGTGATCACGCTCAGCGACCCCTACCACTTCGGGCTTCTCCAATCGCGCGTGCACTCCATTTGGGCGTGGGCGCGAGGCTCCACCCTCAAAGGCGACCTTCGCTACACCAACACGACCATCTTCGAGACGTTTCCGTTTCCGCCGCTCTCGAAGGTCGCCTACGATCCGCGCGTCCGGCCACCCGGAAAGGTCGCCGACCGCGTCGCGAAGGCCGGCGAAGCGTTCGACAGTCTGCGCAGCGCCGCCTCCCGGGAGCAGGGCGTCGGGTTTACCAAAATTCACAACCAGCTGGAGTCCGGCGTCGACTCGCCCGTGCGAGCCGCCTACAACGCGCTGAACGACGCCGTCTGCGCCGCGTATGGCTTCCCCGAGTCGACCTGGCGGGACGAGCGCGAGACGCTCAAGCGTTTGCTGCAGCTCAACCACGAGCTTGCTGGGTTCCGCGCGGGGTGATCAGGTGACGAAGCGAACGCGAGAGCGTCGATTCGACGGGTGATCTGGTGACGCTACGAACGCAATGGCGTCGAGTCGAGAGGTGATCTGGCGACGAGGTGAACGCGAGGGCGTCGCCTGGCGCGCCCTGTACCCAAAACCCCACCTTGACGCCTCATCCCCGAGCTGATGCGCTCAATGGATGAAAGCTGCCCGCCCCTTCGTCCTACAATACCTTGCAATCCTCGCCATTGCCTTGACCAACCTGGGGTTTGGGTTGACCATTTTCGGGTTTGCGTGGACGATCGTTGGTTGTAGCCCAGCTACCGTCCACATCGTGTCCGCGGATTCGGCGGCATTTCAGCAATTGCTCAACGTCGAAATGGCTGCCGAATCGCGGCGTCCAGCGCATTTGATGAAACGGTATGTGCGCGGCGATTTGTCGCGCAAAGTTGGCATTTTGGATGACGACAAACTTCCCGAGCCGTACACGCAAAACGAAGAGGATGCTGTTTGGCCCTCAAACTACCATTTGGGCTATGCTGCCGCATGAAGAGGGTGTTTTACAGGCGTCGCGAGCATTGCGAAGCTAGGGAGGGAGGCGGAAGCGTACATTGTACGCTGAGCAAGCGCGACCGACGATTCGCCATGCGCAGCAGCCTGTAAAACACCCTCTCAATGATTTTGACAAGTATCGCCAGCCTGACATTGCGGATATCGAGCGTCGGTTTGTCTTCGATCTCGTTCCGCCGGGACAAGCGCAGCGCGTTGCGGGCAAAAAGAAGGTCGATTGGAACCTTTTGTTGATCAATCAGGCAATGCTCGGCGTCCCGACGTTCAACGAAATTATCGATTCGCAGTGGAGGGTCTACCTCGGGACAGAAGAGCGGCATACGCGAAAGACTGCGCATCTCGTGGGACAAACCGTGGACGACGCTTGAGTTTCGCCTTCGCTTGGTATAGGCTCATCTAGGGCAACATCCGAAACCGTCCTTGACCGTGATGTCTTGGGCGGGCCTTTTAGGCAGCGCCATCGCACGGGCTAAGGTTTTCGACAACGCAAGAGGAATCGTTCATGGATGAATTGGATAACTTACGCAAATTGATCATCGAGGCATTTGCGGATGTGCAGCCTCCGCCCTACTGGGCGATCGTCGATAGCAAAGTAGGATTCGAGCCGCAGGAGGTTGAAGACGCCTTCCGAGACAAGACGGACTGGACCAAGATCGACGCCGAGTTCCTCGACCGTGGACCAGGTGCCGATGCGTTGAGTTTCTTCTCGTCGGAAGCGTTCCGCTACTTCATCCCAGCATACATGATTGCCGCGGCTGAGGGAAAGTTCGTGCGCGTCGAGCCAACGTTCTTTCTCTACCATGGACTGGACAACAAATCACGCGATCAAAAGGTGGCGCCAGTGAGTTGTGGCGATCGCACATGGCATGACAGCGCGCTCTACCGATTTTCCGTCTTCACACCGCGCCAATGCAGGGCGATCGTGGCTTATCTGCGCTACGAGGCCAATCTCGACGAATTCAAGAGGAAAAGTATTGAAGAAGCGATCGCGAGTTATTGGGGGGCGCGGGCGGGGTAATTTACGTCATTTGCCGGGACAGCGGTCCTGGTGCTTTCTTTTTGCCTGAATCCTGTCCTTACAAAAAGCCAATCCTTCCTCCATACTCTGCAGTTGTCGGTTGTGACCGTCATCGGTTCGATTGAAACACTCCAAGTTAATGTTGTCTCGCGCTATGGCCGCATCTCTGAAGCGGTCCGCTTTTCGGGTCATGATCTCGATAGTATCTGGCGGCGAGCTGCATTTTGCGACGAAGCTCTTGGCCACGTCCACAATATCTTGCAGTTGTCGATGTCGTTCCTTGGTGCACAAACCCGGTGGTTGCAATTTCGTTGCAGACTGCGCTGGTGCTTCGACAGGTGCGAAAAACGTTACGACCACTGCGCCAAGCAACGCGATTGCGGCAAACCGCTGCGTATTGGACTTCCGAACCATTAGGTTCTCCCTGTACATTGAAGAATCGATGACTGGGCCAACGTATAAAATATCATGCAACGGCGACGCCTGTCTACGGTTATTCGTGGCGACCGACAACTCTTCGAGTTGATGCTTCGCCGCTACTTCCGTGCTCCGTGCCCGTGACACCTACGCCTGCACCGGCACCTCCACCGCCCCTGCGTTTGGTACCGCCACCGGCGCCTGTCCCCGGCCCGCGCATGACACCAACACCAAAAACTTTGCCGCGCAAAGCGGCGAAGCTAGAACACCGACGCGTTGGTATCTGACAACCGACAACCCCCCGCACATGACCACATCACCCCCATCCTCGTCACCGCTGCTTTTCCGCACTTAGTCCAAACAAAGTGCCATTTTCGAACTTGGCGTGTCAAGCGCGTCTCGGGGAGATCCAGCTTTCCGTACCGTTACCCACGTTCTGATGCCT
>CAZETM010000662.1:0-5693 GCA_964514885.1 uncultured Polyangium sp. | reverse complement strand
TGGAGGTGTTCTTGAATCGCGTGCTGTTCTCCGCGTGCCAGTGCGCGCTCCATTGTTTGGCATCTTGTGTAACGCCGGCATATATCCGCGCGGCCTCGATGTAAGAACTCTCCTTGATTTCCATCGATCGCGGGACGCACGCGGACAACAAGGGCCCGAGGAGCTGCGCAAGTTCGTTCGCGGAGCCCAGGAAGAGGCCGATGGACGCGACGATGCCCGTGCTGGCGGCCTTGAGCTTGAGGATGCTCGTGAGCCGGTCGTCGGTAAAGGGCGCCCAGCGCTGCCAGGCATCGAGCACCGCCGGGAGATCTCCCCACGACCACTCCATTTCATAGGTCGTGACGGTGCCGATCGGATGGAGCTTGAAGGTCAAGGACGTCACGATCCCAAACGTTCCCCCGCCGCCGCCCCGGGAGGCCCATAATAGGTCCGGATGGAGTGTCTCGGTGGCTGTCACCCGAGCGCCGGACGCGTCGATCATCTCGACCTTCACCAGGCTGTCGCAGGTAAGGCCCATCGCCCGCGAAAGCACCCCAAATCCGCCTGCGAGCGTGAGGCCCGCGATCCCCACTGTCGCGCAGGATCCGGCGGGCAGCGTGAGGCCATGCGTCGCGAGCGCCTCGTAGAGCGGCATGAGCGCAACGCCGGCGCCGACCTCCGCGAGCCTATTTTCAGGGTCGATGGCGATGGTGTCGAGATTGAACACATCGATGACGATCCCCGCCCCGACGGAGAGCGGCTCGTACGCGTGGCGGCCGCTGCGCACGCTCATCTGCATGTGGTTTTCGCGCGCCCAGCGGACGGCATTCGAGACGTCGCACACCGTCTGGCAGAAGACGATGACCTGCGGGAACACGTCGTATCGAAGGTTGTAGTTCCACCGCGCGGCGAGATAGGCGGGATCGCCCGGGAGCACGACACGGCCCGTGAGGCGTTGCGTTCCCATTTTTCGCTCCCACCTCGACGGCGGCCCCTCGCCCGTGACGAGTATGTCCGTTTGGTCGGACGCGCACGATTGTGGAGATTCGGAATACGCCCGCCGCGCCCCGTCGTTCATGTGAGCACCCCGCCGATCTCATGGGCAGTTCAGCGCGCCATCGCAACCTCTCGGCAGAGCCCGACTGGAACAATGAATTTCGTCCTGGAAGGGCGCCGCGGTGAGAACGAGGAACCGCGAAAATGGGCATTGTTTGCCATTGCCGGAGCATGCCCGTCATTCCACAACGTTTGGGGCTGGCATCGAGCACCAAAATGGTATCGACGTTCTTATGATCCATTGGCACGCTGACGAGGGCCGGGATGGAGTTGCAAAGGAGTTGCACTTGAAAAAAATGACCAATCTTCGCGAGCGTTACATGGTGGCCATATTGGGCCTAGCGTCGACGTTGTCGGGGGCATGTGACGCGAGCAAACCTTCCCCGCCTTCACTTCAGCCGCACATCGAGGCGGCTTTCACGAGCGCCGAATCTCGCATGCTCGCCGTTGTCACGCGGCTGAAGCGCGAGCACGGAGCGGGATTTGCCGCACAATATCCCGTGCAAACGCGCACGACGCCCCCCGATGTCGGCCGCTGGGAGCTGCGATCTGTCGAGGATTGGCGTAGTGGATTCTTCCCAGGCATATTATGGGAGCTTCACGCCCATTCTGACAATGCATCGCTACATGAAGCGGCAATCGCCTGGACAGAAGGAATTGGGGCATTACAGGATACGTCCATCGACCACGACCTTGGATTCCGATTTATTTCGAGCTTCGGCGCCGGCTTGATGTTGCAACAGGAGCCACACGATCCTGACGGTGTTTGGCGAAGCCATGCACAACGGACGCTGGAGCGCTCGGCTTTTTCGCTGGATATGCTCTTCAATGCAGGACAAATTCCCGTGGGTGCTTTGCGCGCATTCCCCTTATCGAACGCTTATCTTGCGCCCTATCCGGTGTACATCGATAGCATGATGAACCTGGAGCTTCCTCTTGTCGTGTGGGATCTTGCGGGCCGACCAACGTCCGGCTCGATTCGACAACTTTATGATCATGCAGTGATGCACGCACGCACGGTGCACGCCGAACATGTGCGATCAAATGGTAGCACGTATCATATCGTTCAACACGAGGACACGCCGGGTCCGAATGCCGCCAAGATTCACGCGAAGATCAGCGACCAGGGTTTTGCCGCTGAATCTACGTGGTCACGTGGCCAAGCCTGGGCCATCTATGGGTTTACCATGACGTACCATTACACGAAAGACGATGCGGCCGTCGAAGCGCAACGATTTCTCGATGCTGCAAAACGTACCGCCGATTGGTTCATCGCCCATCTTCCCCATCACTTCACGCGCGATCCGTACAACCACGTCCCGGGCGATTTCGTGCCTCCAAGCGATTTCGACGCGGCACTCGGCGAACCTGTCGGACAATGGAACGATGCGAATCATGATGGAATTCTTGGTGATCGTCGCCCGGGAACGAAAGCGTTCACAGCACGAGATTCGTCTGCGGCAGCAATTGCGGCTTCAGCCCTTTTGGCGCTCGGCACGGTCGTCGATGATCCCAAATTGCGCGATCGTTACCTCGGTGCGGCCGAGGATATACTTCATTCGCTGCTTACTTTTCAGGAAGCGGCGGGAACGCTGGCCTACCTTGCCCAGGATCCTTCCTACGAAGGTATTCTGCTAAAGGGGTCGACTGCTTATGGCAGCGCGCAACAATCGCTTTCGTATGGCGATCGGTATTTCCTCGAAGCGCTGCGCCGCTGCCTGTCACTGGAGGCACGCGCTGGCGAGGTGCGTCGTGGTGGTAAGGTGGAAGGCTCGTGAGGAGAGCCGGGTGGCACGCGGGTTGCGACCAGCGCTCCGTTCACAACCCTATGTCACCATGCTTCCACCGCATTGCGCTTCTTTTCCTCGTCGCGTTTACGCTTCCCACGATAGCCGGATGTCCGCGAACGAAATCCACGCCGGCCACGCTCCCCGCTGGTGTGGCTTCAGGGCCTGCCTTGAAAGGTTATCGGCTCGTTCATCGAGAAACGTTCGATACTCCCTTTTCCGAGCCCGCCGGGTGGACGGAGGACACGTACGGCGAGGACAGCCCGTGGAACGTGGACGCCTTCGATGACGATGGAGCGTTTTTCATCGAACGCGGGGGAGAAGCCTTCCTTGCCTCATTGCGATCTTTTCGGTCCTTTCGCAAATCGTTTACCTATGGGGACGACGGTTGGATCACGGTCGAACTTTACGGTCGAGACAGCGACAAGGACGGTGTCCCCGAGACCGGCGGTCATTTCTTGAGCGAGCGGGGCAAAGCGAAGCTCGTGTCGACACGCCATTACGACGGAGCGATTCTCCGCTCGACCCGACCGCTACCCTCCCGTTATCGGGTCGAGGTGACGGTTTCCAACATCAATTTCGGCGGACGGCGAGGGGGAAGTTGGGAACACGGGGGAAAGCTCAATGGTTATGACGGAAGCGAATCCTCAGCACCTTGGCGCTTTAGTGACCAGGACATTACGCCCATCCCTGCAGTCATCGAGAATGGGCTGTATTTCCTGTGCATCACCGATTACGAGCGTCCCGCCCCCATAACAACGTCTTCATCCACCACCACCGCAAGGTCGTGATGGACAACGACAACAACGTACCGGCGTGGTCTTCGATTTGGAATAATAAATTATGGGGCCCGGAGAAGGAAGGGTCGCAATACGTCAGCATGATTTGGCTGAACGGCCAGACGTTCGGCAGCCCTTGGACTGGAAATCCGCTCTTCTCGTATACACCCGGGGGCTTTCAGAACGGTCCGATCTTCGTGGATCAATACCTTTATGGCGAGACCTACACCTTCGCTATCGAGCGTGATGTCGATGCATATACCCTGAGCGTCACCGGCCGCTTTGCACAAGGCGGAGAACGCACTTACACCGCGCGCAAGCGTTTTCGAGACAAACCAGTCACTTGGCATTACAACCAAACGGCGCAGGAATACGGCCCCGACAACTACGATGAGGTCGTGACCTTCGGAGGAAAGCCCTTACACACGTGGCCGCAGGGCTCGGCATATCCCGACCACTTCATGCTCGGGGATCCACATATCAATTTCTACGAGGGCACGGCCGAATTCGACGACCTCGCGCTGTACGTACCCATCGACGCAGAATAGCCTTCCGCTCAATCGATACCCTTGGTTCTACCGAGATGGGCGAGAAATTCGTTCTGGGAGGGCGCCGCGGTAAACGCCAACCGAGGGCCTGGATCGCATCGCGATCGAAATAGTTGAAATCAACTAACTGGCAGCGCTTGGCGCACCATGCCGGCATCGAAGACCGCATGTTTCGATATCCTCCTCTTGCGCTTGTTGTCCTGCTCGGAACGTCGGCGCTGGCATGCTCGCCGCACGTGAAGAATCACTCCCCCGCCAACCCCACGGGAGGGCAACTCGTCGCGACGCTCGTACCCGCTCCGGGCGTCTTTCCTTCCGGTCCCGAGCTCGTCACGTTTGGCCTTCCTTTCCCGCGTGGATCGCTCACGCGAGCGGGCCTCTCGACGGTGCGTGTCCTCCGAGGAGGCGTGGAAATCCCTGCGCATGATCGGGTCGGTGTGGAGATGGCTCCGGCTGCTTCCAGCGTGAGCGGCCAGCATTTGCCCTGGCCCCTCGCGTATGACTTTGCTCAGACAAACTTTTTTTATGGCCTGCTGAACGAACCTGCGGGAACAAACCCATACAGGACGAACCAGGACAACAACGGCGAGGCCTGGCTCTTCGATCGCTCGTCGGCGATGTTCGTTCTCTACCTGCGTAGCGGCTCGCCGCGCGTGCTCTCCGAAGCTGTGCGCGCGGCGGTGTTCTATGAGCATCTGCTCGTCATGGCGCGGCAAAAAGATGGCGATCCGACGAATGATCCTCGTTATGAAGGAGCGTTCTTCTCGTGGCGCAAGCCGCAGAAGGATCCACACGACGCGGCCATGGAGCCTTTATGGGACCCCAAATACTCCTATGCCGAGAGCCTCGCCTACACGCATTGGCTCACGGGGGATGATCGTATCCTCGACAAACTCGACGCCGTTGTCGGGGCTTTCTCCGACGTGCCATCGCGCTGGTCCCCGGATCTAGCCCCCATGCGGGAGAGCACGGGACAGCTCCTGCGCGAAGCGTGGACGGAGCGAAACGTGGCGTTCAAGCTGCTCGCCGCGACGATCGCCTTCGAGATCACGGGGCGAGACATGTACCGCGCTTTGATCGAGCAGATCGTCGAGGATCTCCTGTGGCTCCAGGATTTGCCTAATTTGCATAAAGGGGGCGGGCTTTATCATTTTGGTACGCAACACGATCGAGACGAAGCAGGCCAAGAGTTCATCGCCTCGCCCTGGATGTCGGTGCTGGTCGTCGACGCAATGGTGCGCGTTCACGAGATATGGCCCGATCCGCGGATCGCTCGCTTCCTCGCACGTATGGGCAACATGTTCGCGGCAGCGTCGAAGGTGCATCTGCGAGCGGATGGAACACAGGTACGTTATCCGGATTATCTCATTCGTCCAGACGGCTCGACGCATACCGATCACGATGGAATCCCCCACGCCGCGGATGTGATGAACGCGCTCACCTGGGCCCATCACTTCAAGACGCGGGTGCTGAAGGAGCCCGATCATGCCTTTCCGCAGGTGATCGTGGGTTCCCCCGGACTCTACGAGACGTTCGTCGAGGAC
>CAZETM010000661.1:0-5703 GCA_964514885.1 uncultured Polyangium sp. | reverse complement strand
GTGGCTCGCATCGACCATTCGTATTGCAAAAGAGTCCGGGCGAGCACCCATTGCCCGCGCAGCAGAAGCTTCCTCGGTCGCCGCATCGAACGCAACCAATATCCGGCTGGCCCTCTCGCCCAGCACGGCAGACGGTCCCGGGCTGGCAGTTGGTGTGCGACGTCCAATGATTGCAATTCACGTCGCTGCTTGGAGCAGCACAATACCGGGATCTTGTGGGGGTCTCGCAACCATATTCTGAAACAGTAGAACATTGACTTTGACACGGTGGTCCAGCATCCGGCTGTGCGTTTCGGCAACGGGCGGCCGTGCCGTTTCCTACACAGACCCGACCACCAGCGCACTCAGTCCCTTCGACGCAGCATGCCTCGTCGAGTCCACCGCAGGCTCGACAGCCCAAGCCGTCGATGCATTGGTATCCCGAAGGGCATGCGAGAGGCACGGTACGCCACCGACCACAGTTTGAGCCGGGACTGACCGCGATACATTCGCGCTCGACCCGACGATTGCCGGAGACACATAGCGGAGAAGATACGAACGGCGTACATTCGCAGGGAGTTGCGTCGGAAGATGCGTCGGCCGAGGCTCCGATAGTCGAATCGCCGTCTGTTGCAGAAGCATCAAGCCCACCATCTGGATCGCCCATGCCGCCGCCAGATTCAGGTTCGTTCGTAAGCGGAGGTAGACCGAGCGGTACAGGTGGACGGCTCCCACCGTCGAATGTAATGCCTGTGACTCTTGGACAAGTCTCCGTATTGTCCATGTAATCCACGCAGTGAATACCTGAGATTTGACCACAGAATGCTCGTCCTACCCCTGGACGTTCCCAAATCCAGATCAGACAATTACCACTTTCGAAGTCCTGACGGGCACGCGATGGCAGATTCGGCAAAGCGCTTCCGAGAGGCGGCCAAGTGTACTCGTCGTCAAGTGGAGCGCCGAGGAGACGAACGCCGTTGTGCGTGTCGTACCAGTCAAGGAAACCGGTGCGAATCACAGCGGCTCGAACATCACCACCGTACACGACGGAACGCGCCGTCCCATCGACCGCGCGCGCGATCTGCATTCTTGCCGCATAGGAGAAGATTGCATCTAGTGAACTTGAGAGGTCAGAGGAAACAATAGCATTCTCCGGATCAAGGATGACAAGACCACGGCGGTACTCACCTCCCGAAAATACCTGTGCAAAATATCGAGTGTCCGGGAGCGCTGACGCGACACTGGCTGCGTTTCCCATTTGAACTGATGAACCATTACGTTCGTATGCATCTGCGAGAAGATAACCACCGTCATCGTGCGTGAATCCAGTTGGCGTGAAAATATTGCTTCCACGAGAGGCGAGCGCCGACCATCGACTAGCGAAGGCTCCCGGACTTACAGAAGGATAGTTCTCGACGCGAATTTCGGGCGAGCGACCCTGTTGCCACGTAATGTTACAATTTTGAAAATCTTGGCGCGCGGAATGACAGTCCGCTGTGCCTGTTGGACAAGCAAGATATTCCCCGGTCACGGGAAGGCCGCAGCGTACTCTATCAGTGTTATTTCCACGAACTTGGGTAATCCATTGATAGCCAATAGCTGCACGCACCCAAAATGGACGGTGGGCCCCGTGATTAACAGGAAATACGAGATAGCCGGACACACCAGCCCATCCCGTTGGTCGATACTCTCGCACGAGCGCATTTAGAACGTCCGTTCTTACCGTTGAAGCAGCCCCATGTAGCCAATACAAATCTCGCGATGTGCGACTGCTCGGATTTGGATTCGAGTCTGTGGCGGTGGGAAACGCCGCTACCGTAGGCACCGTTGGGGATCCAAGAAAACTCATTCCTACAGTCTGGTCCGCAAAGACGTCCATCGCCGTATAGACGATATTCTCAACCGGATTACGATACATACGAAGAACATCTGCTCGACTGCTGAGCAAGCGACAAAAGTATTGGCTCGGGCGACCGCTTACTTGAGGTTCTGCTCTTGTTCGAACGAGTGATAAATTATCGTCGCACTGATCATTGAAAACGCCATCGTGACAGACGTGCTCCGGCGTTCGAATCTCAAAATGTAGGTGTGCGGCACCTGTTGCTGCCGACCCCAAATCACCAATAACCTCCCCCATTCGTACAATATCACCCAAATTGACATTGATATGCCACATGTGACCGTACTGGGCGATCATCGGATTGCCATTCAACATGAACTGAATTACCAATGATCCCCATTCTGTTACTTCATCGCCTTGGCTACCGCAGGTAGATGCCGCGAGGGTCGCATTGAGCGAGGAACTATTTCTGGTGGTTCGAAAATTCGCGCGGTCGATTACTATTCCATCTGCCACGGCGTAGATAGGAGTCTGGCAGTCATCGTTTCCGGACGTTCCCAGCACATTCATGTCATGGCCGGGGTGGTATATGACAGCGCGGCAGCCGGGATAGGTGCTTCTGCCAGCATCTTCGGCGAACAGAAGACCGCTATTTGAACCAGCCCACTTGACGGCTTCGGCCAACGGAAGGCGAAGTCCCGTAATATTTGTATCTCTTGGGGCGACACTAACGCCCGCAGGCAGGTGACTCGCGGTTACTCGGTCAGGAACCTGAGTGACCTCGCCCGGTTCGCACCCTGCAAAAATTATCGAGAGGATCGTGAGTGCCAGAAGCAAGACGGCACTCGCACATCGGACTTTCACGGTGATCTCCTTGAAACTCTACGGCTTGTTCTCGACTGTCAGGGTGAGTCCTTGTAAGAAAGTTCTGAATTCTTGTGCAGCTAGACTTGAGAAAGTACCATCACTCAGACATTTTGACGAGATCGATCCGGATGCAAATGCTACTTGTTGAGGTCCTGTATAAGCCCACGAAACGAATTCGATCCCGTCTTGCTCAGACGGCACCATTGGATCATCGAGTGATTCGTTGTATCTATGGGTTCCTGCCTTGGCCATGGGTAGGTGCTCGGCAACAAGGCCAAGACTGTAGTCGCGCATACATTCGCTCTGCACATGGTCGATGAGTTTTACAACATACTTAAAGTTTGGTGATGGAAATTTAGTTGGGAAGATTACATCCATTTTTGGCGGGTGGAGAAATCGTATCCCTAGTTTGGCATCGCTGAAAGTTTCCCAAGTGCTTGTAGAGCTAAGTGTTCCCCAAGGAATCTCCGGTTGGACTTCGAGTGATGATGGTGAAAAACCTATCGCAGTCGTACTCGTTGGGCCTTCGGCGGATAGTTTTAAGCTCTGCTCGTGAGATGTTGGTTCAGATCGAGGGGAGCGAACGCAGCCGCTTCCCATGATACAAATGCAGAGAATAAAGCTGAAAAACTTTATGCGGTCGACATACATAACAGGTGGATCGCGTTTAATGTGAAATAGTTGCATTCTTGTCTGATCTGAATAGTATTCGATTGATCTAGCATACCAATAGCGATTACCTTCGTGTGGGTTTCCATCTTACATATATCCACTACGGATTCTATACCCATCCTGTATAGGTTCGCAAGGGTAGTTGGTGGGACAGTGCAGTCGGTAAAGGCGACCACTGCGGCGAGGAAGAGTATCGAGTTGAAGACCTGGCGCGAGTCGGACAAGGCGAAGGACCCCGTCGAGGTGGGACTCGACCAACTCGACGACTACCTCGCACGCATCGGCGTAACCCTGGGTAGCTCATCTGCTTCGACCAGCGCCCGAGCCAGCCCTCCTTGCCGGATCGGCTGACGGTCGACGGACTCACCGCGGCCTGGCAAGACCCCCGCCACTCGGCCGCCTTCAGTTCCGCCAACATCGCGGTGTTTCTGAACGCGACGGCCACAGGACCGCGGGCCACGAGGACACGTCGCGCGGCCGCCTCGACCCCCGAGTCGAGATCCGTCAGCTCGATGACCAAGTGATCGGCACGTTCGATCACCTGTGCCGGCCCCACGCCGAGGTCGCCGAGCTGCACGAGGTCGCCGCTGTCGTTCACGATGAGGTCGCGCGGCGGCGCGGCGGCCGCCTCCCATGCAGCGCTCGGAACGCCAGCTGTCAGCGAGCCCGCCTCTCCGAGGGGAAATTGAATCGGGGATCGCGCGCTCGGATCAGAGCGCTGCGGCGGCCCCAGGATGGGTTGCATTCGAGATTGGTGCATCGACCGCCGCAAGGGCGACCGGGTTGCCGACGGGACACTGCGAGGCGTACTCGCAGTACTTGCAGGCCCATGATGGCGCAGGGGGAAACACACGGGCTTTGATCCCCTTCACCACCTCGCGGGTGAGCTTCACGAAGCTCGCGTCGTCCGACACGGTGCGCTCGGCCTGCACGACCTGGATCACGGGCTTCGCGGTCTTGAGCAACACGCGAAGCGTGATCTTCGGATCGGACATCGAAGAATTCCGCACCATCTGGCGCGAGGAGAAGAGCGTGGAGCTATCGCTCGAACGAGCGCAAGTCCTCGCCCCACGCTTTCTCTCCGTGATCCACCAGATCGTGACACTTTGTGACCGCGCCGACGCCCGTGCTGCCGGAGCTCTTGACGACCCTACTGCACAAATGTCGTAAATGATCTTGTGATTCTTCTTCGCTCTCTATGTCCATTTTCTTTCTCTACGTTCGCAAGTCCACCGAGGAGACCGATCGCCAGGTGGCATCGATTCCTGCCCAGCTCACGGAACTGCACGCCTTCGCCGCATCTCGAGGATTTGAGATCTCACGAGTCTTCGAGGAGTCACAGTCTGCTCGCCGCTCAGGAAGACCAATCTTCGCGGAGATGCTGCGAGAAGCCGAGCGTCGTCCAATCACAGGCATCATCTGCTGGAAGGCTGACCGCTTGGCAAGGAACGCCCTCGACGGCGGCCAGATCATCGACGCCCTCGACCGACACCGCGTCGGGCAGATCGTGACCCCCGGTCGGACCTTCCATGACACCAGCGACGACAAGCTGATGCTCACCATCGAGTTCGGCATGTCGAAGAAATACGTGGATGACCTCTCCGACAATGTTCGCCGCGGCAATCGCGCCGTGCTCGCCTCCGGCCGCTCGACCGGCGTTGTCCCCCTCGGCTACCTGAAGGAGCCCCCGACTGATCGGACGCATGGGCGCGGCGCTGGTCGCACGATCCCCGACCCCGAGCGCTTCCCTCTCGTCCATGAGCTCTTTCACCGCGCACTGACCGGCCGACACACCCTCACCGAACTCTACCGCATCGCGCGCAACAAGCTCGGGCTCAGGTCTCGGGGAACACGCCGCTACCCAGCAGGTCCCGTCTCGCACAGCTCAATCTACGCCATGCTCTCGAACCCCTTCTACATGGGCCTTATCCGCCATGCCGACGATGTATTCCCCGGAGGGCACGAGCCCATGGTGTCGAAGGCGGAGTTTGATCACCTCCAGCGATCCCTCCACCGTGATGACCAGCCCCGTCCTTCCCGCCACACCTTTACCTATCGAGGGCTCCTCGCCTGTGTCTGCGGTCGGGGAGTGACGGCCGAGGTTCACACCAAGCGGTCGGGCCTCCGCTTCACCTACTACCGCTGCAGCCGCCGGTGGAAGGACCCCCTCGTTTGCCCGAAGCCCTACCTCCCCGAGCGGGTGATCGAGGAGCAACTCACCGAGACCCTTCGGGCTCTCGTCGTGCCCGAGCAGTTCGTTCGCTGGGCGCTTCGAAGGCTCGATGCCCTTGAAAAGAAGGCTCGTGCCACCACCGGGGCCGCTCACGAGGCGCTACGCAGAGAGC
>CAZETM010000660.1:0-5718 GCA_964514885.1 uncultured Polyangium sp. | reverse complement strand
ATGGTTCCCCTCGGCTTCGGTACTCGTAAACGATTTTTTCAGCAATGGTCGATTTCCCGGTGCCCGGTTTACCAACAATAAGAATGGCATGCTTTTCTTCTATGCAAGCTTGGATTTGGGCCCATTTTTTTGGCGGAGCAAAAAATCGCGGTCCTTCGGGGAGCCCGTCGTGGCGTCTGGCGACTTGCTCAATCTGCTCACGGGTCAATCTCTGATGTCTCGCATCCAGCATCCCTGCAGCAATTCGTTTCATCAACTGGTCTCGGCAGGTTTCGCGTTTGGAGTACGGAACCATCAGACGCTCTGCGAGGAACCTATCAATCTGGAGGTTGACTGCGTCGTCCTTCTCGCTCTGAATAATTCCAACTCGCTGGAGGACATCGAGATACTTATGCTTCTGTTCCGACGTCCAATCCGGAGGTGGCTTCACGCTACGTGGTGTCTCGTGACCTGCAAAGTCAAAATTCTCTACATGGAGAGATGAGAGACCTTTGGCGACAGCGCCGCTCGTTATGAACAAGAATGTGGCGTTTTGGTCGGTATTGAGGATGTCATATGGCCATTCACGATCGATATCATTAGTCGTTTCACAGCTATCTGCATCGGTGACGCCATCTTCGGGGCCGTCGCTACCCGCGCCATCAGCAGCGTTAGCTTGAGCGTCAGTCTTGCGTTTGGCCCTTTTCTTTCCACAGAGGATCGTTGCGATATCCCCTGCGGTCCACGGCGCCGCACGACGCGACTTTATTTGTACTAGCAAACGTCGGGGGGCAGGTGGCAAAGGCACGACGGGGTTGGGCGAAGGGGCGCTGGCCGGCCCGATATCCAGCTTTACTCGCCTTTGGTCGATCTTCGCGTGCGCATTGCGCAAATCTGGTTTGTTGCCTCGGAGAACTTCCAGGTCTTCGCCCGACAGCGGCTCCACAAGAACTTCCTTGGCGCCCTTCTCGATGAGAAATGCGAGCGAAAGCCATACGGAAACGTAGATCTGGTACTCGAAGCCTCGATATGCATTGCGTCCTGACATACACTACCGTTGCCGCCGGTGAGAACTACTTCTTGCGCGCCCGTGCCGATTGGGCGATTGGAACGTCCTATCGGTATAGGCGTGTTCGTGGGCACCATTCGCGATGCTTGTACGCTTGGCGTGCACCTGGCGCAAGCTCAAACCTCCACGCTCGCGGCTACCGGCAGCTCGACCTTCGGCTTGATGACCGCGTAAACGCCTGGCCCAAATACGGACACGACCAGCGAGAAGCGCATGGTTCGCTCGGTCATTTGCTTGCGCTGGTTCCACCATCCGAGCACCGGGACGATGGCAATGAGTTTATCTCCGGCAAGCGCCGACATCTTCCCGCGCCATCGGTCGCTTTGCACGGTGCCACGACTACGAAGGTCAATTCCAACATCCCACGAAAATGATCCGGCCGAGGTCACTTTTTGTGGTTTGCCGTCGCTTCCACGAGGTCTATTCAAAGTATTGATGCGTTGAATAAATTGTTCCTCGGTTTCTTGTGGACCTTGCATGTCCCATTTCAAGTCGAGACCGTGGAGGATGCTCCGACGAAATTTGTTCGGCTCCGGATAATACGATAACGTGACCCTGAGCTCGACCTCGGAATCCGCATCCGTCAAAAGCTCGTGTGGAATTGGGAGTCGGTACAGCTTTGCTTTGCGTCGAGGTTTTGGTTCGGTCGGTTTTGTCGTTGCGCGTTTCGGCGGCTTTTTCTTCGCGACTTCTTCGATGACCGCATTCGGCATCGTGTCTTCGATGATGATGGTGGCCCGATCTTTGGCGCATTCCATTGCCAGCCGCTCATCGGGCACCCCGTATCCACATGCGCGCAACCGGTCGGATTTTCCCGAGAATTGCTCCATCATTGCGCGCGTCCAGCTTGCGGAATGCACCAGCAGTGCACGCACTGTTTCTGGTCTGAGCTTCGGTTCGGCAGCCCAAACGCGAGCTGCGAGATTGGCAGCACGAGCGGTCGCTTCGCTCGTCATCGACAAGTGACCCAACGGCTGGGCAACCATGTGTCTATGGCTGGTCGTGAGTCCGCATAGCGTTGGAATACTCTCGTCGGGTAATGCGCCCGCGATCGCGAGATTGCCGCCTTCCAGAACGATATCAGGCTTGATTGGCCATTCCTTGCCGGGGAGCCCTGCGCTGGTGAAGGGCGAAATTCCGCCGGGTCGCGGCGCTACGACGCGATATTCGGCATAGTCTTGTCCACCGGGAAGCTCTACTCGCGAGGTGAACGCGCCAATGGTCAGCACGTTGGATGCCTGCGCCGGCTGGTGAATCTTTTCCGATAATTGCAGTTGTGGGTATTGCTCTGCAAGTGTCAGCCATTGTTCCGGACGCGCGTTACCAGCCGAAACGACAATGAGACGACCGCGCCCGTCGTTGAATGCGATCTGGTCCAACGCGTGGCTCCACAGAGTGGGAGTCGGTTCGTCGAGGATCGAATCCTGCAATTCTAATGGCTCTTGCATGCTTCGAGTAATAGCAAGTGCGAATACGCGGTCACGCTGCGCGAGATCCGCATCCTCTGCCGCACGTACGGCGCCCAGAGTCAATACCGGCCAAGCTTCGTAGTTATTGTCGTGTGCAGTGCCCTCTTTGGGCCTCACGAACAGTCTGCTGCTTTGGAGCCAATGAGTGGCGGTCATGGTCCCATGCTCGAGTGCCGTGCCAAGGTCTCGATAGAGCGCTATGCCCGCCATCTTTGTCCCGTGGCCATGAGTATCTTCGGGCGAGGTAATGAATTCTCCCGCAGTCGTGGCAGAAAGAATTGCTTTCTTGAGCAACGGGTGCTGCGTCGCAATACCGGTATCAAGAATGACAACGGATGGGGCATTTTCGGGCGGGGCAATCAGGTCGAACGCCTTGACGTCCTTCGAGGAAATGTCCTCCAGCAAATGCAGGTCGCGAATTGGAGGCGGAGCTAATTCGATTTCATAGATGCAATCCGTTGCGCTGCGAAGAGCATCGAGCTGATTCAGTGTGAGTCGCACGAAGAAGTAGACCTGCTCAGGACCAACAAATTCCTCGACCTTCTGCAAAGCGTCCAGACGATGTAGTTGCCGCAAGATTTGTGTGCGGCTCATCTCGGTCTCGAGAAGCGGACGATAAGCCCCACCGCGACACGCCAATTCGAACCAATAAGCACGATCGGCGACAAGGGGCGTCTCGCGAAGCCGAGGTGCACGCACGTCATCAAGTGTTGCAAGGCTGATCGTCTCGATGGGGGCGATTGCACGCTCTTTGTCACGACGAACGGTCGTCGTGCCGTCGTCATTCACCTTTGGCTTGATGCGGGAATCGTCGGCAAATGCGTCGAGTTTGTCCCGGAGGTACTCGAGCTGTGCCGATGCGACATCGAGCAGCAAAGTGCCCGTTTCTCCAACGCCGATCAGCCGCGCGTCCTCTTGCACATCATCGAGCTGGTCCGCCACGAGCTCAGCTCCGGTTGCGGGCTGAATGGCGACGATTTCGCGCGTCGCCAGTTCATCTCGTGCAAGCGCTGGCCGATTCTTCACCGCGTCGGCAATTGCATCGAGTTGTTGAACCAAACGGGTTCGATGGAGCTGAGGGTCGCGAGATGGAAGCTGAGCCGCCGATGCTGGGCCACCGCGAGGCCCTTTGTAGCTTTCGGTCTTCGTTATGCGTCCCCGCAGCAGCGGCAGTCTCGCGTCGGCCATCGTTCAATGTTCCGTGGGCAGCTCACGGCGGTTCAATTCTTCGAGCGCATGCAGCAAATCGCGTTCGCTGATCTGATCACGATCGTCCAAGGCCATCGTGCGAACGGCGTCGTCGCATGCGCGGGACACATCTGCAAAGCTCCACCCTTCCGCCTGCTTGGCAACACCCTCGGCGGTTTCGTCTTCCAAACCCAACGCGCCGAGGCGCAACTTGAGGAGATCCGCAAGTTGGGCGCGTGTTGGTTTGTCGAAAGGAACGACCACGTCGAAGCGACGAAAGACCGCCCGATCAAGGAGCTGCAGGTGGTTTGTCGCGGCAACGAGGATACTGCTGCTGACGTCTGCGTCGACGAGTTGAAGAAACGCCGTGACGACTCGATTCATTTCGCCCACGTCTTGCGAGTCACCGCGCGCCTTGGCGACAGCGTCGAATTCATCGAAGAGATACACACCTGGCCGACGTGGCATTTCGGCAAAGATCGCACGCAATTGCGTCGCAGTTGCACCTAGAAAACGCGAGAAGAGCGCATCGAATCGAACGGTCATCAGCGGCAAGCCCATCTCTCCAGCCAGCACTGCAGCGGCCAGCGTTTTGCCGCATCCCGGTGCACCGTGGAAAAGAAGCCTGCGTCGTGGAGAAACGCCAAACCGCTCCAACCGTGCACGCGAGCGATTTTCAGAAATGACTCGCAGCAGCAGGTCACGCACATCGTTGCGAAGAACGATGTCACGCAGTCGCTCATCGCGATGTCCGCCGTCCAAGATATCTGCGAGCTCGCCACGAGGCGCAGCGATGTCGACAATCGGCGTGGAAGCCTTGCGCGCGCTGGCAGGCGGCATCTTCGCGATGATGGCGCGAAGCTCATCCGCGACGCGGCTATGCCCAGCGTTGCTTTCAGCGGCAGCCAACTGCAGCGCGGATTTGCGAAACAGCGTTTCATCGCCGTCCGCATGGGACTGAAGCAGCAATTTTAGGATATCCGCTTTCATGGCGCTGCGTCTGTCCTCGGTGCTTCCAACTCGACGTGTGGAGTTGCTGCAATCGAAGAGCCTATCCAACACGGATCGCATGGGCAAGGAGCAAGCCGTCACCATCGGTTGGCGCCTAGATGGAAACCGTGGAGCTTCGCCGGGTCTCATTGGAGCATCGCGTTGGCACTGCGGTAGCCGGAAATCGCTTCGAGGCGAGTCGAGGTTTCTCCCGACGAACCGTTACTAATTTGGCAACGTGATGTTGGCATCCACGGCTCCTCGTAACGTTCCACGTGACGAACACCCACCAGGTTCGTCCCAGTACGGTTTTCTCTTGTCCCGGTTTGTCCATTTGTGTATCGTCGGCGAGTGATGCGCCCGTTTTCCTTGTCCTCCGTGCTGCTCGGCATGTTGCTGGCTGCGCGTGCGGAGGCTGCGGACCCGCGCGATTCGGCCAAGACAAACCCCACGTCGTCACCTGCGACAACCACACCAACTGCTGCGCCAAACTTCGACGAGCTGAAGAAAGCTGGTGATCGAGCGCTCGCAGATGGACGTCTGAACGACGCGGTCAAGGCGTATACGGACGCGTTGGAGATTCGCCGAGATCCTCTCGTTTCAGGCCGTCTCGGGCTCGTAATCATGATGTGGGAGGATCCCAAGTTGTGGCTTCCTGCTGCTCGCGTTTTGCACGATGCGGTCGCTGCTGCAGCGGGCACGTCGCAAGCGGAGCGACGCCAGTTCTTCGAGGCGTACACACGCGTTCGTCGTCACGTGTGTCGGTTGGAGGTCAAAGTAAGTGACGTGAACGTTGCTGTCGACATCGGCAACGGCAAGATGATCCCGAGCGAAGGCGCGTTCTGGGCCTTCATTGATCAAGGCCCACATGAGCTCATCGCGCGCCTCGATGGACGCGACGACATCCGCAAGCCGTACGAGTGCAAGCACGGTGAAGATCTCGAGGTCGACGTTGCCTTTGCAGCCTCCGACAAACCTGCGCCGGAAGTCATCACGATCGTCGAGTCGTCAATGAAGACCGTC
>CAZETM010000659.1:0-5725 GCA_964514885.1 uncultured Polyangium sp. | reverse complement strand
ACCTGCCCCGACGGCAACTCCACACACGACAAGAACCCACCTTTCCCGCAGCGTGTATCGATTCCGATGACGCTCGGGCCAACCCACACGTCGTCCTTGTCTTCGGGCGTGTAATCGGACAATTCCGCAGGCAGATACTTCGTTGCGGTGTGGCCGAAAATCACCAGCTTTCCACGATAGTCACGAACGAAATCTTTATCGCGGCACCACAAGATCGCCGCCTGTTTTTCCGTGCTCTGCGGATGTTCGTAACCGTTCGGCCCTTTGTTCAACGCTGCATGCACGTAAATGGCATGCTCGTCCTCGTAATAATAAAGCAGCTCCCGCATCCATTCGACGACCTCGGCCGGGAAAAACGTGCCCTTCATCAGCGGCTCGAAGTCCTCCTTGGTAAAACCTTCGTCGTCCCTAGGATGGGGCTGGCCGAGGAACGACCGCAACGTCGCCAAGCAACCATTTCCTTGCGGCAAAATGAATTCGGGCCACCCTCGATCGATGACTCGTAACCAAGCGTCTTCGTGATTGCCACGCAACAGCACCACCTTGGCGGGCGTTTGTCCGGGCAATGCACGCAAATAGGCGATGACCTCCGCCGAACGAGGACCTCGGTCGAGGTAATCACCGACGAAAACGAGTGTGTCGTCTGGATCGAGCGGCGGCAGTGCGGCCAGCAGCTTCGTCAGGGAATCGAAATCACCGTGAATGTCACCAACTGCGAACGTGCGTCCAGCCATTTGTCGCTCCTAGCTCAGGGAAGCTTCGGCGTAGTAGACACCATGGCAAATGCGAATGCAAGCATGTCGACCGAACGTTCTACGTTGCTCTTGATGAGATCCGCACCACCATGGCCGGCATTCTTTTCAACACGCATGAGAATCGGGCGGTCCGTCGTTTGAGCCGCCTGAAGCGCGGCGGTCATCTTCCACGCATGCATCGGATGCACGCGATCGTCAGCGTCTGCCGATAACATGAGCACGGCCGGATAATCACCGCCGGACTTTTTGACGTTGTGGTAAGGCGAATAGGCCAAGAGCGCTCGAAAATGCGCTTCATCCTGTGGCGATCCATATTCGGCCACCCACGTCTTGCCGTCGCCGAGCAGCGGGTAGCGGATCATGTCGAGCACTGGAACGCCGCACAAAATCGCGCGAAACAGCTCCGGTCGTTGCACAGTCATCGCGCCCATGAGCAATCCACCATTCGATGCACCATACGCGACGAGTCGCTCGGACTTCGTATAGCCGTTTTTCAGCAACCATTCCGCTCCCGAAATGAAATCGTCGAACACATTCTGCTTGTTCGTGAGCATTCCAGCGCGATGCCACTCCTCCCCGTATTCGGCTCCACCGCGCAAACTGGGAATGGCAAACGCTCCGCCCGCTTCGAGCCACGTGTAGAGCATTGGCGAAAACTTTGGCAAAATGCTGATGTTGAATCCGCCGTACCCGGTCATGAGCATCGGCACCGATCCATCTTTGGGCGCGTCTTTGCGGCGCACGATGAACATCGACACCTGCGTGCCATCTTTCGACGGGTAAAACACTTGCTCGACAGCATACGGAGCAGGATTGACCGGCGCCTTGACCGCATACCATAGCTTGCTCTCGCCGGTCTTCATGTTCGTCTCGAAGATCGACGTGGGATACATAAACGACGTGAACGAATAATACGCCGAGTCTTCGTCCGCCTGCCCGCGAATTCCACCGGTCGATCCGATATCCGGCAATGCAATATCGCGCAGTTTTTTGCCTTCGAGCGAATACACTTCAAGCGCATTCGATGCCTTACGCATATACGTGAGCGCCAAATGCCCGCCAACGACGCGCGCATCTTCGAGCACCGCTTCTTTCGACTCGGGGACGAGATCTTTCCAGTTCGTACGTTCGGGTTTGGCCGGGTCAATCAACACGAGCCGTCCTCGCGGGGACCCCTCCGTCGTCCGCAAATAGATACGACCTGCATGGGCAAACGCGCTCATCGAGCCTTCGTAACCCTCGACGAGGTTCACCCAGGGCGCTTTCTTCTTTTGCAAATCCAAAAATTTGATGCCGCTCACGTCTCCGCCATGCAGCACCATCACCACGAGAAATCGACCGTCCTTCGATAACGCGATCTCCAGCTCGGTTTCGGGATCGTTGTTTTTCTCGAGAATCACCGTATCCGATGCCGCCGGTTTTCCCAATTGGTGAAACTTGACCTCCGAATGCCCCGGAAGGTCCGCCGGTTTGATGTTCGGATCCGTAGGCAATGCGACGTAGTAAAACCCATCGCCTTTGGGCGTCCATAAGGGAAATGCGTATTTGCCACCTTCGATGACGTCAGCGGCCGTGTCTTTGCCGCTCGCCACGTCGCGCACGCGAATCGTTCCCGCGTCGGCATTGTTCGGATGAACGACGTACGCCACGTATTTGCCTTCATGCGACGGGACCCATGTACCGAGCGACGTCGAGCCATCGGCGCTCAATGTTGCCGCATCGATGAGCACCAATTCGCCGCCCGTATCACCCGCGCGAAAATATACAGTGGGTTTTTCCTGGCTAGCCAGCTTGCGCATGTAAAACGATCGACCACCACGACGAACGGGCGGCGTGACGTACTCGAGATATGACAAGTCGCGGAGCTTCGTTCCGAGCGCTTCGCGTCCAGGCAACTTGCTCAGCTCCGTGCGCGCGAGATCATCTTGCGCCTTCACCCATGCAGAAACTTCGGCCGACGTTCCGTCTTCGAGCCACCGGTAATGATCAGCGACCGCCTGGCTGAAGAACATGTCCGACACGTCGGCCTTGCGCGTGGCGGGGTACGTGATGCTCTTGGGCGAAGGGGTTGTCACGACAAACGGCGCGTCCACTTTTGGCGGCGGAGGTGGGGCGGAGCTACACGCCAGCGCGAGCAAGGACGGAGCGACAAACCAACCAAACCGTGCGGGCTTCATCGCGGCGCATCATGCCGTGCACTCAGGGTCGCATGCAAGCGGGCACGTTCGGAACGATTCAGTTTGCTACGACGCCACGCAATAAGTTGGACGTCCAACTATCTCGACGCGCGTTCGAGCCGTTAACTCCGACCAACCTCAGCCGTGGATCGTTGCGTGAACGAACAGAACGTCCGCGACGTGATCGAGACCTCTTGACGGCTGACATTTTCGCGACTGTACTCCGCGCCCATGAAAGGCACCGCGCTCGTTTACAGTTCGCACAACCGTTGCCGTCTGATCCATGATCACTTCATCGTCGAACGCGCGCTTCGAGGTGAGGACAACAAGCGGATCTTGTTTCTGCCGATGTCCGAAACTCCGCAGAACGGCAACGAGATGGAGCGGCAGGATTTTTCTTGGGGCAACTTTCGCTGGTACCTCAGCCAGTTCGATCGGTTTGGCCTCGAGTACATGCCGTTTTATTGGACGAGCGGCCTACGTGGCCAAGACGTCGAGGCGTTTTGGGATTTGTTGCGCTCGTCCGAGGTCGTCATTCTCGGCGGCGGGCATAGCCTGACCGGCCTTCAACGCTACAAGGATCTCGGGGCGCGTTTTTCCGGCGAGCCTGGCAAGTTCGGGCGGATCCTGCACGAGCGCAAGGCGAAGGGCCTGCTCACGGTGGGGTTTTCCGCCGGAGCCGATCAACTTTGCGAGCATGTCTTCCGACGCTCGTACGATCCTTACACGGATACCCAAGGCTTTGGGCTCGTCCGCAATACGATGATCACCTTGCATCACGACCCGAGCCGCAATGGCGACATCCGCGATTGCGCGATTCGTTTTCGCAATGAACGAGTCTTCGGGTTGCCGAATGATTCGGGCCTGAATGTCGACTGGGGCGTGCTCCAGTCGGGCAACATCTGGCAGGTCCACGAATTCGTCGTCGATCGTACGTATGACATTCCCAACGAGCAATTCCACATTCGGACGCGTCAAGGCGCAATGATCGACCATTTCGATTCCGAGGGTCGCCATTGGGGATTCGATAACGGTGACCATCTCGTGCGTATTCAATCGCAAGATGGTCGTTTCGACGAAGCTTGGATCGTCGCGCGCGGTTCGGTGCTCAATTACTGGACTCGTCAACCGAGCCGGTACAGCAGCATTGCCGAGATTCTCGCGTCGCATTGATTCTCGCGTCGCATTGATTCTCGCGTCGCATTGAGTGGGCTGAACCGACCCACGGTATTCTCATCGCGGGTCGGTTTTTCTGCTTGACACGGGCAAACGTTTGCCCGTTCATGACCTCACTCCACCAACCCCTCCGTCGACACTGTAAAGAACGATCTTGACGGCGTCTTCTTTTCCCGCTCCAAAAAGTCGCTCACTTTGGCCAGCACCGTCGCCGTGCGATGCCCATCCATTTGTTTCGGATGCTTCTTCCCCTGGTCGAGATAACACCGCACGAATAACGCGTCATCCATTCGCGGCAATGCCTCGACGTTGCGCAGCCATTTCGTCCATACCGGGGGCTCGAGCAGGTATTGCTCGACGTTCGACACGTAAAACGTCGTCACTTTCAAATCGTTCTTCTTCAAGTACTCTGCAATCGCAGGGAATGCCCCGTCGCCTCCGAAGTCACCCACGACTGGCACGATGCGTCCTTCTTTTGCCATCGTTTGTACGAAGCGGAAGGATTCGTTTGTCGCCAAGAACCCTCGTTGTTTCCCGTCCGGATCGGTCGCACCCAACAGCTCCCGCAGCATCGGATACTTGCGCCCCGATGATTCTTTGAGCTCAAAGCGTAGGTCGAGCTGTTTGTCGAAAAAGACCTGCGCCATCTTGCTCAGCGAGCGCTTGTCTTTCTCGTCGAGCGTGATGCCCCAATCTTTCGTCATCCGCGTCATGGCCCGATCCATATTGTTGGCCAATAACTTCGCATCCGGAGGGTTTTTCTCGGCGTGTTTGAGCACCGCATTCAAATCTGCGTCGTCCGGTGGAGCCGCCCCTTCGTCGTACGGCCGGCCCACGAGCAGCGCGAGGAAATGTGAGCGGCTCTTCGCTTCTTCCAGCAGGAATCGATAATAAAGGTGCTGCAAAAGATTGTCCTGACGAATGTCCACGATGATCGCGAGCTTGGGACGCGTAAGCGCGAGATACGCAAAGTTCTGCTCGGGGCCTACGCCCAAGTAAACACCTCCCGCGGGGCGAGCCGAAAGCGATTTGGCCACTTGAAGATATGACGTTTCGTTCGAGATGAGGTTGTCGGAGATGAAGTCACCGCCCTTCTCGGACAACTTCTGCACGACCTCGCCGAACGGTCCGAATGCAGGCGCGACGACGGCCGCTGCGGATGCCGACGGGGCAGGGGCGACGGACGCGACAGGACGAACGGATGCGGCTGCGAGGGGCGTGGCGGGCTTGACCGATGCGCTCGGAGCGACGTCGGGCCTTGCCGGATCACACGCGGGCAAGAAGGCGAGCAGCAGTGCGGCGGCGGAGGCGAAGCGACGGACGTTGGAGTGATAAAGGAGCATGGCGGCAGGTGTAACGCGGAAGGGCGCGTTCGTCGTCCCGAAGATTTTAGAGCGTGTGGAACTGGCTGCTGGGCCAACCGGTGCAAACACGCTCGTTAAGGTGGCGCGGAGAAGTCGTAGAAAGCGTATGCTGGGTTGGCCTCGAGGGATCCGTGATGAAGACAAAGAAGACAAAAAGACCGCGTCCGCGGCGCTTCTCGATGATTCGGGACTTTCAGCTTGCCGATTTCTTGACTCTTGGCAACGGCTTTGCCGGCATGGGCTCGGTGCTCGC
>CAZETM010000658.1:0-5728 GCA_964514885.1 uncultured Polyangium sp. | reverse complement strand
CCATCGAGACGATGTTCCACCCACGTACCATCCGCGCGACGAACACAGACGGCGGCTTCGTCCTCGGGCGGCGGTGGCAAAGGCTCCGACACGTCAGGCTCAGGCGGAGCTGGAGGCGCATTCGGATCCGCGGAGCTAGCAGCCTCGACGGGTACGGAATTGCTGGGAAAGTCAGCCACCGTGGGAGGTAACGAACCGCATCGACCCCGGAACGCAAAACGTTTCCCAAGTCCCGCGACAAACCCACCCGATTGCGGAAACGTCGCTTCGAGCTGTGCTCGAGTGGGCGAGCCTTGCAACGAGAACAAGTGCGCACCTCGGACGTGCGAACACGCGAGCAGAAGATCTTCGCCCACCATCACCGGTTGGCAATGGGAAAACCCTTCGGAAACGCCGGTAATCGGTATGTCGTGGATCAAGTTTCCACTTTTCGCAGACAGGACTCGCAACGACATCTCGCGCGGAATCACGAAACGCTCACCCGGCAAAAGCGCTCCTACGACCACCGCCTGCGCAAGCTCGGCAGGCGCAAGTTTTCGCGTGTAGGCGGGCTCTTCGAGCGGCATTGCCGGCATCGCTGGCTCGAGTCGCACCTTGGCTACCCAAGGATCAAAAGGCACGAGCACGCCAGCTCGATCAACAACGAACGATTGATCGTCCGGGTTTGTTGAATGCAAACGAAGTTTGTCTGGGCCATGGACCATCGGCGCGTTGAAACGTCGTCCCAGCTCGGCCGTGACATCACGAAAGGTTTTCCCACCATCGGCAGAAACCTCGGCGCGACCCGTGGCATCGACTCGAACGCCCACTTGCCCGTCGAGCGACAGCACTTCGGAGTAGCGCGTTAGATCCGTGCGACGAACGGCAAGCGTCTTCGGCTCCACTTCGAGCAGACCGAGCGAGGTGCGCAGGACAAACGTACGCAGCCATGGACGAACGCCTCCGGGGGATCCTACGTCCACAAACGATTCGAGTTTTCCCAGGAACGTTGGTGCACGAAACGTGTGCGAGTCCGACCAGAAGACGTATCCGCCTCCGAGGCGCTCGGGCAGCGAACGAAACCCGACGAGCGGCTCGGGCGAAGAAACCGATTCGATGATCACGCCTCCTTCGAGGACGAGACGTGTGCCGGACACGAGGGCGAAGTCGCGTGCGGGAATGGGTGATGCTTCGCCGGTTTCGTCGTACGACACGCCCATGCCCTCGGTGAGCACGTAGCGTGCGGGACTCGATGGCTCGATCAGCGCTGGCTTGGGTGCATCGGTTTTCGCGATGGGTTTGTCTGAGGCACGCTGGTTTGTCTTGGAAAAGTTTGTCTTGGCAACACAGGCTTGCGCGCCTGCAACGAGCATCAAGCAGCCGAGAAAAACCTTACGTCGACTCATGGTGAAACTCGGTCGCACGTGATGGGTTGACGCAACTCCGTGCCGTATGTGAGCAGGACGAGCGTGCCTTTGCCTTGGTTCTGTTTGTCGAAGCGAGCGACGATTTTGCGCACCGGACCGTGGACGGAATGAAAGGCCAAATCAGCTTCGTGACGCTCGTCGTGGATGGCGCGATCGATGGCCTCCAAGCACACGTGTTGATTCGACCAACGCAGAATCGCGAGCCCACCGTGTTCGGCTTCGCGGATGCCTAAGAACCCCTGCGTGTCGAGACCGATCTCGGTAGTGAACGGCAAAACGAGACGCGCGTCATCGGCAGTTTCAGCACAAGCCGCATCGGTGCCGAGCCGCAGTTTGCTTAGCGGTACGAGCGGTTCTTCGGTGCCGAAGGTGCCTCGATTCGGATCAATCGGTGCGAGTAGCGCGTTGCCGGATGCATCGATCAAAACGGCCACCGGGGTTTTCCCGCGTCTTCCCACCGCGAGCTTGAAACGACTGATTCCCCCGGGCACTTCGAGTGTTGCGACTTGTTTGAGGTTTGTCCCGCGCAACTTGGTTTGTCCGGACGGAGCTTTCGCGAGATCCGCCGTGGAGATGACGACTTGTCCGACATCTTGCTGGATGTAACTCACGGGTTGATGCACAAGGACCAAGCGACCATCCATGTTGACGCCGACCGTGGGATCCGAGACGCACGCGTCAAGAGACACGGTCAAACCCGCTTCATCGATCAGCGGTGCGGCACATTGGTCGTAACGTTCTGCCGCCACCGGCCACACGGTGTTGCCATCGAGTACGAAACCTAGCTTGATCTCGTGAAAAACTTGTTGCTGCGGGTCGAGTCGCGAGAGCGGAACGGTTGCCCGCCGAACGGGAGCAGCGAGGTCGAAGAAAGGGATGAAGACAAACTCGGCGTCACCGGTCGCAGTCGATGCCGGCATGCCTCGCCAAGGTACGTAGAACGCGCCGGCCAAGGCAATCCGACCAGGAGACATTTGTGGCGTTGGGGTCTTGGTAAAACCCACGCTGAACGAATCCGAAACGCGACTCGAGGTCGTTGGTCCAGAAGTACGGCAACCGAGGCGTACGACTGGCGGCAGGCGACGTACCTGCATCGCTGTTGACGTATCTGTTGGCGGAACTTCTGCAGTTTGCGTGACGGCACTGGCGCCCCAACCTACGCGGAGAAACGGTCCGATTTGTGCGCCCACGGCGCTCGTGGCGATCGGATCCGTGCGCTTGCCCGGAGGAGGATCGATCGGCTGAAAATGCCGTCCGTAATCGGTGGTTTCAAAGTACAAACCGTCCTCCGTTCGCGCGATGGCAAACCGGCCCGCGGTCAAAAGCGTTCCGGTGCGTGAAGGAAACGGTCGCTGCTTTGGTTTGCCCATCGGATCGATGGTGATCGCCATGAGGCTCGAAGCGCTGTGCCCCGACGAAATCCAGCCCTCGATGGTCCCATCGGGCAGCGCATGCAACGAGCGCGAAAGCAGCTTCGGTGCCTCGCCGAGGTACGGCGAAATGTCGAGCGGAGCTTCGTTTCGAGCCACGCGTACGACGCGTAACGTGCCGCGAACGTTCACGCGTGGAGTGTTGTGCACAAACGTGCCCGGCATGGCCACGAGCGCAACGGCTCCGCCATCGGAGCGAGGAATCCACGCCAAGAGATCGGTGGCATCTTCCGGATCGACCCGATGCTCGACCCAACCGCCCGAGGTCGTACGTACACAAAAGGTTTGACTGCGCTGCGTGGAGTTGTTCATCGGAGACGCTGACGTCACCACATCCACGGCAGGCGCGGCCGTACGTCCTGCGCACGAGCCGACAAACCCAAGTGCTTCACCATCGACCGCGACAAACCGATCCCAGACGGGCTCTTGTTCGAGGTCAAACGATCGCTCGACATGTCCGCTGCCTGCATCGATCACGGTGGCTCGACGTGCCGATTCGCAAACGATCAGCGCACGATCGTTCATGGTGACGGGCAAACACTGTTCCCCTTCGCTGCCGAAGCGGAGCACCTCCGTGGCAATTCCCGTGCGCAAATCCACTCGCGCCACGAGCCCATCATCAGCGACGAGCGCGTCTCCGTTTGGCAAGACCAACCCGGTCATCACGGCGGCTTGCAGTGGTGAATGGATGCCGTGTTCGGTAGGCCAGCGGTCCTCCAGCTCCGGCGGTGGCTCGTCTCGACGCGGCTGTTCGACACGCTTGCCCGGTTTGATCGCTCCTTGCGCATCGATCACGAACAGTTGCTCGCCACTGGTGAGAACGTGCAGGTCGTTGCCGACTCGCTTCACGCTCGTAGCTCCCGGCAGATCGGCACTCACGTCACGAAAGGTCTTGCCGCCATCGAGCGTCAAACGCGCGTGTCCGAGCGCCGTGAGTACGACCGCCGTCTGCGCATTCAGCGCATGAGCCGTCGCAACACCTGGCAACTCCAGCTTGTCGATGGTGCACCCTGCCGTGCGTACGACGAAGGTGCCTGCATTCGTCACCAGTCCGACTCCGTCGAGCCAGTCGAACGAGTCCTGCACGGGCATCGAAAGAGTGCCTAAAAGCCGTGCTTCGCCCAGCCAGCTAAACGCAACGAAGACTTCTCGGTCCCGCAAAAAAACGTAACGACACGGAGTCTGTCCCGACGTACTCCATGGTGGCGCGACGCGAGCATCTTCGAGCGAATCGGGTTTGTCTGCGACACCGACGATGTGTCGCCCTTGCGTCTCGAAACGACTCCCTGCGACGACGCGATGCAGCCCCGATTCTGTCTTTTCCACCCAGCGCGTGCCGACTTCGAGAAACCATCGTGGTGGCGATGGCGACTTCGAGGCGAACGGTGGGTTTGTCGAACTAGGACCTGACGAGTTTGTAACGGGCGGGTTTGGCGCGGCGGAACAACCGACCAGCAACGCGCAGAAAGCGAATCGAGGCATCAGGTGTCTCATGGGCGCTGCGCCTCGGTGCTCGTTGCCAAGCGACAATCGAGTCGTCGTCGTACGCCTTCGGTCAACAGAGCCCCACCTGCGCGTTGGTTACGCGTCGCTTGCCAGCGCACGATCAGATGATTGTCGAAGCGCCATTCGTAACTCGAGCGCACCGCGATCGCCGCGTCGATCGCTTCGATGCACATCCGCTCCTTGGTCCACCGCACGAGCAGGTTGCCGGTCGTTCCCAGGCGGACACCAAGAGCGCTCAATAGTTTGACGTCAAACCATGCCGAAGGGTCGATGGGCAGAACGAGCTGCCATCCGCGCTGATTCTTGCACCGTGGATCGTCGGCCATCGTGGCTGTGGTCCACGGCGCGAGTGGTGATGGAGGAAGAAACGATCGTGCGTTTCGCTCAAACTCGGAAGCTGCAGCAATACCCGCGGGGGAGCCATCCCAGAGGACGAGCGCTACGGCGTCATCGTCACGTCTGGCGAGTCCGATGGATCGACGCGAGGAAGAGTCACGTTCCTGACCGATGAACACCGGCGCTTTTTGCGTTCCGAGCCCGTGTTCTTCGAGCGCCACACGACGCCTGACTTCGCCGACGATCCACGGTTGATTCGGTCCGAGCAGCAATCCGGCTGCGTAATTCGTGTCTCCAGAGACGTACCGGCGCGCCTCGAACAGCGGCAACGTGGTGATGGTCTCACCCGCGATGAGGACCTCGTGTTTGTCCGAAATCAAGAGCAGGCCGACGTCCCCGTCCTTGCCGAGCAACGGAATGATGCCGCCACGGCGCGCGTTCTCGAGGTCCGAACCGGTGGCATCCAGCCGTTTGGGAAGTGCAAACGGATCGAACGGCGCTCGGAACAGTAACGATTGCGTGCGCGTCGGTGCGCGTGAGGGTTTGCCCGGCGTTGGTGTTGGCGGTGGCGGCGGCGTTGCGTCTTGCGGACCGAAAGGGTTCGACGGTGGGATCGGCGGCGCATCGGGAACGTTCTCGACTTCGCGTACGAGCGACAGAGCATCGCCGTAGCCGGTGGCCCAGGACGTGCGCGAGCCTCGATGCAGCACGGTGTCGTCCAGAGTTTCGGGCGCGCCGATGGGTGAACACTCGAGGTGCAACGTGGGGTTTTTCCGCGGCGCTGGATCGAGTTTGGCGGAATGAACCGATGGGTTTGTCGTAGGCGAACCCCATCCAAGGCGAGCGACCGGGCCGATGGTACATCCGAGTGCCGAGCAGTAGCCACCAAAGGCACTGGGCGGCATCGGCGAAAAGCCTCCAGGACGGTACGAACGGCCATGATCGATCGTTTCAGCAACCTGTCCGTCGTCGAGTAGCGCGAGACCCTGATCTCCCGTCGCGATCATGACGACCACACGTGGAGGTGGTGGATACACGGTGACGTTGCCA
>CAZETM010000657.1:0-5732 GCA_964514885.1 uncultured Polyangium sp. | reverse complement strand
GCGTGCGCGAAAGGCTGTCGACGACGACCGCGGCAGTCGGGGATGAAGAAAAAGGTGCGCTCGGCGCTCGAGCTGCAGTGAAATAATGCGCATACAGACGGGAGTGCAATGCATTGCGGCGAGTGGTAAGGGTGAAGATGGGAATTGGCAGGCGCGGGCGTGGATTCCTGGTCAGAAATCGTTCGATGCATCCAGCGCTTCGTCGAGGCTTACCCCCTCCTCAGGTGCATCAGGAAGCGGCGGCACATCATTGATTGCCTCGAGCATGGCGTCATACGAAGATTGCGAAAAGGTCTTCTTGAGCCGTGCGTTGAATTCCTTGGAACGGCCGAGATCACGAGCGAATGCACCTCCAGGCACAAGGACATGCTTGCCCCATCTCACCCACGTCGATGCGTTCATAAAGGTTTCGAACCATGCTTGAGCGGTTTCTCGGTCGTCCTGAAAGAGACATAGCCGTCCCGCCAAAGCGATATTTCGATTGCTCAATAGCTCCCAAGGGAACTCTGAATCATGAACGGCGGCATGCAGACGATGATAATCGGCCTCCATAAGGAGAATATTGGCCCAGGCTTCCACAAAGGAATCCGCAGAATGCAGCGTGGGCTTGAAACGCGTAATGATCTCGTGGGCACGCTCGAACGCACCTCGCCCTTGCAACAACTCGAGCAATTTCACAATCGCGGTTTGTGATGGCGCTTCGGTTGAAGCCAACAAAGTTTCGAGTATACGCTCGGCTCTGGGGGAAGCCTCCATGCGTTCACAAAGATCAACCAATTTCGCTGCGACCTCGGAATCGTTGCACCCATGGGCGGCCCAGATCTTTTCGACGAAATCAACATAATGCTCTGGGACGAGTGTCTTCGACCCCTTGGGCAACGAGCCGAAGGCTTTGGCTTGATCATATTTCCTGACGATATCCCACAGAAGGGGATCTGCTGGTTCCTTGGTTATCGTCCATAACTTGCGCGCCTCCATGAGTATCTTCGCCGGCGACGATCGACGTAGCCTGTACATGCGAATCAATGCGCGGGACGCATCCGGGTGTGCAAAACGACGACTCAATTCTTCCATGGCTACTTCGGCGTTATCAGGATCCTCGGCAGCTTTGTCAAAAAGATCCGCAATCATTCGCCTCGACATGTCAAATTCAGCCGGCGAAACAAAGCGCTTGAACAAGCGAATATAGTCCGCCAACAAGGGGGAATCATCGAGGTCAACTCCACTGCCAACCAGGATGAACTCGCGCATTTCCAAGACTGGCTCGCGATGCAGAGGAAACACTTCATCGATTTCGAGCGTCGCTGCCAAGTCTTCCGCAGGCTCATTCAAGAATGCGCGTACACGTTCCAGCTCTTTCGAGTCCTCATCGTCTTTGCGTGCAGGCATTCGCGACAAAACTGCGACCAAATTGACCTCGCGCGACTCCACGCCGACGCGTGATTGCTTTTGAAGCGAGCACATGACCGCACGGGTGCCCTCCAAGTGCTCTTGCGTCGACAACATGAGAAAAACCACGTAATCGGCAAGCACGGTCGTCGCAATGCCGCCCATTTCGGTGATTCCCGTGCGAGCGTCGAGCAGCAAAAAATCAGGCGTGTAGGTTTCTTCGATGAGCGCCCGCAATTCGAGAAACATCGGGACACCGCTAGGTTCCTCCGCGTAAAACATTTGATACCAATCGAGTGTGGCCAGTTTTTTCCAATAAGCGGGAGATGGCGCTGCGCCGGCTGGCAAAAGATGAACTTTCCCAACGGATTCCCCGTCCGGCCCTACGTCAATGACAAAAGATTCCAAGCTTTCCGGCGGTTGTCCCGATGTCTTGAAGTCGTGCAGAATATCAACCATGCCCTGACGCGGGGCCAAGTGTTCGCGACGCTTGAACTTGTAATGCAAACCGGGCGCTTCGAGATCCATATCGACGACAAACACCCGTTTGCCCAATCGAGCCAGATATGTGGCCACGTTGGCTACCGTCAAGGAACGGCCGACACCTCCCTTGTACGAATAGAAAGCAATCGTGCGCATGCCGGTTTTTTCGTCATTCATGGAAACATCGTCCTTTGATTTCGGATCGTTTGCGCAAGGCTGCGGCTCGACGGAAGTTCACCACGTCGTTCCAAACGTTTGTACCCGCTATCGTCGAGCAGCTTGCTCTCTCGACGTTGTTGAGCTGCCTTTTGGTGTTCTTTGACATCCAGTAACAAGCGGCGAACCCGATCACCTAGTTCGGCAGTGTCTTTCGTCACGCGTGATCGCAATAAAAGTGATAGGAGCAAGGTTTCCGCGACAGCCCACTCATTGGCTGGAAACAGATCTCTTTCAATGGTATCGACGAGTCGTTCGATAAAGACGCGCGGCGCTACGGCAACGAGCTCATCGCTGATATCTGCATCGAGCGAGCGGCCTTGTTGTTTGGCATGGTCAACGACCTGTGATTTGACGAATTGAATGAGCGAACCCCAACCGACAAACTCCCTCTCTTGGGACTCGAAATCACCATCTTGAACCGCCCGGGCGAGGGTCGCCGGCGATGCGAAACGTTGGTCTTGACGCTGGTAGGGAGGGCGAATCAATACCATGTGGTCGCCATCTTCGACGAACGCCCATCCTTCGCGCTTATCAATGGCCAGCAATTTCAACATATATCAAACCCCCACGAGTTTCTGGTCGAGACCGGATTGGGTCATCCATTTCCAAGCTTCCATGAGTTCTCTTGGCGATGCTTTTTCGGTTGGATCCACCTTGTCTCGCTTTGCTTCCTTGATCACGAGCGCAATCAAACGGTCCAGCTCCGCATTCGCCATGCGCACCTCGCGGACATTTGCCGGGACGATTTCTCCGACGAATATCGCTTCAGTATAGCACTTATCGCGGCAAAGCATTTCCGGCCATGCGGCATTATCCTTGTGTTCGAGGTCATCGAGATGTTTGAGCGTGGCCAGAATACCACGGCATGCGGGCGTTGCCGCATCCTTTTGCACCGAGGCTTCGTCGATGGTGGCTCTGCCCATGGCGTACAGGCTGAGACTATCACCGGGGACAAACGCACAGGGCAATGCGTGCACAACAGCAGGCTCGAGCACGGTGCAGAAAGTACCATAATCAGGCGGGCCTATTCCACCGATGTTCAAGGCGCCATAAAGAAACTGCTCACCATCCTCGAAATGCCCTTCGAATGCCAACCGAGGCGCCAAATAAATACCTTGCCGTGTCAAGACAGCATCCCTCGAAGTGCGGTCCTCGCTTTCTTCGGCAACCGCCGCGTCCTGCATGCTCAAGTACCGACCGCGGTACAGGAACTTGCAAAATTTTCTTGGACTCATGTTGATCGATACCGTTCCCCGCGTATCGACTGTGGACCGGAAATCCGCCGCGCGAGTGCAATGGGCGGATTGCAACGGAGAAAGTCTGACATCGAGTCTGGCCGGATACTCCGGGTCGTTGTCTCGGGCAAATGAAAACAAGCTGGGCTTGGACATGGCAGGTCATCGTGGCATCCGGCGCTGTTTGATGTCCACCGCGGGCCGGACGGACTTGAAGCGCAACCACGGTAACGCAACTGGCCGGCACCGGACAAGAAAATAACGACGACTCGTCCTCCCACCCGCCCCACCTCGTCAACTCCCCTCCACCCATCCAAAACGTCGCCACGTGGTACTCGTCGCGGAGGACAACCTCATTAGTCAGAAGCTCATAACAAGGTGGGGGCGAGGTACTGATCGCGAAGAATGGGTGGGAGGTTTTGCGACACCCTGATTCCGCCTTCGAATTTGCTTTGCCTTTCCCAACTCGAAGCGCGTATCTTGTTCGGGACGACGAGAATGTCGAGGAGTTGTGCAATGTCGAGAACCAACCAACAGCGCTACGCAGAAGCTTTGGCGCACATCAAGAAGGTCAACAACGGTCTGGCCACGGACGTGGGGAACAAGGTGGGTGGCAACAGCTTGACAGCGGGCGGGGATATCTCGTTGGGAGGGGCTGGGTATTGGCACAGCGGAACACCCGAGCAGCACACTGCGGTGCGGGCATTGTTGTTGTGCCATGTGGCATATTATCGGCCACCGCATTCCAATCAAGATTTTGCTTCCGTCTCGAACCTCACGGGGATTCGCACACGAATGCTGGGAAAAACCGTGCAGCAAGTGGGGGATGAAATCAAGCTGTTTTTGCCCGGCACGAATCGAACCTTGAATGGTCTGGCCACGGCAGCCCAAACCGTCACCCAAACGACAGGGGTCGTCGATCATTTCGTCCGCACACGCACGGATCGAAACGTGAGCAGTTCGCCGGTGTGTTATCACGGCGTCGTCTCGTGGCTTTTTGCTTCCGGGTTCGTCTCCAAACGATGGCTCGCCAGAGAAGCCAACACGCTCAACGCCTATTCCGCCAACAGATACCTCGGCGCCGGAGAAGTGGTGTCCCCTGAGGAGTGGGATTCCGTGCCCCAAGGATACATTTGGAACATTCATCGCGTCAACGATCCCACGACATGCCATTGGGGAGTTTCTCTCGGCAACGACGTCTCGGCCGCTTGCAACAACACCGATGAATCCCCCAGAAGAAAACTGAAGTACATCTCAGGAGATACGCGTTACGGCACGTTCAAACTCTCCGAGATCTGCTCGGTACTGAACCGAAACACGAAATATGGCGCCCAAGACGATGACGACCGGTTCAAAATCAATCTGGTCTTGCGGAAAATCAATCCGCTGAACGAAAACTTCTATTGACCCAATCCCCCCCAATGCGCAATTGTCGGGCATAGCGATGGCGACGCCTTGTCCCTGCTCCATCAACCCAGCCGCTTCTGCAGAAATCCCAGACAAACCACCTGCCGTGCCTTGACGAACCACCACAGCCAGGCTACACCGGCCAACCTCGACCATGACGAACCCGGACGCCGCACGTCTCGACCTGTCACGAGACTCCGGTTGCAACCTCCATTGTTCCTCTGCTATGGTGAACACCGATGGACCCGCGAACTCCCTTTGCACCCATGGTTCTCGCTCCTCACAGCGCCGTGGACACGCAATCACCGGTCCGCACCGAGCGTCGGGGCAAACCCGCTCCGGCTTTTTTTCCACCGGTCGACGAGCACATCGTCGTTCCGGAAGTGTCTCGGGTCGAGCTGGTGGACGGGCGTGAGGTCATCGACGTGGGCTCATTATCTCCTCACGCGGATGCGCAAGCGCTCACCGGGTTTTTGCTCGCCGCGCATGTGCTGAGCGTGTACGTCGTTGCGACCGAGCTGCTCACTCGAAGCTCGGTGGATTCTGATTTCGCCACCGACGTATGCGTTCGTAAACGGGGCGTGGATCCGGAGACGGGCTCACGATACCTCGAGGAGTTGTCGTTCGAGGTTGTCAATGAGCAATCGGCGAGCGACGCCCAGGCCAAGGCGAAGAACTTGGCTCGACGCGGAGTTCGTCGCATCTTTGCCATTTTCGTCAAGACGGGGGAAATTCGAGAATGGTCGAAGGCGACCGGCGAGCTTGTACGGCTCGATCCGAATGGCATGTTCGACGATCCCGTCTTTGTCCGACCGATAGCGGTGAAGGCATTGGTCGACAGTACGCTGGCCGAGGCGGAAAACGAGGTTGCCAAAGCGCTCATTGCGAAGAACAACCCGGAAATCGTCAAGCTGCAACACGAGGCCGAGCAGGACGGGCACAAGAAGGGACACAAGAAGGGGCTCGACGAGGGACACAAGAAGGGACACAAGAAAGGAC
>CAZETM010000656.1:0-5734 GCA_964514885.1 uncultured Polyangium sp. | reverse complement strand
CCCGCCTTCCGCAGCGCGTCCGCCGCATCCCGCGACCATTCAGCGCAAGGCCGCCGCGCCAACCAAAGCTCGCAAGACGCGCGGGCCGCATGCTGCAACGGTTCAGCAAAAAGCCGCGGCACCCACCAAAGCTGGCAAAACGCGTCCGCCGCATGCTGCAACAGTTCAGAAAAAAGCCGCCGCACCCACCAAGGCGGGCAAAACGCGTCCGCCGCATGCTGCAACAGTTCAGAAAAAAGCCGCGGCTCCCGCCAAGGCGGGCAAAGCGCGCCCGCCGCATGCCGCGAAGGTTGGTCGGGCTAGCAAAACCGCTCCGAGCGCAAGCGTAGGCGCTCAGGAATGGGACAAGAATATCCTGCTCGGAAACCTCGAAGTGGCGCGCGGCAAGGCGTGGGCTGCAAGTTTGACCAGGGGCCTGCGCGCCATCGTGATGCACGAAGGACCGAACGAATACGATTCCGCAAAGAAAATCGTCTCCATCGATTCGCGCCAAACCGAGGGCGAAGCGACGCAGCGGCTGGTCATGTGCTTGTCGAGCCACCAAAATCGAACGGCGCTCGTGGAGTTGGATCAATCTGCCGCGAAAACGACCCGCGACCAATATATCGAGAAACGCGTGCATCTCGAATTCGCTGGCGTGATCAATACGCTTCGATTTTACGACGGTGCCGTCAAGCGCAAACAGCCATGGGCCAATGCCGGGTGCGTTTGCGAAGCAATGCGGGGTTTGCGGCTCGAAGAGTATGCGCGGCAAGTCTCGAATGAGCAGCGGGAAGAATATGGGAAGCGATTCGACGCGTTGACCAAAAATAGACCGTCGCGTTAATCACTCCCGCCGGAGTCGTCGCTTTCCTCCAGCCCCCGCAGCACACTCGTCCAGCTCGTCGTCAGCGCTTGCGTTACCAAGCCCAGCGTCTCCTGCACGTCACCGCCTCCATAAGCAAATGCCGCATCCGTCATTCGTTCCAATAGTGTCGCCGGGCACGGCTCCGGATACGCCTCCGCAAAACAAGCCCGCACGCCGTCGCGATCGAAGGCTTGCGCCATCGGCAATACCATCGCCTCGAAGATCGGCGCTTCGACGGGCAATTGCGTTTTTTGCTCCGCGACCATTTCTTCGATTTGTTGAAACTCCCCGGACGAGCATTCCACCGTGATCGCGCAAATCACTCGCACGTTCGCCGGCGTGTGCAATCCCAAAACTTCCGCGGTGATTTCTACGAAAGCCTCCAGCTCCTCCATCGTGAACGGTCGATTCGGCGCAGCTCCTCGAATGCCAAAATCCAACCACAACAGCCCGCGCTCACCTGATCGGTCTGCGATCGTCGCTCGATCCTCCGGCCATTTCTCCGGCCCGCGTTCCGCCCTCGTCCCCGTAATCGGCGACCAACCCGAATCCAATGCGGCCCTTAGCAATGTCTCTTCAATCGTTCCCGACCCAATATCCAGCCCCAACAGCAACGAGCGCTTGAATTCCGCTTGCAGATCGGAATCCTGCTCCGCTTCCTCTGCGGGCATCGTAATGACCTTCAGCCGACCCAAATGCCGCCCCGTTATATCCAGCTCGTCCAGCAAGGGTCGAGTTCCTTGCATCCCCAACGATTGCGATGGCGCTCGAACGATCAGCGCCAGCACGCGTGCATCGGGATTGCGACACAATGCCGTCACCTCGTCCAGAATGGTTTCTCGCGCGGGCGCCAAAGCATTGCGTAGAATCAGTGAGGACTTGGAAACGGGTTTTGTCGGCTCGTCCGAAACCCAACGCGCATACGCTCCGTGTACCGTCAGCGTTGCCGGAAGCATTTGCGCATGTAATGCCTGAATCGGATCGCCTGCGGAGCCAAGCATCCGTTGCATTGCATCCAGCATCGCGTCCATGGCCTCGTCTTCGTTCCACGACCCTGCACGATAAAGAATCGTCGATGCAGCCCAGGGAGCCAGCTTTTCGAATTGCGACGCAAAAGCGCACGCATTGAGCGGGCATCCCGCTATCGCCAACATCAGCGGAGGATGCGCTTGCAACCACGGAGAGATATCCGCAATCCGGCAAGACAATGGTGATCCATCCCGAGCTTCGAGCCACAATGACGTTTCATCAGCATACGCCGCGACGAATACGACATCCGGTGACATACCCGCGAGCGATCGGCAAAAGTCTTGGGCCGTATGCACGATTCGCATGTGCGTCGGATCATCGGCGGCATAGCCAAGCGCGGCGAGCTTATCGCGCAGCTTTTGCGTTTGGTAGCGGGGATTGAAATCCGGCAGCGGGGTTGCAGTCGGCAATACCTCCGGAGCGACCATTAGCACGCGAGCGGGCCCTGGGCGAGCTGGAAAACGCACGTCACGCAATGCAGTAGGCGCGGGACGCGATAACATCGGCGACGGTAAGCGCTCGGGGGCGGCCGTTCCGGATGACTCGACAAACGAACGATTCCACGTTCGTAGCGGGGGAGGGCCAAGAGCGGCCGGGTGCGTCACTTCGAAGGTGCATCCAAACGTGGTCAATCGTTTGCCCTGGTACGAGGTGAAATGATATGGTAGGCCGGCGAGCAGCGAATCTGCGGTGACGATGCGCACGCGTAAAGGACGGTACCGCGGGTCCGGTTGCGTGTCGCCCGTCAGGTCGCGAAGCAAAGCAGCGAATTCCGTTTCCGATACGAAAAGCGTCTCGAACAGGACAGCGCCGAGCATCGCCGCTTCGGTCGTCATGAGTTGCGCGATGTCTTCGGGTGTGCCCGCATCGAGCGTACGCCTGATGGTGTCGAGCTGCGGTGGGAGCGGGAAGCGCTCCATCGGTGGCGGCGCGAGCCGCGGCGGTTCGATGGTGTCGACACTTCGGAGCAGTGTGTTTTCCGCGCATTCGAGGCGGAGAGTCATCACGAGGCGCCGATCCGTGCGGTTCATGGTGGCGCAGGATAGTAGCAAACACGCAGAATAAGCAAGGGTGTGGAAGCCTTGATGAACCTGCAAATGAGGTCTATCATCTGGTCATCTCCAGGACAACAGGGGAGGCATGCAACCCCGCTCGAGGTCCGAAGCGACGCCCATGCATGCAGCATCATCCTGGCAGCGTGCAGGAGGAGACGTCAATCCTCGTCAGGACCCGCCAGCCATTCCAACTTCGTCGCGCGCACGAATGGTTTTCCCGTCAACGGTCGAAACAGCGTGCCCTGTACCCGCGCGGGAACGCCCGCTCGGGCGACTGTCCCCAGATCCTCGGCCCGTACATAACAGTGCAAACGCTCTTTGGCACCAAGAATCACCAGGCCGCGATCCAGATCGACCCCACGAGTCTCGTCTTGCTTGTCAAAAGGCTCGGACTGAGCTGTCGATCCGATGATTTCAACAATGCGTTGTTCCTGGTCTGCGCGAAGCTCGACAGGCAACGTGCGCCCGATGAGTTTGCCGCCGATTGCGACACGAGCAATCGTCCCATGCGGGAGCATGCGGAGCGCTTGAACGGCAATGTGTGCGCGTTGTTCGACATCATCGACCGGAAGAGCGGATATTTTTGCGTCCGAATTGGCCCACTCGATCATCGTGATCAAATTGACCAGCGCGTCGCGCACATCGGATTGTGCAATCAAATCTTGCTGTCCAGGCCCAATGCCCAATAGAAGCAGGGCTTCGGCTGGTTGACCATTGAGCGGTGCGATGTGCACATCATTCAATGAAAAGTCCGTGGCGACTTCCACGCCTTTCGTCGCCCGACCAACGGCCTTCTTGTTTGGCTTCACGACTGCTCGTGCGGCGCGGCGAAATTCCTCATAATAGCTGGTAAACGCCGATGCAGTGGGAATCTCTTTCGGCTTGAACATCAGCCGTATTGCCAAATGGTTATGTTGAAACGGATTTTCCTCCAGCATGCTCGGAACGAAAGCGTCGCGAAACTTGCGTAGCTCGGCGGCAAGTCGGAGACCAAGATCGTCGGATTTTACAATTTGGCACAAGGGACGATTGGGCATCCCTGGGTAGGTTTTGGCGAGGTATGCCGCGTAAACATCGAGAATGCGGCCTGGATGTTCGATTTCCTGCGCGGGGCGCATGGCGAGAGATCGAAGCTCGAACAATAAAAGCGTTTGCAGCTCGACGGCTTCATCCGAGCCCCACATGCGAGGGGCCGAAAGCATGTCTTCGAGGCGTTGATCCACCCACGTGACAATGGTGTCGCGAAGCCCGTTCATGTGCTCTCGTCCTCGATTCCCGGATCAACCGTATGGACGTCGACGGATTGCACGACGAGTCTTTCATGATATTGCCAATATTGCTCGAGATATCCACTCGCTTCATAACCGTCTGCGCCCGTGATCGCATCGACGTTATGCTCGCGGGTGGTCACCAGGGTGTGGCTGTACCAAACGGGCACATGGGGGTGCTTGGGCACGAGAAACCTGGCGCCTCGCGGGGGACGAAGCTGAAACCCGCGGGCATCCGGATCCGTTGGGGTCGCAACCCGATGAACGATACGCGCCAACGCTGCGCATCGCCCACTGTGCAGCGGATGCTTGCTGATACCGTTCTCAACTTCGCTACGTTCGGTTTCGGTCCAGGGGATGGCCACGCGCGGAGTATATGCTGGTGATTTCGGGAGGAGCAAAGGAAAAAGTTGTCCCGATGAACGGGTGCGCCTTCCGCTTGTTCGGGAGACGAGCCCGCCGCGGTTTGGGACGTGCCGCTTGCCAGAGGCGCTCGGGCGCTCGGGCGATAGCGTCAGGCTGCTTGGGTCGTCGGATAGGGTCGTGGTCCGGCAGAAGAGAACGCGAGCACGATACGTTCGGGGGCGATGCCGTCGCGGACCAGATCCGTCGAGATTCCGTGCTCGGTACCGTCGCGCTGAACCCCAGGTTGCTGAGAGGACAGCGAAACGTGTTATTGCGGTGTTGGAAACGCCCTGGTCGAGTCAGTTGCCACGAAGGTTCTAACCGGCCGTTAGCATGAATGAGAGTTGTTGTGAAACATTGTGACACGTCCTTCGTGCGCTCAACACCCAATCTGCCGCCGCGCAAGTGCGGCTGGCAGCATTGGCTTGTTCCGCAGCTCAGGAGATTCCCATGCGACCCGCTTCGACGGGTGTCAGGCCCATCGAGACCGTAACGTTTAGCGCCTCACGCTCGCCGCGGACTTCGCCGAACGCATCAAGAATGATTCGCGAACGAACGACTTGCTCCAAGCCATCGAACCGGGACCAACCAGAGACCGTGACCGCCTTCCCAGTCACCCTTGAATGGCGGCTTGTAACTCTTATTTTTCAGGGGAGCCCATGAGCGCTGATACGGGATCGGTAAGGTTCGCACCTGGTCCCCACCATGTAGCCGTCCGCTCGTCCGAGCGATGCACGCTATCAGCAACGCACAGCCATCTGCAACATTTTTGTCACCGCGCACAAAAATGCTTCAGATCCAACCGGCCGCCATCCCAAAAGATCGCCCTCAAAATCCACCCGCACACACTACCCGCCCCGTTCGCCCCGCCGCAACATTTTTTTCCCCACACAAAACTTGACCGCTCCCTCCCACCAATGCCACCATCGCCGCCGTGAATTACAGCCTGACCACGATTCGTCGTGGAACCCATAATCTCTTTACCGAGCGCCCCGATGCGCTCAATGCAAGCAAGGCTGGCGCGTACCACAAAGACGAACTGTACGAAGTGCACGTCAGTATCGGTGCTCTTCCGGAAGTTCTCACGGCAACGCCCTACAAAGTCGAGCTTCGCACAACCGATGGTCGCC
>CAZETM010000655.1:0-5736 GCA_964514885.1 uncultured Polyangium sp. | reverse complement strand
TGATGAGGGGGCCCTTGCCGGTCATGTCGCAGCTTGCGAGGCTCCAAACCACCGGGATCAAGGGCAAAAATCGACGAAAGTCTCGAATGCGAGCGAACATAAGCACGGCCTCCATGTACCACATCTAGAACACGGCGTGGACATAGACATCGATGGCAAGCAAATTTTTTTTGTGCTCGGGTGTTCCGGGTCCTCAGCATAGAGTTTGTCCGTGTCCTCACTGGCTGACCAGGTGGCGAGCAAGTGGCGACCAGATGTTTGTCAGGGCACGGTTGACAATGCAACAAGCGAGCTTGCTGCAGCTCATAGCGCCGCTCCGTTGGCGGATGCCATGGAAAAATCAGGCGGGCGCGGTTGGGCCACTGTCGCTTCGTCTGCTCGGGAGCGTGACGGCAAAAACTGCACCTTTGCCAGGCCCTTCGCTTTCGGCTCGGATCGTGCCCCCGTGTGCTTCGACGATATGGCGGCTAATGCCCAGGCCAAGGCCGAGGCCACGCTGGCGCAGTGCTTCTGATGGGTCCGCTTGTCGAAAATGATCGAAAACATAGGGCAAAAAGGATGGCTCGATACCTTTGCCCGTATCCGCCACCGAAATGAAAACTTTCCCTCCCGCTTGCCACGAACGAATCCATACGCTGCCGCCGTGAGGCGTGAACTTGACGGAATTGCTCAGCAGGTTCCACACGACTTGTTGCAATCGATGCGGATCTGCCCGCAAAAAAACCGTGCCGGGCGACACGACGGACTCGAGTTGAATACCTTTGGTCTCGGCCGATGGGCGAACGACATCCATTGCGGCAGCGATGATCGGTCCCAATTCCACATCCTGCATTTCTAGCGGAAAGTTGCCCGATACCATGCGCGAAACGTCCAAGAGGTCCTCGACCAGACGAGATTGCGTCTCGGCATTGCGCTCGATGACCTCGATCGAATGCCTCACCTGCGCATCGTGCACCTGATGACGAAGAAGAAGACGCGTGCGCAAAAGAACGGCGGTCAAGGGAGTACGCAGCTCGTGAGATATGGTGGCGAGAAACAAGTCTTTCAATTGCGATGCCGCATCGGCTTCTTGTCGAGCCGCCTGCTCGCGCATGATGAGATCCCGAATCTCGTATTGTCGTCGGCGAGCCCGCAGCACCGTCTGCACCGTCGTTATCAATGATACGCCTCGTACGGGGCGCGCCAGCACCGTCAGGCTCCCGGCCGAGCGTAATGCGTCGATGACTTGCGCTTGACGCATGGTACGATATCCGCTCAGCAACAGCACGATGGGCATGTCGGCCCAAGCCGGCTGTGCTGCCAATACCTCGAGTAGATTCGCCATGCTCTTCGCATCGAGCACTTCATCGGTCATCAAGGCAGCGCCCGCTCCCTGCTCGATGCCATATGCCAATTCCCTCATGTCACTGCACGTGGCACTCGAAAACCCCGCCTTATCGAGCACTTGGCATAACAGTGGCGCGTCCCTACCAATGGGCGCAAGCACCAGGATCCGCTCGGGACCCATGCCGTCGCCCGCCTTCGTCACGTCGGCAGCTCCCTCTTCTCGGCGTCGCTCGGTTCGTCGCCGAGACGCTCGGGCTCACCGCTGAGAATCCGGCGGAAGTTTATGAGGGGCGTCGCTCCTACGTCGACGCTACCGGTACGGATCAATAACTCACGAATGGTCGTCTCGTGTTCGCCGTGGCGCTTTTTCACGGCTGAAAGGCACCGATGAACGGTGCCCCGATCCTCGTAAAACCGCAACAAAAGTATCGTGTCGGATAGATAGCTGATATCCAGAATCGATTGTTTGACGCTCAAGATGCCTTCCTGCGATACCAGGACTATGGTGAGCACTCCGCGCCGGCTCAGATAACGCAGCAGCTCGTGCATTTGTATCACGAGCATCGGCGCGTTTGCCATGGCATTGAAATATCCCGTGAGGCTATCGATGACCACCACTTTGGCTCCAGCATCGACGGCCGAGCGAACTTGTTGCGCGAATTCACCCGGAGTGACGCGCGACGTTTCTACTTCATCAAAAACCAACCGTCCCCCGGCGATGTGGTCGGCAATCTTGAGGCCAATTCCCTCGGACCGTGCAGTCCAGGTCTCCTCGCGCTCGTCGAAGAGAAATATCGCCGTGCGTTCGCCAGCTTCGGCGACCGCGCGAGCGTACACCGCCGCCATCGTGCTTTTGCCCGAGCCCGACGGGCCCATGATTAGGCACGTGGTCCCTTTCTCGAGCCCGCCTCCGAGCAATTCGTCGAGCGGTCCAATGCCGCTATCGTATGGATGGAATGCAGTGTAGGGAACGCCAAGCGAGCCCAACCGCGGGTACACCTGGAGCCCTCCCGTACGAATTCTGAAATTATGGTATCCGCTTTGGAATTCCACGCCACGAACCTTGACGACTCGAACGCGCCGGCGAACATCGCCATAATCGGGAGCCGATTGATCCAGCACGATGACGCTGGTGGCCAGGGTATCGAGCCCGCTACCCGACGATCTTTCCTCAACTTCCGTGTTCGAATCACCAAGAAACAGCGAAGTACATCGACCGGCGAGAAATTCACGCAAACGTGTCAACTCTTGATAGTAGCGGGTTCTGCTCCCCGATAACATAAAGAGAATGCTGATCGAATCGAAGACGAGTCGCCGGGGTTTTACGTTCTCGACGACCTGACGCAATCCCTCGGTCAGCTCGCCCAGCTCGACCTCGTCCGTATGCAATACGGTCTGCTGAACGGCGAGCCCAGCCGGTGATAATTCGTGCACGATCAGCCCCGAAAGCGACCAGCCGTGCGACTGGGCAATGGCCTCGAGCCATTTGGGGGTTTGCGCAAGAGTGATGTAAAGGCCGATTTCCCCCGCAGCTACGCCCGTGAGCAGGAATTGCAGTGCGAGCGTGGTTTTACCGGTACCGGCCGAGCCCAAGAGCAAATGAAGGTCACCACGTGGAAGCCCTCCGCGCAGGATTTCATCCAGGCCAGCGATTCCCGTGGGAACGGGTGGTATGCCACTGGCGGTCGTATCTTCCGGTTGGCTCGCCATGTTGATGGTCATAGGCTCGCCAAGGTCGCCGACGATGCCGCTTCGCCCTTGCGCGTGGTGCTCGCCGTGCGTTCGGATTTCCTCGGCGGACGGCACATTGCGCATCTGGAATGCGGATGGCTCGGGCGAGCCCATTGAACTGCGCCAACTCCACGACCCACCAAGGCACGTTGCATGGAGCCCCGATGGCAGCCGAATCGTGTCGTCCTCGGAGCGAATGTTGTACGTATGGAATGCCGATGGCTCGGGCATACCGTTGGTGCTCGAAGGCCATCAGAGCCGCATTCATCAGATTCGCTGGAGTCCAGATTCCACGTTCGTGGCCAGTTCTTCGAATGACGGCACCGTGCGGTTGTGGTTCAATATCGACAAGGCCCCCTCGCTCGCAACGTTATCCGCCGATCTCTGGCGAACGAGCGTTTTTTGCATGACCATCAAACAACGCCGCGAGACCCTGGGCGTGACCGAAGAGATGGCGCAAAAGGATCTGCAACAGTGTCAGGCAAGGGCGATCGTGCCGACGATGCACTGACGAAGACCGACGAAAGGGGATGGGATTGATCTAAAGCCGAAGATCAGCTAAGAACCGGCGAGCCCAAATGCTAGCACGATATCATTCTGGGATGGAGATGCTTGATGACGACACGAATTACATTCCTTGGCGCTACGGATACTGTCACTGGCTCACGTTATCTGATCGATACAGACAAGGCGCGGGTGTTGGTTGATTGCGGACTATTCCAAGGCTTCAAAAAGCTGCGCGAGAGAAACTGGGCCGAGCTGCCATTCGATCCTTCGTCGCTCGATGCGGTCGTTTTGACGCACGCGCATGTCGATCATAGCGGATACTTGCCCAAGCTCTGCAAACTCGGATTCAAGGGACACGTATATTGCACGTCAGGAACTGCCGACCTGGTAAAAATTTTGCTACCCGATGCGGGTTTTTTGCAGGAAGAAGACGCGCGGCGCGCGAACAAATACGGCTACTCGAAGCATCTACCCGCGGAGCCGCTTTTTACGAGAAAAGATGCCGAAAACTGTCTTTCACAGCTTTCTCCACGTGCGTTCGACGACTCGTTCGAGCCCGCGTACGGGTTGAGAGCGACGTTCACGCGTACTGGCCATATCGTGGGTTCTGCGGCCGTTGCGCTTCAAATGGGCGGAATGACCCTCACGTTTTCGGGGGACGTGGGGCGCCCGCACGATCCCATTATGAAGGCTCCACCGCCGCTTGGCTCGACCGATTATCTCGTTATCGAATCGACTTATGGGGACCGGCGCCATCCGACCGACGATGTGTACGAAACCTTGGCCCGCGTCATCAACGAAAATGTGCAGCGACGAGGGGTCATCGTAGTGCCGTCATTTGCGGTCGGGCGTGCTCAACATTTGCTCCATTTATTGGCGAAACTTCGGTCCACGAATCGCATTCCGGATATACCTGTGTTCCTCGATAGCCCGATGTCCATCGATGCCACGGAGATTTTTCGCAGGCATAAAGAGGACCACAGCATTACCGAAGAAGAGTGTCGCGCGATGTGTCGCGTCCCCAATTATTCGCGAACGACGGACGATTCGAAAGCGATCGATCAGAATAATGGGCCAATGATCGTCATTTCCGCAAGTGGAATGGCGACGGGAGGACGCATTCTCCACCACCTGCGCCGATTCCTCCCGGATGAAAAGAACACCGTCCTTTTCGTTGGTTATCAGGCTGGCGGAACTCGAGGGCGCGCGCTCATCGACGGCGCCGACGAGCTGAAGCTTCATGGGCAATACGTTCAAGTGAGGGCGCGGGTCGTTCATGTCGAGGGTTTGTCGGCACATGCTGATTATGCCGAAATCATCGAATGGCTCAGGCCGGCCAACCTTTCGCCGCGTCGAGTATTCGTGACCCACGGCGAGCCCGCGGCTGAAGATGCAATGCGCCGAAGATTACGCGACGCATTTGGGTGGAACGTCGTTGTGCCCAATGACGGATCAACTTGGACGTTGGACTGACAGCTTCACTGGATATCGGTTCAGTCTGGCACTTGGTCTCTGTCCTCGTACATGACGTTGCTCTGTCTCTTCTGAAGAGGTCGCATGCGCGACGTCGTCCTCGAGCGCCGAAATCCCGTCGCCCACATCACCGAGATCACTTGATGGCGCGAGATCGCGTGGGGGAGGTTCGTCGAAACCGGCCGAAACCCGGCGGAAATGGGGGATGTTCAAAAAAAGTGAACATGTCGCTTGACGGGGACGGTGGATCGCGGCTATCTTGCGCCCCGTCGTCGCCACGGACGACCGCGACGGACGGAGCGGATGACCTTCGGGGAGTCCAACCGGTCCGGAGAAAAAAAGAGCGCGGTCGAAAAAAAGTGGTTGACAAGTCGAACGAGGGGATTAAAAAGGCGCCCCTCAACGGAACGAGACGCTGACGCAAGTTGGTGACTGGTTCTGGAGACGAGCCACGAACGATCGCCCCGAGCTGCAAGGTTCGGAAAGAAAAAAGAGCGGTCGAAAAAAAGTGGTTGACAAGTCGGAAGGGGCGACTAAAAAGGCGCCCCTCGGACGGGACGAACGGTTGACGCAAGTCGGCGCAGTTCGGACGGTCTGAAACGACGCACTGACGAAGGTGCAAACGACGGAGAAATCCGTTGAGACCTTCGGCTCGGTCCTTGAAAACTGGATTGTACGCAATACGCAATACGTGCGTGA
>CAZETM010000654.1:4282-5740 GCA_964514885.1 uncultured Polyangium sp. | reverse complement strand
CTTGGCCTGGCGCTCCACGCACCAGCGTGTACTCGTCCTGCGCCCCTCCACAACCAAGCGCGGTGATGGTCAACGCACAACAACTCGCAAACACACTCGTTTTGGTCGATCGAAACCTCATCGGCAGTGCCTCCGCGAGACATGCAACCACGAGCGATGGAGCCGGGACAAGTTTGCGGCGAGCAAGCGCCTTACGGTGCGCGTGACCTACGGAACGTATGAGCCCAAAACACCGAAAGCACGAATCGAGAGCGAAATCCGTCGCGCAGGCGATAGCGACGTTCCTCCCGCCGAAAATACTCGGTCACGCCTCCGCGTCCGTCGAGACGCTATCGCCTCACTACAAGTTTTCGAGCCTTCGGTCCCCCAAATGGGCATACGGACTGAACTGAATCAAACTCAGCGATGGTATGATCCCGCCCATGAAATGCAACGCGAATCGAACCGTAGCACACCGGTCGACTTGGTGGCATCCTCTTGAGTTGCATGACGTTCGTCTTGCGCCAGAGAGCAATGTCAGGTGGGCGCACGGGCAGCGAACTAAGCATGCTACAGCCAGTCCCTAGATTTGTACATGCTGGAGTAGCACCGATCCGTTGCACCTGTTCCATCACGGTGACGTCGGGATGACTATGCTTGCCACCCGCGCTAGAGACCATAAGAACACCAGTATCGCCAAAATAGCCAAACATCTCTGGTGTATTATTGTGTCGCGATCCATGGTGAGAGAGTTTGACGACAACGGGCTGACGATAGCCACGCACATACCGCTGTACTACGCGCCAGATATCATTAAATTGATCGCCCTCCGCCTCTGCAAGCAACACCATAGAATCGGCGTCGTCGAAATCCACGTAGAGTGCCAACGATCCCCGATTGCGCAAGCTGCGAAGTTGATCAACGTCCAGTGGCGACCTGCCAGACGACTTGAGAAGTGTGCGCAGCTCGTTCTCAAAGTGATGATCCGGCGATAGTGTAAAGAAACGAACGCCTGGGACTTCATTAAACTCAAGTGGAGTGTGAGTAACCGTGCGCAAAGTTTCAACGCGTGCCTGGGCAGCATAAACTGCGTCAATGCTTGGAACCGATGGGTTGCCCGTAAGCTGCCGATCCCACTCCTCGAACATGTCCAAAGCGATTCCTGGCAGTACGAAGTATCGTGGTTCGCAGACGTTCAGGACCGCGGGGAGGCCTCCGGCGTGATCGTTGTCGAAGTGAGTGACCGCCGCGAATAAGAAGGTTTCCCCTTTCTTGACGCGCTCCTCTACGACCTTCGAAACGACGTCCACTCCCGCGGTGTAATCGCCAAAATCAATAACTCCGAAGTAGCCACCTGGCAGTTCGAGGACCGCGGAGTCGCCCTGTTTGACATTCAGGAAGTAGATGGCGCTCACAGTGTCCACAACCCTTCGGCCAAAGACTTCAGCGTGGATAAATCTGTCTCCCCAGAAGCGAGGT
>CAZETM010000654.1:0-4182 GCA_964514885.1 uncultured Polyangium sp. | reverse complement strand
CCCATGAGACGAACGAAGCCGAGTTTACCTGAGGCTAGCCGGCGACGATAGGCCTCGTTGTCTCTATTCTCGAGAGGGAGACTGTCGCGTGCTCGTTCCACGATCGCCTTACACACATCCGCCATCGCGCCTTCGGGCAGTTTGTCCAAAACAAGCGGCGCACCTTTGCTATCGTATGGGAAGATGAGGCGTGCATCGACGTGATAGAAGGGGCGCAGGAATTCGGAGGTTCCTTGTCTGGGCAGCGCCATCTTTTTTAGGTACGGAGATCCTTCGTCGAGCGCCACGGTCCCGGCGATGTGGTGAACGAGCGCCGAATCCTTCTTGTCCACCATCCAAAGGCTCTCGAGAGCCCCTACGTTGACGATGGGCGCTCGGGACAACCGTCCAGAGATGAGATCTGTAATGGGGACGAGCGGAACACCCGATCTGCGAGCAATGGCTACCACGTCCTCGGGGTCGCCGAACCAGGAATCACTCTGCGCGCTAGGCTTATTCAAGACCACCCGGGTGACACCAGGCGAGTTGGCCAGGCCAGTCTCGAGCACAGCGCGATCGTACTCCTTAGGAGGCGCAAGCCTCGTGACGAGCATGCGTGGTGCACGGACGGTCGGCGCTACGTTGGCAATCAGCACGCCAGGTTGGTGATCGACGCCGTCGAATGCTCGCGCACCTTGGTTGTCGACCACCTCAATGATGTCCAAGGTATTCAGGGCTTTGCCGCGAATTTCCTTGTTCCCAGTAGAGGTGAAGAATTGGTTGGGCAACACAATGCCGATTGAACCATTCTCTCGAATCATCTTCGTGGCACTAAGCAGAAACAGCCCAGCCTTGTTGGTCTGCCCGCCGAGCTTGTCTACCTTCTTCTTCGCCTTTACGTCGTCGCGCCAATCGGGTTGTCCACGAAAGGGCGGGTTGGTCAACACCACGTCGACCAGCCCGACTCGCTTAAGGAGGAACGATTCCGTTGCGTCCGCCGCATGTAGACCCCCAATAACAGGGAAGGCTGGTGTCTGGTCGAGTAATTCCGGACAGAGTAAGACGGCAGTCCGGAGAAGGTTCAGTGCTGTCAGCTTGATCGCCGTCGGGTTAATGTCTATACCTACAAGCTTCCGTTCGAGGATATATCTGATGGCTTCCGGCGTCCGAAATTCCGCGACGGAAAGCATTACCCGCAAGGCGGCGTTGAGCATCTCCCCCGACCCAACCGAGATATCGGCCACACGCGGAAGTTCGCTGACATTACGAGCAGCACGGACATGCGGCAAGACGACCTTCTGGGCAAGGTAGTCGGCAAATGCACGCGGGGTATAATATTGCCCAAGCTCGCGACGATGGCTGATTGGGGTGACCTCGCGATCTTGCATGCCAATGAGCGTCAACTGGGACTTGTCTTTTATTGAATGATGTTCGCCCAAAACCCGCTCGTAGAATCGCCCAATGATGTTGAATTCAATGGCCGCGAAATCCAACGAGCGTCCCTTTACCTCGTAGAGGGAACTGATGAGGTTCACCATCGCCGAGGTCTCTGGCAAATCGCTGCGGCTATCGGAGAAAACCTGCGAGTTCACCGTGCTTCGGAGACTGGAAAATAGGTCCTTCATCGCCTTGTTTACGGTGCGTGGAGTCTCCGCAAACGAACGAAGCGTTCCCTGGGCAAGCCATTCCCGTCTCCCAGCGTCTTCGATGGTGCGGACCAGAACCAGCCGAGCAATGAGGTTCACGAAGCGTTGTTGTAGCAATACGTGTTGTTCTAGTGGCGCATCGAAACGTAGGTATTGCCGCCACCAATCACGGACAATTTCTGTCAGGTATTCTCGCGGGGGCTTCTCTGGAAGGTCTTTGGACTTTGCCAACGCGGTAACTTCCGGCGCGAAGGAACCCGTCGCGGCAAAGCGTTCCGGGGTCAGCCCGTTCAGCGGACGGAGATCGTCTGCCGCCTTCGCTGTCCATTTGAGGCGATTTTCGAAGTCGTACCATCGCACGCGCTGGTCAACAACGGAAACGTGATAACGGGCACCCTGCTGAAAACCAACCCACCACAGATCGCCCACGTCCGTTGTCTGCGTACCGGCGCCCGTGAGTTCACTGCCCAACAGTAACCGATCGTACTGCGTAGGGGTGCCCAGCACGTGTTGAACGCGTGCCCGCTCATCGCTCCAACCCAAGAGTCGCAGAAGCTCGACAGCAGCGTGTGGAGCGCTTCTGTTTATGATGGGGCTCAGGTTTGTCGTCTCTGCTCGCACGCCTGAACCACCTTTCGCGCGAAATTGCTCGCGCTGTTGACTCCGATGATCATCAAGCTAGGCATTGTATGTGTGAACGTCGCGGCGGGACAACTTTCTGCGTTAAAACTGTGAACCCGTCACCGGATACCCTACGCTCACCTAGATTGCAACAACTTCGCCCTGGGAATTGCGACGCAGACTTGGCGGAGTTGCTCTGCTCCAGGGACGCGGCAACCTCGATCCGCGTTTCGATTTCGCGGAGTCCTTCAGAATCTGACGGCACAGAAACATACCCCAGGCATCGGCATGGGCCTCGCGTCGGGACATCCGGATGCTCGGAGGTATGTCACCAGCCCGTCTCCATGACCTCGGGATGCTCAGAGGTACGTGTCACGCCCGAAGCGCTTCGAGCTTTGCGCGGAGTTTCCCCAAAGTTGCCAGTTCGTCGCGGCAATACCGCTTGAGCTGTTTTGGTGCATCGGGAGCGCTCCGCATATGTTCCAACTCCGCCACCATCGACTCGAGGACGGCGAGACCCCGATCGACCTGTCCATGCTGGCCACAACAATCGGCGAAGAAACGGCTCTTGTACACCTTGTGCTCGATGCACACGAAGCCGATCGTCTGCAGATCGTTCCAATACGCTTCGCACACCTCGAATGGCTGATTCTTGTCGATGGCTTCCGACAATAGTTGCCCAGCGATCGCCTGACGCATCTCGCGAATATCGCCTTCACTATCGCCGGCACGAGCAATAAATGTAGCCTCCATGGCTCTGAACTCACGCAGGGCTTCCGAAAAATCGCTACGAAACACCTTCACGATTGTCACATCGAGCGCGGCCGCAAAGTCGCAGCCCAGCGGATCAGTCTCCCATTCTACTTCCGGGCCATCGTCGTCGTCATCATCATCATCGACGACATCGTTCATTTCCTACCACCTCCGATAATCTCGCCGCCGGGGCATTCTCGTGCGCGAGCCACTTTCGTCACCCCCGAAGCGCTTCGAGTTCGGTGCGGAGTTTGCCCAAAGTTGCCAGCTCGGAGCGGCAATACCGCTTGAGCGGTTTCGGCGCATCGGGGGCGCTCATCATTTCTTTCAGCTCGGCAAGCAACGGATCGAGCACGCCGAGGCCGATATCGACTTGGCCGTGTTGACGGCAGGAATCGATGAAGAACCATGTCGATGCGCATTTCTGTTCTGTCGCGATAAAGCCGTACTGAAGCAGCTCATCCCAGAGTCTATGGCAGGTTTGGAAGGGTTCTTTGTTATAGCAAATTGCGAACTCCAAAAGATCCTCCGCAACCCGACGCCGAACGAAAAGGGTGTATGATGCGTCTTCGCCTGCGCGACTCACGAATGTTTGCTCCAGCGCCTTGAATTCGCGTACTACTTCGGCAAAGTCGCGGCGCCGCACCCTCTGCCACGATTCTACACGAGCCCGCTCGAAATCGTAGGTGATGGAATCCGGCCAAGGTTCGTAGGGTGGCTCGTAAAGCTCATCGTCTTCTACTTCATCTTCATCGGCCATGTTTCTTTTCTCCCTCGGTAGCTCAGCAGGCTCATGGTGCCCGCCGCCATCGCCAGTATTCGCAGGATACAGTGCCCACCGTGGCTTGGGCCCTCAAGGGCCAATGGCCACCATGCTTTACGCAATCTTTACGGCACCATTCGCACCTCGAGTGCTTACGCTTATCCCCTCTTCGATCCGCCAGTCCGGTCATCGCGCACTCGACCCATTTCTCTTGGCATACCTGCTCCGGATCCTCATCCCCCGGAGTCGTTGCCACTGCCACCACAGCAAGCAGCATCATCGTGATGTCCAGCATAACCGTCGAGCTGATCCCCTCGATCACCAACGGCCCGAGCAAGATCAAGAACGGTGATTGCGATTCCGATTCACCCAGCACTGCGCGATCCTCACGCATCATCCGCTCGCCTCCCGACGCGGGCC
>CAZETM010000653.1:0-5756 GCA_964514885.1 uncultured Polyangium sp. | reverse complement strand
CCGAGAGCCCTGCGGCAAGGTTGACGCGTAGCGGGTAGTGCTTCGGCGAGGCGTTCGACAAGGTGTCGACATAGCGCAGGGTGCTTCCGAGAGCCCTGCGGCAAGGTTGACGCGTAGCGGGTGGTGCGTCGGCGAGGCGTTCGACAAGGTGCGCGCGTATTGCGTGGTAGCTTTGCGAAGGGTAGAGGTAGGTGAATCAGCGGGACCTGCGTGAAGCCATTGAAAAACCTGCTCATGGCCGCAACGCTGAGCTTGGCGAATGGGACTCGTAACAAGGCGGAGGTACGAAAAGACGTGACGCCGGTCGAAGAATACGTGTTCCCGCCGGATCATGGGGTCGATGAGGACGACCGACAGACGAGAACAACGCCACAATCCACTTGCAATTTCGAGCCCTCCCGCTTACCGTGACCGCCATGCGCTCCTACAGCCGACTCAATCTCGCGGACCTTAGCCGAAAGGCAACGAAAGCTGACAATGAGTAGCCCCTCAAAAACGTCCACCCGCGATTCCATCGTCGCATTGGCCGAGACGGTGACGAGCGACGAGCCAAGCGAGATCGTGCAATCGAACATCGCATTCATCAACCTGCTGTTCGAAGAGTACCTGAAGCTCGACGAAATATCACCGGACGCATTGCGCAGTTATTACGTCGACTTTTTCCTGGCGCAATTCGAGAACGGGGGCTTTTCGCAATTCGTTTACAACACGAATTGGGACCCGGAAGTCGTTGCGTACGTGCGCGAAGGCTTGCAAGCAATGAAAGCCAAGCGGTACCTGAAAGCATTCGACAAGGGCGCCAAAATCGTGGAATCGTTCGGGAAAGAAGGGCTGAAGGCGTATCTGAACGGCGAATACTTCGGCGAGAATGAAGACCGCGACGAATTGGGCGAGACGGACGAGGCGATCAATGCGGCAGGCGAAAAAGAAGATATCGCGCAACTACACTTCGATTGGCTGAGCAAACATCCACAGCTATTTCCCTTGCAAACCGAAGAAGACCTGAAAGCTGAAGCTCGACGGCGTGGTGAAGCATTACCCGATCGGGCGCAACGAGTCGCCGCCGCCTATGCCAATGAGCCTCGACCCATGAAGCTGATTCGGCTGCTCTGCGCAGCTTCGGGACAGGAGCTGGATCGGCAAACGGCCGCAAGCGCCGTCGAATTCGAGGGGACGAAAACGTTCGCGTACCATTTCCTGACGGACCAAGGGCACCACCACATGATCGAGCACAATGGGAAAGCGATCATGTTGCGAGGGCATACGAGCGAGCGGGTTGCGACGGTGGATGCGCCGGAAGATTTACGGCCGAATTAATACCTCACCCCCGGCCCCTCTCCACTACGTGGAGAGGGGAGTCTCACGCCAATCCACCACGCCGCCGAATCACCCAATGCGCTCCGCAGAATAACGCCGCCGTCAGCGTCCATCCCCACGGAGGCAATATCGGCGATACGCGCCGTTCCATCGCAATCTGCGTCGCCTCGGGCAACGGGATCTTGGCAATGTCGTCCACCGTGACGCCTCGTCCACCCGTCGCGGCAGCAATGGCAAAGAGTCGCTCCGGATCAGGACGGCTATCCGCCCATTCGTCTCCACCACGCTCACATGCAAAATCGCGCCGCGTGGTCGGTCCTCGTCGCGCTTCGTCACCGTCACCAGATTCGTCTTTCGGCGTAATCTCGACCGTTGCCGAATATCCACCCGCCTCGAGCTTGCCCGCCTGCAATGCGACCGGCTGACCTCGGCCGTCGAGTTGCGCCGAAATCGTGCGCACGATATCCAAACTGCCCAACTTGCGAATGATGATTTTTACTTCGCCCGCCTGGCCCGGTAATGGTCTGAGCGATAACGTGGTTTCTTCGCCCACGAGGCAACCATCCGGAAGCTCGACGACCGCCGGCTCGAAACGGGGATCTCGCATCAGCCACCCGAGTAGCCCATCCCAAAATGCGCCGTGCGCCCTGCCCGCAGCATTGGCCGCAAATGCACTGAATAACAAACGATGCGAGCCATCCACAGCGAGCGAAATCGTGCGACCACTGCCATATTCACCAAGCGCGAGCAATGGCATTGGTGAATCACTTGGAGTTTTTCGCGTCGGATGCTCCAATAATACCGTCGCGCCACTACGCACGTCGCCTACCACGTTTGCTCCCGGCATTTCAGGCCATTGTTCGCCAATGAGGTCCTGCAATGGCGCCAGCATCGGAGCGACTCGTCCCGCCTCCGTCAAACGCGGAACGAACGAAGAAACATCGACTCCTTCTGCCTTGGGCTTGCCATCGAGCGCAACAGGTAAAACCGCCGCCAATGGAGTGCTGGCGTAGTTTCCCGGGACAAACGCTTCGGGACCACCCACCATGATGAGCCCGCCGCCTTTATCGACATATTTCGCAAGCGACTTCAAATGCTTGGACAAACCATACGGAAGCGCATTGAAGTCTTGTAAGACGACGGCATCGAAGCTGGGCAAATGCTGATTGAACAACTCGTCGACGGGAAACGGAATGAGCGCGAGTTCGTCATTGGGCGCATTGACGTCGTCAGAAACAGTGTCGCGCAAAATGAAAAACGCTACGACGTCGACCGATGCATCCGACTTGAGCCACATGCGCAGCGCTCGTACGTCGTACGTAGGTCGCCCAGCCACGTGGAGCACGCGGACGCGATCACGCGCCACGTCGATGGCTACGTAACGCGTGTCGTTGTCGGGCACAGCGTCACCATCGGGCGCCTGAATGTCGACCTCGATGATCCGCACTCCAGCTCGATCAAGCGTGACCTCTAGCTCGAGCGTCGCCGAGCCCGCGGATGCATTCGCGTTGCCCGCTGCAAGCAGCGTCGGCTCACCCGCTTCACGCAGTTCGCGCAACGCGACGGGAACCGATGCGCAATCGAGCTTGCCGGTGCAACCAATCTCCACACGCAACGAGAGCGGTTGATGCGCCACCGCGGCGCCTGCTGCACGTACCGCGCGCACGCTGGCATCGGTCGGTGCTTCGGTCGCCAGAGCCACCGTGTGGAGTGGAACGTCAAGCGTTCCAAGCGACGCGCGAATGGTTTCACCTGGTTGAACTTCACTCGGACGATCGAGCCGCCCATCGGACAAGATCACGATCGCAGCGGGACGCTCATCCGCAGCTCGAGAGACCGCTTCGATCGCTCCAACAAGGTCCGAATGAGACATGGGCCTGGCGCTGCGAATCGACGCCGCAAGTCGGCCTTCGACAGACGCAGGAACATCGCCCGGAGCCTTCGAAGCACCGCCCAACGGAAGAGGTGCGCCCTTGCCAAAAACGAAGGTCGAAAGGCGAACTTCGGCGCCACGTTTTTCGAGCGCGCTCATGGCTCGAATCGCTTCGTCACGCCTGGTCTTGCCCGACGCAGCAGGAAGATCGATCGAGCGTGAGCCATCGACGAGCACGACGACACGCGGGCCGACGAAGGTGCCTTTGCCTTGGATCGCAACGGGACGAAGCACGGCACAAAGCAATGCGAGCGCGGCGAATACGCCGGAAGCGAACACCGAAAGACGCGACGAACGCGACCTACGCAGCTCGATGGCGAGCAAGATCAAACTGAGCAGAACGAGCGCGCTGGCGGCGATTTGGTACGAAGTCGAAAGATCGCCCGACGGTGCAAAGCTGGACGTCACGGCGTCTCCGAAGCTCGTCGACGCATGAGAAAGGGCGCGTGGACCTGGTCGTCTTTGTAGTTCGAACAGAGCACGAACATGGCGATGTTTACCGCGAATCGCGTTGCTTGCTCGCGACCTGGCTCGCCTCCGGGGACCACCGAAAAGGGGTGTGTTCCATTGGGCGATCGAGCAAGCGCACCGAGCAAATCTTGGGCAGAAAAAATCACCTGCGGCTGGCCACCACGCATGATGACTTCGAGCTTCGGTGGGCCTTCGAGTCGACCGACGGGACGACGCAAGAGGTAGAAAGAACGAAACAAAACGTTTTCATTTCCAACGGGTATGGGCGCGCCATCGGGCAACACGCGCGTGAGTTCACGCTTGGCGGCCTTGGTAAACACACCGACTTCAGGAGCGAAGTCGTCGACGAACAAAACGCCACCGAGCGCGATGAATCGTTGCAAGCCGGAGACTTCGCGCGCCGTGAGCGGAGGAATGTCGTTCTCGCCGCCCCACACGACGAAAGGCTCGGCCAATAGCGCTGGAACATCGGCTCGCACCGCGGTAGGAATGAGTCGCGCCGGAGCACTGGTTCGTCGCACGAGTTCTTCAGACCAACGACTTGGCGCCGTCGTACGCGCGCCTTCCCAACGTGCAGTGCCGGTGAGCAGGATGCGCGGATTGAACGCGCCCTCTTCGCCAAATGCGCCCGAAGAACGCGGCACGAGCGCGATGAGAACAAGGGCGATGGCCAGGACAAACCCGGACAAGATCCGAGCACGCATCAGTCAAAATCCTCGACATGCCAGATGCCTGCTTCGCGCCGGAGTTTGACTTCGTGACCGCCAGGGACCTGAACCGTTGCGCGATCACCCGACAGCTCGATCTCGAGGCCTTCAGGGTTCTCGAGGCCCGTGACGAGCGAGCGGAGATCGTTCTCGATGGCGCTGCGAGTGGATGGTGAAAGCACACGCATCAAGCCTGCATAACTGCGCCGAGCGAGCACGCGACGAAGGAACGCGAGTGCTTGTGCAGGGGTGCGAGCGCCAGCGGGCAAAGCATCCGCGGAAGAGATGTGAAAGGCGCCTCGTTCGAGGTCCAAGGTGGCATCTTCACCGTCGGCAAACCGTACTTTGGCGTGAGCTTTGATCTCGGTGCCGGGAGCTTCGAGCGCTTTGGCTTGATCGGCGAGCTCAGTCTTGACGTCGGCGACGATGCGCGTGACTTCTGGCCGAGACAAACTGCGCTGACCCTTCTCGCTGAGCATGCCGTAGATGGCATTTGCGTCGCCACGCGCAGCGGCTTGGGCATACGCGCGGACGGCATCTTTGGGATCGGGCATGGTGGAGGCACCACAACCGCATGCGGAAGCGACAACGGCGATGACGCACGCGCGAGTCACGAAGCGAGGCACGGGCGCGAGCCTAGTACAAAATTGGCGCGCCGGAAGCCTCGGCCGTGCGCGGACGCGAAAGACCTTTCTGAACGAGCTTGCGGGGAGTAAGAGTGCGCCAGGAGAGAAGCGCCATGGAGCAGCTTCCTATACGTCTTGCAGGCCGCGCAGACGTCGAGGCGTATGCCGATCACGTGACTCGTCACGCCGTCGAAAGTGGACGGGATGGAATGCCCCACTTTGCGCTCGCACGTACGACAGATCGGCAGCGCGTGATCGCCGGAGCGCTGGAGGGATGGGATCGGTCGCTTCGTGAAGTGCTTTGGGGTCGAACGTTTTTGTTACTCGACACGACGACAGGTGAGATCGTGGGGCATGTCGAGTTGCGCGGCGGACGCGTGCTTGCAGAGATGCATCGGGCAACGCTGGGGATGGGGATCGAACGGGCGTACACGAGACAAGGACACGGGAGACGATTGATCTCGACGGCGACAGAATGGGCTCGCGACCGCGTGGGTTTGTCGTGGATCGATTTGGGGGTCTTCGAGAACAACGAGTTCGCGCGGAAGCTTTACCAGCGCATGGGGTTTGTCGAGGCCGGTGTGCGTCCTGATGCGTTTCGACTGGATGCGGGCGTGGTGGTGGCGGATGTGTCGATGGCGTTGAGATTGAATTGATAACGTTGGATTGGGGTTTCACCCCAAACCCGACCAGGGGTTGTCC
>CAZETM010000652.1:0-5761 GCA_964514885.1 uncultured Polyangium sp. | reverse complement strand
AGTAAACGCGTCCTCGACGCTTGACAACCCGAATAGACATTTCGCTCGCCATCGAGCGATCGCTCCCCAATCGTGACCCAATCGTGACCAACGAGACGCACAGGTTTGTCCGGTGAGAAATGATCTGCAAGGCCACAGATGTCTTGGCCAAGAACTTCGGCGTCGTACCGACCCGAGCGAGCAACACTGCTTGGCGCATACCCTCGCATGGTCGGACAAACCACGCGGAAACCTCGATCAACGAGTGGTTTTACTTGGTGCCGAAACGTTCGGGCATCGTCGGGAAAACCATGTGCGCAGAGAACCAACGGACCATCCCCGTCGACGAGACACGACAGCGTAACGTCATCAAGGTCCACCGATTGCGTGACGTTCATGTTCGAAACGTACACGCCCGACGATGAGGTGCGACGGCGACGCGCGAGATGATCTACTGCGTGGCATCGTCGATGCGAACGAGCACTTCGGTGCACGGTCCGTCGAGACCAACGACCGCGCATTCTCTTTAGCCGTCCTGTCTAAAGAAGCGTGAGCGCGAGCAACATTGGGGGGTTGCTCGAGGAGCCTTCCACAATGGCGGCCGCCAGGTACCGATACGTAAAACCATCGAGAAAACGCATGGAAATCGTTTGGCACGGTATGCGCGTTACGCGCGCGGATGCACGCGTCCAAGCGTCATACGGAACACGCCGAGGGTTACCATTACGAGCGGCATCGTCCCGAGGAAAGCGTCCTGTATCGGGTGGTGAGCGCGTATTGGTCACCATTCCGTGAGCGCATGGATGGACTCGGGAGTTTGCCCAAGTTTGTGGTGAATGAAGTCGACGAGTATTTACGTTGCGGGATACTCGAATACGGATTCATTCGAGCGGTGTGCCAATCGTGCGGATTCGATAGACTCGTGGCATTTTCGTGCAATTGTCGCGGATTTTGCCCATCGTGTTTGGGACGTCGAATGAGCGACACGGCAGTTTGGCTGACCGAGGGTCTTACGACGGTGCAAATACGGCAATGGGTTGGCTCGTTGCCGTGGGGAAAGAAACGTCGCGTGTGAGGGGTGTGGCTGCGTCTTGTGTGACGTTGCGCTCGCGATTGCCAGTGCTGGTGTACATGTGCGTCCGCGAGTCGAGAAAAATCGTTATCGACGCGCGCTTACCGCGAGAAACGCAACCGCGCAACCGCGGTGACGTGATCGAGGATACCGGAACCCGTCGACATGCAGAGAAGGTCAGCGGCGCAAAGTTCGAAAATGGTGGTTTGTTTTGACTAAGTGCCAAAAAGCGACCATGTCACAGTTCACACGCGAATTCCGAAGAAAAAGTTCGGATGGAAGGACGACGTTACAGTCGATTACACGGTGCAAGTACCGGAGGGAGCACGGCTCGACGAGATCAGCAGCGTCAACGGGACGATTGTGTTCCGCGGAATCGGTGGCGACAGCAGATTATCGAGGATTAGACACATTGATGATGATGAGATGTAGCAGAGACCGGTGGCCCCTTAAGAAGCTGGACGCGCGAGCCACTGTTATGCGTTCAGTAATTACAACGATTGTTGCTTTTCTTCTGGTTGGCTGCGCCGCACCGACACATTCATCGCCGCAGCAAGCGGACAAGTTCGTTGCCCAGGAACGCAAAGAAGCCGAAGCCATTCCCAACGGTCGCCACGAGCGTGTTCGTGCCGCAATCGAAAAATATATGGCGGCGAAAAGGGTCACCGGCGCATCAGTCGCGATCGCCAAAGACGGCAAGATCGATTTCGCGCAAGGGTTCGGCTATGCTGACTTGGAGAACGACGTGCCCTATCAACCGGAAACCGTCAATCGCCTCGCTTCCGTCAGTAAAACAATCACCGCCGTCGCCGTCATGCAACTCGTCGAGGCCGGAAAGATCGATCTCGACGCCGACATCCGCACTTTCGTCCCCGATTTCCCCGACAAAGGCGAAAAGATAACCGCCCGTCATATTCTTACCCACACCTCGGGCATCCGCCATTACAAGCCGGATGAAGCGGAGAACTACACGCGCCTTGAGTCTGTAGCGGAGGGCTTAAAGCGCTTCGCCGGCGATCCGCTTCTCCACAAGCCTGGCGAAAAGTTCACCTATTCCACCTACGCCTTCAGCCTTCTGGCCCGCGCGGTCGAAACAACAAGCGGATTGACGTTTAAGGAATATCTCGACCAGAAAATATTCGAGCCCGCCGGAATGAAAGCCTCCGGCCTGGAAGATCTTCGCGCCATCGTCAAACACCGTACTCGTGGATACTGGCAACAGTCGGACGGCCGCGTGGGCAATTCTGATTTGTCCGACGTCAGCTACAAGTGGGCAGGCGGAGGAATGGCTTCCACCTCGCCGGACCTTTGCCGCTTCGGGATGGCGCTCTTGACGGGAAAGTTGATGACGCCAGCAACCCTGGCGCTGATGTGGACGGTGCAGAAGCTGAACGACGGTACGGCACTTCAACAATCTTTGGGCTGGGCCGCAGAGAGCTACAACGGCAAACCGGTCGCGATGCGTGGCGGTGCCCAGCCTATGTCCAAAACCTTCCTGATGATCATCCCATCCGACAATCTCGTCATGGCCATTCTCACCAACTATGAATCTCACGATCCCCAGGAGATGGCGATTGCCGTAAGGGATGCATGGTATGAAAAGCCCTCAGTGCCAGGCACTTAGTCCAAACAAACCACCATTTTCGAACTCTGCGCGGCTGCCCCGTGAACGTCGTCGTCGAGTTCCGGTATCCTCGACGGCTCCACCGCATCGGTGAGTTTGCGTTTCTCGCGGCAAGTGCGCCTCGATGACGAATTTTCTCGACGTGCGGACGCAGTTGTGCCTTGGCGCCGGCAAACGCGAGCGCAATGTCACGCAAGACGAATTTCTTTTTAGGTACCCAACGGGAGCAATGATCTGAGCATTCGTCACATCTTTTTGTTTGAAACCCACACGTTCTTTGCAGGCCGCCCCGGGAGAGCACCATTTCGCAGCGCCCGCGGGACCCCGAACTCGCCCGCTGCGCGGGCTCAAACAGCGGGGGCCCCCGCGAACACCGCGAAATGCCCCTCTCCCAGGGCTATCGTCGTGGAAATAGAGATGTGATCAATGTCCAGGAGCAATGATGGGTGCACGGGCCTATGTGACGGATGCCAATGAGCCCACATTTTTGAATCCCATAAACGGTGGCGGCTCAATTGTGTGCCCAGTTTTTTGCAATGGAACGGACTGGGTCGCCGCCTGACGACGCTCGTTTATTGGCGAGTTGGAAATCAAAACGAATCCCGACGCGCGTTCGCTCGCTCATGCGAAATTTCGTCAGGTTTTCCCACGCGCGAACGATGCACGTCGCCGCAAACGATGCGGATTTACGGTCGCGCACTCCTTGCACGTGGCCTTGATTTCGCCGAGTGTCGCGCTCGCCTTCGCGACATCCTTTTAGGAACAGGTATCCATCATTCAAATCATAATGAACGATTTTATTGCGTCTTGGTAACGCTTGATTCATGACCAGGCACCCCAAGCCAATCCGGCAGTCGCTGAAGCACCTCTGCGAACGGCAGAATCTCCACGTCGTCGATTCGATACGGCTGGGGCGTTATGCATGCCACGAGACGCGGCACATCTGGCTCCGCCTCACCGAAAGACCGGAGGCCGCTCAAGTCGGCGCCAGCCACACGCCGCTTGTGCTTGATCTCGATCGCCGCCCGGAGCGCCCCATGGCGCTCGATGACGAGATCCACCTCCGCACCAGAGTGGGTACGCCAGAAGAACAACCGCGCTTCACTGTCCGTGTAGTCGAGTGCTCTCGCACACTCGAGAATCATAAACTGCTCGAATAGCTTGCCTGAGAGCGCGCTGTCGGGCTCGGCCCGCAGACGCCGACACAGGGCGTTGGTGACGCCCGTATCAAACAAGTAGAGCTTGGGGTGCCCCACCATCCGCGCCCGCGTGCCTCGTCGCCACGGCTCAAGCCGCAATCCCATGAGCGTGTCCTCCAGGATTTGGACGTAGTCCTGGACGGTCCGGACTGCAATTCCCGCGTCGCGGCTCATGGAGGCTGCATTGAGAAGCTCGCCCGACTGTGCGGCGACGACGTCTAGAAATCGCCCAAAACCGCCCAGATTACGGACAATCGCCTCGGCTTGGATCTCCTCTCGAAGATAGGTCAACGCATAAGCTGAGAGTAGCTCCACCGCGTCCTCGTCCGTCCCCGTGACCACAGCGGGTAGGCTTCCAAATCGAAGCGTTCGATCGAGCTTGAAGAGGTCGCCCTGCTCCGTGACTGTGAGCGGATGAAGGCGTCGCATGGAGGCCCTACCTGCCAGCAAGTTCGCACCGCCGCGGCGCAGCTTGCGTGCGCTGGACCCCGTCAGAAGGAACTGAATGTGATACTGTTCGATGAGAGCATGCACCTCATCCAGCAGAGCGGGGAGCTTCTGGACTTCGTCGACGAAGACGATGCGTGCGCCTCGACGAATGCGTTCTTCCGCTTCCGCGCGGAAGAGCCCAGGCTCCTTTGCGTAGCGCAGGTATGTCTCCTGGTGCAGAAGATCGACTGACCAGGCGACTGGTTCCGGGGGCAACAAGGATCGCACGAGCGTGCTCTTCCCTGTCTGCCGAGGTCCGAGGAGCAAGCACGATCGCCCCGAGGGGAGGCGAAGTAGTCTCTGTAGCATGTCGCCAAAGTGTAGGCTACTCCGGCGGCAAAGGCAACCGGTTTGGCGGTGGAATAGCGAGCGCCCGCGGAGCCGCGATAACCGTCCCCAAAGGGGGCCCCGAGTTGCGTGACAAACTGCAGTTCGCCCCAAGTTCGGCGCGTGGAGTCGGCGATTGCAACAAAATCGGTTTCCGCACGTAGTACCTAGTCCAAACAAAAGGCGATTTTCGAACTTTGCGCGTCTGCCCGTGAACGTCGTCGTGTTCCGGTATCCTAGGCCACTCCACCGCATCGGTGAGTTTGCGTTTCCGGCGGCAAGTGCGCGTCGGTGACGAGTTTTCTCGACTTGTGGAAACACGTGTGCCTTGGCGCTGGCGAACACGAGCGTTACATCACGCAAGACGCATCGAAACTCACGCTCGACGCATCTTCGGAAACGGCAGCGAGAGTTGCCCGATGGTCACTCTGTTGCGCGCAGGAGGGCCTCGTGCCGACAAACCATCTCGCGCCAAACCTTCCAATCCTTCAGCAGAAATCGCCTTCGGAACCATTCGGAACGCGTTTGGGGGAAATCTCGGCGCCCGCCGAACGCTTCGGAACACCTTTGGGGGAAATCTCGGCGCCCGCGCGCCTAGGAAAAATAACCCCACAATTTCGTCATTGACGCATCTACACCGCTTCGCGTCATCCGTGGGAAGTTGTGCTCTCGCGCGCATCCAGAGCGCGCTCTCCGTGTCCGCTCGCCGATAGCCCCGCTCGCGCCAATCCTCGCCGGATCGCGTCCGCCGTCAGCGCGACCTCACGCCATTTCATTGGCCCTGCGCATTGCGGACACACATTCACATCTGTCGCAAATACATGCCGCAATAACCACGCCCAAGGTTTTCGACGCTTGTGGCTGACGTCCATATCCGGCTGCTCGAAGTGCTTTCCATAAAGCGGGAGCTGCACCGGGTTTGGCGCGGTATTCTCATGATGTGGCACATACGGTCTCGCTGACGCGCCTCACCCCCCGGCCCCTCTCCGCACGCGGAGAGGGGATGGGGGTGAGGCGCACCATCGCGCATATTCGCGCGATCAACTCATACGGATCGAGCGTTACGAAGCG
>CAZETM010000651.1:0-5777 GCA_964514885.1 uncultured Polyangium sp. | reverse complement strand
CCGTGAGTTCTCCTGACATGAAATCCTCCTCTGCGGAAACGAAGACGCGAACGTATCGAACGAGACGAAGGAAGAAAAGGAATTTCATCCAAGGTCTCGTTGCTGCAGGAGCAAGGAGAGTGACAGTGGAGTGAGCGTTTCGTTGCTGGTCAAGGGGATGGGGTAGGATCGTTCCCACGCCCATCGATGTTGCGGTATCTACAAACCTTGCCGAACGATCTCCAGGTACACGAATGGCGATCGTCGTTCCAAGCAGTCCAGCGGAACTCCACGCAGACGATAATCATCAAAATGTCTTTTGGGTATCTCTCGACCTGCGGCTGAATCGAGCTTCAATCGGCGTATCGTAGCCTCGGCTTTTCGAAACACATCGCGAGGGAGCCTGGGATTCGGAAAGATTTTCCCATCGAAAAAGTTGATGAAAAACGTCTCCTCGCGAAGCTCGAATGGATCGAGCACATCCGTTGATTCCCCTTTTTTCGTATTCATCCCCCGCGAAGCGAGCCGATAATTGCTCCAGCGGTATGCATGTTCCACGGCTTTGGACTTCGGAATGAAATGGTCGACCGAATGTGCGTCGTGGACCAATTCCAAGTACGTGCACGAATAGGCGCAGATCCCGTCGTAGACTTCGTATAGGTCGAGCAAGACGTCGCGCCAGTACGGGTGCAGATCCGACGTCTTGCCCTGTGGAACTGCACCGGCCAATGGATACTCATTTTTTTGCAGCCAGTTGGCTCCCGGCAGCGCCACCTTCGTCTCGAAGTCCTGGGGCGCCGGCCTCAACTTGACCGGAATCACGAAAGCCATCCCTTTTTCTCGGCCAGGTACCGAAAACGCAGCAACTGGGGATGCGCAGGTCCAAGTGTTTTCACGAGTTCGTCGAAAGCGTCACGACCTCGTTTCTTGTCTGGCGTCGGCTCTTCGAGCAGCCGGCTGGCATTGTCGATCGCGTCTTCTTGTTCCTTTGACAAGACATGGGTCTCATTAAAAATCTCCGACGCGAGCCATGCATTCACATCCCCGTGAAGTTCCCAGGGTTCGCGCTCGATCACCGATACTTTTCTCGTTTGATTCGGGCCGTCTTCGATGGTCTCGAGGTCAAAGTCGAACAACGCGTCTTGTTTGTCATCGACGATGTTTTGAATGGAGACGAGCACGAGCGGCGCATGGGTGGTCACGACGAGTTGAGCTTTGGCCATCGGGGCGATGTCATTGGCGAGTTCCAGGAGCGCGCGCAAAATGGTCCGTTGCCATTTCGGATGCAGATGCGCCTCGATTTCATCGATCAGGAAGGTGATGTTTTGCAAGGGATCCAATTCGGCCATGGGTGCCGCGCGCCGAACTTCCGTGACCGACCAGACGAGAGCATACGCCAGGCTGAGCATGCGCTTGACGGCTGCTGAAGCGTGTTCGGCAAACACCAAACCATAAGGGAGTTTGAGTCTTGGAACATCGCGCGCATCACGGACCTTGAAACGAGCGGCATCTCCGATTTCGATTCCTTCTCCGGGCGGGGAGATGCGATGGAGCACTTTGTTCAAGAGCTCCATCGTTTCGCGTTGTTCTTGGTCTCTGGGCCAATCGACGAGATCTTCGCGCAAGCCTTTGCAAAGGACGGTTGATTTGTCGTCGGAGGTTTTTCCTTCCCAAAGTTCTTGGGGAGAAAAGTGATAGCCAGAGGAAAGATCGAGTTCATCTTTGGCGATGGGCGTGACGTTGCGGATGGGATCCCATATGGAGAATCCGCCGTTGACGTGCGCATAAATGACGAGTCCGGGAGCGAGGGGGCCATCGTTTTGGGTGGACCATCGTTCGTGGAGGGCATTGTATGTGCCGGTCAGCGTGTGACTGCCCGATTGGGCAATGATGGCGGCTTTGCTTTTGGCGATTTTGCCATTCTTGGTGCGTTTTGGTTCGGGTTTGGCGGGGTGACCGACCCAGGAGCCGGTGAGGGTCCACCAAAGGACGTCGAGGATGAAGGTTTTTCCGAGGCTATTGTCGCCAGTGAAGAGATTGAGGCGCGGGGCGAGGTCGAGGACGAATTCAGGGGCCGGTCCGACGTGACGAACTTCGAGGCGGGTGAGAGGTGAATCAGGGAGCGCGTTTGGGCGGAGCGATGTCGAGGGAGCCTGCTTCTTTCGCGCTTCCCCATCGCCACGTTCCTGCTCGCCCCATTCAATGTGCTCGCGACGCTCTTCCGCCTCGACTTGAACTGCTTCTCGCACGCGACCTCGCGCCATTGCATCCAACATCGCGGCCGTCTTTGGATATTTCCCGCGAAGCGCATTGGCCCCCGCCTCGTATTCTTCCGCAAGTACCCGTAATGGCTTTTGCCGTTCGCCGAATCCACGCTCCCAAGATCCGCGACTGTTGTACATCGCTGTGTTCAAGTCTCGAATCCGCCCACTTTCGAGCAGTCGACGCGCAGCCAAACAAGGCCAGTGACCGTCTCCCGCGACGTCTACCCGCGCAAACATGATCTCGAGATAGTGGAGTGCCACATTCTCCACATCTCCCGCTTGTTGAAGCACCTCTTTGCACCACGTTTCGAGCGTCGTTTCCCGCTCCGCAATGGGCAGGTCTTCACCGGGATAACCGGGCCACGCACGCAACAGGCCACGGAGGTTTCGTCGCTCGGCGCCGAGGGTGCCTTTGTCGTCGATGCCTTTAGAGGGATGCATCCGCCGCAATACGCTCACGAAGTATTCAGGCGAGCGCTTGATTTTCTCAAAGAAACGCCGCGCACCACGCTTTGGGTGTCCAAGAAACTCCCGCTCATATATCCGCTCGGCGTGCGTTATCTCAAGCTCGACGATTCGTGCGTCATCGATATCAGGATTATTGTCTAGCGCTTTGAAAAGACGCTCCATGTCATAGCTTTGAAGGTGTTCGTCTGGCCATTGCAAGGGGCTTTGTCGTAGGGCGTCGAGAACGTCGAGAATGGTCGCGGAGGTAATTCGAGCATGCTCGGCCCCTTGCCCCGCGGCTGCCCTTGCCTCTTCAACACGTCCAACATCGAGCAAAGACCGCACACCGCCCTCATAGCCGCTCTCCGAAACGTGGTCCAACCACAGCGGTTCGTGCGTCTTCCAATACGTCGACCGCAACGGTTCACCAATCTGATCGACCCAATCCCAGATCTGTTCCGATCCACTAACCAAGCGCAAAACATTGACCGCATCGTCCACACGCCCACGCTCGACCAAGGTGCGTAACAATCGGAATCCGTCCACATTCAATCGTGTTAGCCAAAAATAGGAAACACTGGCGCCCAAATTCAACGCTGGAGGAACTTCGAGCAATGCCGCTTCGACTTCATTAACATACGATGCTCTCGCAAGCGTGTGGCCAAGCAAATACTGCGGTCGCTTTTCTTTCAAATGTGCCGCCAATCGTTCGAGCAGCTTCCAGCGCTCGGACTGCTTCCCCAATTCCTCGAGGGCGTTCTGCATTCGCTCATCGCGCCTCTTATCATTGGCATCATTGCCCTCAGGAATGGGATCGGGAACGGGATGACTTTCATCAAACAGCCACCGAAAGCGCACCACCAGATCGGTCGGTGGTACGTCCTTCTCGTATAGTCTTTTGAATCTGGACCACCATTCCCGCAAATCTGGCGAAAATTCCCGCCCTTCAGCATGTTTATCGAGTCCGATACTCCTTGCTGCTCGCCCCAATTCGTCGCGTACTGCGTCCCATAGAATCGCATCACAATCATTCTCGCGAACGCGCAGATACTTCGCGTCGAGCTCATCGAGCATGCGCCAGCCAATGCTGCTGTGCGGTAGGTCAATGAGTGCTGCCCAGCGAACTGGATCATCTCCCGCATGCTCAATCACCAAGGTGATGAGCGCGTTCACCTGCATCCCAGCCTCGCCATGCGTCGCCCATGGTTGCTCCCCCGTGTCCACCCAACGCCGATATCGAGGCCGTTCCGTGGATGAGATCGATCCTCCCACCAAGCTCCGCAATGAACTTACACACAAGCGCCAACCCAATGCCTCGTGTCGTTCCAATACCAACCGTATTGCATCGATCCGTTTCTGCGCGGACGTGCTCGATTGGGGCATGAGTGGATGCAAAATTTCCAGCAACGAATTGAAAGGTCGACTCGAATGATGTTCGGGCAATTGATCATGTGCATCGAGTCGTTCCAGAGCCAATACGACGAGTTCGAATGCTTCGGGTTTCCAAGCGAGCGTTTCGAGGGCCGCAAGAACTCGTCCGGCTCCGCCACGATTGGGTGAAGAGAACAAACTGCCCAACCCGGCGTCACCAGCATCGAGACTGTCGAACAAACATTGCAAGAACTCGTCGGGGGCCGCTTCAGCCAATTCCGGGAGAATGTTCGACAATGCCGACCACACTTCCCATTTCGGGGCCATGAGCTGACGCAACGTCGCAATGGCAAAAGTTGCTCCCCGCCCTCGCTCCACATGGCCGTCTTCATCGGCAACAGCTAGCCACGCAATTGATGCTGCAATCCCTGACCGAAGGGCCTGCGACACTCCGGATCGGCGAGCCTCGATCATTGCTTCAATGCGCGTGCGGCCATCGTTCTCGGCCAGTTCAAACGACGGTTTGAGTACCTCTTGGGCAACTTGGAAAAACCTCTTCAAGTCGCTTTCGGTGACGTGCTTGCCATGTTGTTTCCATCCTGCTCGCGGCGATACCCACCGATATGTCTTTGTCCCGTCGTAATTGTCGTGCGCCTCCAGCATCGGCTCATCCCTTTGCGTCAATGCCGCCGACAACCGCTCCGCCTTGTCCGGATCCGCCCCCAATTGTTGCATCACGGCTCGATCCGCTTCTTGCGTCGGTTTCCATGCCCCCACCAGCAACAGCGCGATTTGCTCGGGCGAAATGTCCGACATGCGTTGCCCTCGGGTCGTCCCCATCAAAAGCACCCGCAACTTCGACCAACGCCCATCCGCATCGCGCGCCAATCGACCAGGATCCGCAAAACCGGCCGCCGCCAAAGCTCGTTCGAGCGGCGCGTACGGAATGAGATCCAGCTTCAATCCTTCACCTGCGCCGATTTCGTCCTTCCACGAGACGGGCAGCACGGCCTGCACTCGTGGCCCCACCGTTTTCCCTGGCAATGTATACGCAAACTTCGGCAAAAGCACCAATGGTTCCAAAGTCTGCACGTGCAAATAATAACGAAATGCCTCTTGCGTCTCGACGATCAGCGTTCTTTCCCGCAAACTGGCCGCTTCATCGCCCGGCAGCGACAACGTCGCCGCAACGAACAACAATGCCTCTTCGGCTGATTCTGCACCTATGCGCATGGGCAATGGGCGTTCCTTGGACATGCGCCGAAGCGCTTCATCCCTCTTCACGAGCGCTTGCAATAATTCGCGCGCTTGCTGTGTGCGCTTCTCACCGCTCATAAAAATGCTCGGCGATAAGGACGGGTCTGAGGTCCGCGAAAACTCGTGCAAAAAATCTTCAATGGTGCGGCTTTCATGCGTCAGCCGCCCAAGTTCCGTACTGCCAAACCACATCCCCACCACTGGCGCTTGTTCCAGCCACGTCGCCAAATCATCCGCGTCGTACACACGAACGTCTGCCCAAGCCCCCTTCGCCTTTTTCTCCTTCGCCCAGCTCTTCTTCTTGTCAAAACTCCGCGCCGTCACCGCGATGTACGTCACGCGCCTTGGATCCACCGACAATTCAGGCGCCTTCGTTCGCTTGTCGAAATCCTCGTCCAGCTTCTGTTTGACGTCGTCCCTGACGGACACCTCCCACACCGACATTCCGCTGGGACACCA
>CAZETM010000650.1:0-5779 GCA_964514885.1 uncultured Polyangium sp. | reverse complement strand
CGTCGAGCCCCCGCATATCGTTCGCGCTGACACGGGGTTTCTTTTGCCAAACCGCGGACCAGCCTGGCAAGCCGTGGGAGATGCCGCATTCGCTTCCGATCCACTGTCCGGAGATGGAATGGTGCGTGGTCTCCGATCGACCATCGAAGCAGCCCGAAACATCGACGCGATGTTGGGCGGCCAGTCGACCGAGTCATTGGAAGACTTCAACAAACCAATCCAGGCTTATCTTGATCGTCGCACGCAATATTATCGAATCGAGCAACGCTGGCCTCATGCGCTATTTTGGACGCGACGCCATGGCATCGATTGGCAATCCGCCCCCATTTCGCTCGATCCCCGAGCCATTCTTCATTGGAATGGTGAAGACCCCTCGCTCGAATCGATTGCCCCCATCGAAGGCTTATTGCCCCCGCGAACCCTGCGCCTGACGCTCGAACGATTGCGCAAACCCTGTCCTGCGCATGAAATACTCGGCGCACTTCGTTCCATGGCGCCAGTGGGCGATAAACGGCTGCTCGTAGGACTACAGGAGCTTGTGGCGCGAGCAATCGTCTCGGCCAACTCGCCCTCGTAAAAACGACAATCAGGTATCGTTGTTATTGCCGCCAGATGGCGTGCGGCCAAATCGAATGCTGCCCGGTCCGGAAGTCGAAAAGCGTACGCTCTTCGGCGCCGGCGCTCGAACGCTCTGGGGAATGCCCGCGCTTGGAGGTGGTCCCGACAAACTCGATCCACTCATGCTCGGCGGAACTCTCACGCTGCCAGGTCCTTGACTGCTCGGACCCGTGAGATCGTTTCGTCGATCCGCGAGTTCGTGCAACCGCGTGCGTTCAGACAACGTGAGAATTTCGCTCAAGAAAACTTCAGCCTCTCGCGCGTCGCGAAAACTTCGCCGATGAGGATGCTGCACGTCACGAACGAGCCGCTGCATCTGCAGTCCCAACGTCGGACTCGATCCGAGCAGCAGCGCAGTACGTAGCAGTCGGTGTTCTGCTCGCATTGTCGCCGAAAACGCCTCGATCAGGTCCGGCGGGAAGACGGGCGCGTCTGCCAAGTCGATGAAGAAGACGTACGTATTGAGCATCGCCGCAATCATGCGCTCATGATCGCGCCGCCAGCTAACAGCGTCTTCCCCGAGGATCGGAGACCAAAACCGAACCTCGATGAGCCTGCCGACTCTGCTCTCTATCGTGTACATCGCTTTAGGTTGCCAGGTTAGCCGACGACGTTACCGTCGTTCAAGCGCTCTGGTGACCTTGATGAGCGATCAAGCGATCGCTTACGCACAAGACGAGGCTTGTCTTACGTTTGCCTCGAGCGTGGGAACGGTTGCGGAGGAAATCGTCCGTGGCCAAGCGGTCGAGGCGGACGTTTTTACTGGCAAACCGTCAGATCCCGAATTGACGCAACTTTTTGTGCAAGCCCTCGCGCGTGATGCCGAGCGTTTTTGCAGCGTTGGTCTTGTTGTTTCCATGTCCGCGCAAAGCTTCGAGAAGCAGGTATTTCTCGACGACATCCATCATGTCTTTGAGATTTCCACGCGTCACGCCCGCTCGCTCGACCAGCCCTTCGACTTGACGAATACGCGGCGACAATAAATCCGGCGTCGCGAAAGCTCCGGGATCGACCTGAATGACGATGCGCTGCACTTCATTCTGCAGCTCGCGAACGTTCCCGGGCCAATCGTAGGCGATCATCAGCTCCATCGTTTGTTGGCTGAACCCACCAACATGTTTGCCCTGCTCCTCGGCATATCGCTGCAAAAAATGCGACGCGAGCAGAGGGATGTCTTCGCGCCTTTCGCGCAGCGGCGGCAAGCGGATCGGGAACTGGTCGAGCCTATAAAAAAGATCCTCGCGGAACCGACCACGCTTCACCTCTTCCTCGAGGTTTCGATTCGTAGCGGCCACGATGCGCACGTTGACGTGCTTCGGGCTCGTCGCACCCACTGGGCGGATTTCCCCCTCCTGCAACGCACGCAAGAGCTTCGACTGGATCGAAACCGGCGCCTCGGTGATTTCGTCGAGGAAGAGTGTTCCGCCATCGGCGATCTCGAACAAACCCTTCTTGTCCTCTGTAGCGCCGGTGAACGAACCTTTTTTGTGCCCAAACAATTCACTCTCGAGCAGCGTCTCGGCGATCGCCGCACAGTTTTGCGCGACAAACAACTTGTCCCGACGACGTGAGCGATAGTGAATCGCAGCGGCGATGACTTCTTTGCCCGTGCCCGTCTCGCCTTCGAGCCGCACAGTGACGCGCGTGTCGACGACCTTTTCAAGCTTCGCGAGCACAGCGTTCATCGCTTCGCTCTGGCCGATGATCACGACATCTTTGCCACCACGTCGCCGCTCTTCGCGACCTTTCAAGAAACTGTTCTCTTTTTGCAGTCGCTCTTCAGCCGCCACCAGTCGCTTGATCAGTCGCGCGTTGGCCACTGCGAGCGATGCGTTATACGCAAGCACGCCCAGCAGCTCGACGTCGCTCGCATGAAGCATCCCCGGGGCGCTCCGATTGTCGACTTGCAACACGCCAATGATGTCGTCGCTTCGAAACAACGGCACACCGATCGTGCTGCGAATCGATGCACCCATGATCGACTCGGTGTGTCCAACGTCGGTCGATGCGTCCGCAGCAAGCACCGCAGCACGCTCTTTCACGACCTTGCGATACACACTTCGCGCCACGGGAATCGGGCCTCGCGGAGGGCCACCAGCACCCGTCGGAAGACGCACGCGCGTCATGATCGGCACGTAAGCCGCCGACGAAGAATCACGCCCCTCTTCATCGTCACGCAGGATCACCGTCGCATGCGTCGCTGCAGGGACGAGAACGAGCGCTGCATCCGCAACTTCGATGAGCACTTGATCGAGATCGACCGCTGCACCGATGCACTTTTGCGCCGCATAGAGCTTGCCGAGTCGATTCGGATCTTGCTCGATCGCTGCCGCCGCAGGCGCAAGCTGTTCGAGCGGCCGAACTGCGACCACTTGCGACTTGTCGGCTTCGTCGGCAAGCGTGATGCGGAGCATGGTGACGCCCTCGCCCGAGCCAAATTCGATGACGTCACCCGATTCGACATCGACCGGACCCGTGTCGGGTTTGACTTGTACACGTGCACCCTCACGCGTGCGCCAAGTGCCGTTTGTCGAAGCAAGGTCGTGCAAGACGACACGATCGGCCGAGACGACAAGACGTGCGTGCTCGCCGGAGACGTGCGTATCGTCGAGCACGAGGTCGTTGGACGGGGCACGGCCGATGTGTACGACCTCGTCGGCGAATTCGAACGAACGGCCGGCAGCGAGCCCCTGAGTAACCTCGAGCACGAGCATAAAGCGTGTGGATGGTACGCTACTACGAGCGTACCGGAAAACAAAACCCCCCTCGACCGTGAAGGAGAGGGGGGCTTTGGTGAGTGGAAGCGAGAGCTTTACTGAGCGCGAGCGTTCAAGCGGTAGATGACCGTCTTGAAAGACGCAACCGAGGCAATCTTGCTGCCGTCTTTGGTTGCATCCGCGTCGTCGACCATCTTCTGCAGTTTGGCTGCGATGCCCGGATCGCCCTTGGGCGAACGACGATCGATCACCTGTACCGAGACAAACTTCGTCGCGGCGTTGGTGATCTTCGGGAGCAACTCGACGAGCTTGGCGCGTCCAGCTTCGCCACCGAGCACGCCGACCATGTACGCGCTCTTGATGCCGATGAACTGCTTCTCACCGACATGCGAGTTCGGATCTGCGAGCTTGCCGAAGTAGCAGTCGAGCTTGTCGCCGCACTCCGTAAGCAGATCCTTCGCCATCTTGTATTCTTTTTCGTAGCCCTTACCGAGCGTCGTGGGCTTGTCGTCCGGGCCTTTGATCTTCGACTCGGCGAGCTTGTCGACCTCGGCGATCTGATCGGCCTTCATGAGCTTCATAACGCTGAGCAACGTGGATGCACGTACGGGCTCGAGATCGGCATCTTCGCCCTTTGCATCGAGCGCTTGCTTGATCAGCCAGGGAACGAGGCTCGCGTCGAAGAGGTAGCCCATCGTTTCGAGGAGCTGATCACGGGCGCCAACACCCGGAGGAATCGACATCGTGATCGAGGTCTTCTCGTAGATGCCCTTGACCGTGTTCAGCGCAGCTTCGTTCGTGGGCAGCTTGAGCAGCTCGCGAGCAATGATGATCTTGCCCGTTTCGTCCGCTTTCGCGAGCGACTCGATCATCGGCGGAATTGCTTCTTCGCGACCGATCGATCCAAGCATCAGCGCAGCAGGCGCAACGTACGCGGTAGGAGCAGCCTTCGTCGCCGACTCGGGCGGCTTGCCATCCGGGCCTTGGTTGGCCTTGAGGTACTCGAGCTTCGCGTACTCGACGAGGTCCGCGTCCGCGCCTTGAAGCAACGAAACGAGCGGAGCGATCGCGGGCTTGCCAATCTTGATCAGCGCGTAAATCGCCGTGGCTTGTCCATCGGCCTTCACCGGCGACAAAACGATCTTGATGAGCGGTTTGACCGCGTTCGCGCTCTTCAACGTGCCGAGGATTTCTGAGCAGGTGATCTGCCAGTAGAACTCGTCCTTGAGGATGTTGATGTCTTTGCGGTCGTTGATCGGTTTGCCGATGATCGTCACGCATTGCGCATCCCACGACGGGTCTGCGAGATCGATGAGCGCGTCGTGCACGTCGCGCGTGATCATCGAGGCTTTGGGTTTGGAGTGACGAAGCTTCGTGAACGCCTCGAAAAGCGGCCCCGCTGCTTCCTTCGATTTCATGGGACCGACGCCGCGCGCGGCTGCACGAACGTCCTCCTCGTTGCTCTCCGGCTTGTAGTCCTTGAGCGTCTTGACGAGGCACGGTGCGCCACGTGGATCACGTGCGTCGGACAAGAACTTGACGACCTTCGATTGCGTCTTCTCGTCCAAGTCCCCGGCCACGCAGAGTTGCGAAAGCGGCTCGACGATCTTGTCGAGCAACGGCTTCACATTCGCGCCGTTGCGGTCCTTGTTGTCCTTCGTCATCGCGTCCTCGAAGAACTGCACGAGGCGACTGACGGCGGGTACGCGCTTGGACGCATCCGAGAGATACTTCACGTGCGTCGACGGGTCGTTTTCGTTGCCACCACAGCCGACGAGGGCGCCCGAGGTCACGGACACCCCCGCAGCAATTGCGGCGCCCACGAGCAGTGAGCGAAGGGTGGAGTCGATTGAGCGTGCTTTGCGGAACATGTCTTCCTCCGGTGCTCTCAGATGCGGCCTCGGCAAAGCTCCAATACCGACTCGCTTCTTCGCGATGACGGCGAAACTCAGAACCACCCTCGGCGTCAAACGAAAGCGAACGCTAAGGCGAGAGTAAACGAGCCGTGCTCCCCCACCAAAAGGCGAGCCCCCCAAATAGTGGAGAAGGCGACTCAACCCGCCTGCGATCGTGGCGGCCACGCTATGCCCCACCGCCATGGGTGTCAATTCGATGGATGCGATCGATGAAACCTCGTCACCAACGACCTGCATTCGGTAGCGCGTCCCACTAGAGACGTCGCTTTCTTGTCCCGAAGCTCCGCAAAATGCCTCGTCGCAACGTCCCCACAAGCCGAGATCCACACGCGCAACGATCAGCCGATGATCATCGTTTCCGCCAAGAGTTTTCCCTCGGCAAACCTGCGCAAGTTCCATCGTTCGAACATCGGCAGGTTTGTCCCGGCCGCGATGTGTTCGGCCAAGAGTTTGCCCATCACTGGCGCCATCATGAGCCCGTGCCCCATGAACCCCGAGGCTTGGTAAAACTCTTCCACGTCGTCGACA
>CAZETM010000649.1:0-5783 GCA_964514885.1 uncultured Polyangium sp. | reverse complement strand
AATAAGCGTGGCAGAGGACCGCGAGAAGCACGTGCGTGGAGCGTTCGAGTCAAGGCATGGCGAGGTCGCGGTGAAATGATTGGACGTCCATGGTGCTCCATACCTATTTGCAATCTTTCACTGCTTGACAACTTATCTCGCGAAAGCTAGCCTCGGTTCCTAATAGTGCAACGGCAGATCATCATGTCTTACGTTGCGTTGCTAGCTGTAGCCTGCGGCCCACGACAAGCAACGGTCAAAGCATGCATGGACCCAGAATGGTGCGAGCAGGAGGCCCCCCTTTGCCATAACAGTTGCGGTCGTCCCGGGGCTCTCTCGACGTGCGGACGTTGTTGCGAAGAAACGCGCAAAAGGTGTGTGAATTGCGAGCCCGGCGAGCTCAATTTCGCCGGATGCGATTGATCTTGGCGGGGAAACTCATGCGTTATTCAATCTCTATCATCATTGCGATTCTTCTGATGGCTTGCAGCAAATCGCCATCGCCACTCGTGACTCTCGAAGTTGGTAAGGTATCACGAGTCGATGAATGCCACGTCTTATTGGATGGCGCGCTATTGCAAGAAACCGGCCGAATTACTCATTTGCACTACGCTTGTAATGTACCCGAATCTGCGCTCGCGGAGAAAAACTGGTGGGGGTCACAGCCACAGCCTTTGGCCTTCAGCATGTACGTCGGAGATTGTTTATTGCTCAGTGAGAAACTTCTTTGCGTGAAAGAAATCACCCCCGGCGAGTCCGCGTCCCTCGAGGCGACGTACGCCGTCAAGAACAAGGGGAGCCTTTTTCAGCGTATTCGATAAAGTGGTTGGCTGACCAATTCATTCATTCTGAATTGGCGCTGGCCCCACCGGTCCGAATATCGCCACCAGCACGCCCAGCAAAATCATTGCCGCCCCAAGGACCTCTTGCCCCTTCGGCACTTCATTCAAAAATAACGCCGCAATCAACAGTCCCCCCAATGTCTCACCCGGCGATACCAGTGAAACGATCGCTGGCGGTAAATATCGCGACGCCGCTTGCACCGACGTGTGCCCAATGATGGTCGGAATGAACGCAATCGCAGATATCGCGACAAACGATCGCCACGGCAAACTCGGCACATTCGTCAATGCACCCGCGAATGGCAATACGAGGAATATCACCAGCGCCGCCACAGCATAAATCATCGACCCCGCGTGACGAGCAGGTAATGCATTACGGATCGCTCGCGCAGCCGCCACGTAAAACCCAAATAAACCAACCGATCCGAGCACCAACAAATCACCCGCAAGCTGATGCTCGCCAGTTCCCGCGGCAAACGCAATCACCGCTGCACCCAAAGTCGCCAGAACGACTCCAACTTGTTCGCGTCGTGTCGGCACTTCCCGATAAAAAATAAACGCCGCAATCACGACCCCCACGGGCTCGAGCGACACGAGCGACACGGCTGCTGGTAACGATGTCGCATCGAGACCCGCTTGAAATAATGCGAAATGCGCTCCAAGCAGCGCTCCGCACGTCAGAACTCGGCGCCGCGTCGCGCTGTTCATTTCCACCCAATGGCGCCAAATAGCCACCGGATCGAGCGCGAAAAGAACCAGCGATGCAAGCGCAACTCGCCCGAATGCAACAAACAACGGATGCGCAGGCCGCGCAAATCGAGCAATCGGCGCGCTTACCGCAAACGCCGTGCTCGCCAACGCCACGAATGCAATGGCTCGACCACGCCCGCCAGCAAAATCCATCAAAGACTCATTTCGCCCGCCCACGAAACGGAAAACGCTTCGCGTACGGTCGCGACACACCCACCGTTTGTCCCGGTCGAACGACCCAACGCAATCATCAATTTCGTCAGCGCCGCTTCGGACGTCATGTCCCCCGCACCAATCGCGCCCGCTTTCGCCGCCGCAACGCCACCGTGATAACGAGTCAAATCCACCGCTCCTCGCGGCGATTGACTCACGATCACCACCGGCACGTCCTGCTCGCGCGCTCGCTCGATCACCGGCACGAGCGAATTGTCGACGCGAGGAACGTTTCCCGCGCCAAACGCTTCAATCACCATGCCACGCAAACCCGTACCCAGCGCGCAATGCAGAAATCGCGGATCAAGCCCCGGGAACGTACGGATCGCCAACACCTGCGTCTCGATACGCTCATCCAACGGCGCCGGTGGCCGCGCAGGCAGCACATGCCCCGCGAGGTTCGCACCAAGCCCCAACACCGCGAGCGGCGCACACGCGGGCGAGCCAAACGCCTTCATGCCCCACGCATCGAGCTTCATCGCTCGACACCCTCGAAGCAGCTCTGAATGAAACGCAATGCCCACTTCGGGAATGCCCATCGTCGCGAGATGACAAGCATCGACGAGGTTTGTCCGGGCATCCGTTCGTACGTCCACCAACGGTTTTTGCGCTCCGGTGAGAATGACCGGACGATCGAGCCCTGGTAGCAAAAACGCCAGCGCACTTGCCGTGTACGCCATCGTGTCGGTGCCATGCACGATCACGAAACCGTCGTATTTGGCCTGCGATTCGTGCACGACGCGAGCAAGCTCGATCCAGTGACGCGGCTGAAAGTCAGCGGAATCCAAGTTGTAAAGGATCCGCGTTTCGATCTCCGCGAGCTTGCGCAACACCGGCAACTCGGAGACCAAGTCGCGCGTGTACACGTCAGGCGCGAGCGGCGTCGGATCTCCGCCACGCATCATGAGCGTTCCACCGGTATGGATGAGAAGCAGACGCACGCGGCGCGAGGTTAGCAAAACGTGCGACGCGTGGGACTCAATCCCCCGGCGAGAACATCACCGGATAGACGACCGTCACGATTCCGCCTTCAGGCTGCGGAAAATTCAGCGATTGGAACGAACGAACCACGCAGCTCACGACGGCCCCATCGGGCAGGTCCGAGCCGCCATTGCGCACGTTCGAAACGGCGCCATCACGACCGATCACGAACCGCACGCCGACGCGTCCTTGCAGGTTCGGATTGTTGCGTAGTCCATTCTCGTAACAAAGACGGAACCGACCGAAGTTTTGCCGGACAATCCGCTGAATGACCTCGGGGGGCAAACGCCCACTGACCGAGACGGCTCCCATTCGCACGCGCGGGCCGCGTCCTCGAGATGGACGTGTGTCTTCCGGAATGGTGACGGTCGTGGGCCGCGAGTCGCGTACTGGTGTGGCAACAGTTCGCATCGTCGGCGCCGGCGCCGGCCAGTCGTAGAGCAGGCCGATCAGGTTGCGATCTCCACTCTCGGGCGTTTCATCTCGACGTGCTTCGGCCGCCAGTTCGTCACTCCAACGATTGCTCGCTGGCTCTAACGAATCCATCCACGCCGTTTGCCGAGCCGCTAACTCTGCTCGGCGACGTCGTTCATTTCGCCGCGCACGCCACTCGTACGCGTCCACATCCCAGCGCGACTCGGCTTCTTTTTCTTCGAGCCTCCACAGGCGCCTCTGCAGCTCGTAAAGCTGATCGTCGCTCATGCCGTAGTCCTCGTGCACTTCCGGCGGACCGAAGAAAATGAGCACCCCCACGATCAACGCGTGCAGCAGAAATGAAGCGAACTGCCACCACGCGAAGCGTCTCTCCACAAGCGGCGTGCGTGGAACTTGCGGCGCCGCAGCACTCGAATGCAAGTCAATGGCTACAGTGCCGAAGAACAAGGTCGCGGTTTGTCCGGGCAAAAACGACACTTCGGCTGCATCACGCACGCTAGGCGACGCCTGTGCGAAACCGCGGGCAATCGCTCGCGCTGCCGTCAAACGTTTGGTTTGACCACCAAGCAATATTCGAGCGCCGTTTGGAACGACAATCCGCACGTCTCCGTCCCAACGCGCCAGCAGCACGGGAACCCTTGGAGCACCAAGCATCTCGGCCGGCAGCGTCACATCGCAGCCTTCTTCGCCCACGAAGAACGAACGCGGTGGCGATAGCTCGCGCGCCGTCATGATCCAGTCGCCCCAACGCACGACGATGTCGATCGCTCGCGGCACCGCTACGCGTATTGAGCGACCATCCGCCTGCTCATCCGACACGGCGCTTTCGCTAGCGGTGACTTCCCCCTCGAGGACCATGTTCGACCCGCCTCGCGCGACGCGCACCGTCCGATCGATTCAAGACGCGACGATATCAAAAAAAAGCCGGGAGCGCGCCTCGAATGGCAGGCCCCCGGCGATGCGGGAAGGGTTTGTCCTGATCAGTTACCAGGCTGGAACATGATCGGGTAGTTCACCGTCACGATGCCGTTCTCGGGAGCCGGGAAGCTCAGGCCGTAGAACGAGCGCACGACACACGAAACGACGTTTCCATCCGGCAGATCCGATCCACCGTTCTGCACTTGCGACACACCGCCATCGCGACCAATCACGAAGCGCACGGCGACGCGACCTTGCAGGTTCGGGTTCTGCCGCAAACCCTGCTCGTAACAGAACCGGTACCGACCAAAGTTCTGACGCACGATCCGTTGAATCACTTCACCAGGCAACCGACCGCTGGTCGTCACACCTTCAGCTCGCACGCGCGGAGGCCGCGTCTGATGGCTCTTCTGCGAAATCGCTCGGCTGAATCCGCCCTGGTTTCCAAGGTCCGAACCGATGGTGCCGATGCGGTTGATACCAATGCCTTCGCCTTTGCCGCCGCCACCTTGCTCTAGCCCGGACAAACCAAGGCCACCTGCACCGGCTGCTTCGTCGAGGGACGCGCCCCACATGTTTCCGAGCGCGCTGTGCGCATCGTTTCCGACCGAAATGTCGCCGCCCCAAGGCGCGGTGATCGCATTGGGATCACCACCGGACATCGTCGCGACCAAACCGATCATGCCGAACGTTTGCGCATCGGAGAGTGCTGCGGCGCGAGCGACCTGGGGATCGGTGTTGTTCTTCGGTCCCTCGATGGCGAACTTGCCCGATGCATTGCTGCTGGTCGTGCTGCCCATCTTGCCTTCGCTATCGATCGAACGCGTGCCCGACGTGCCGCCAGGAGTGTTTTGAGGCGTCTCGACAACCTCGGACTCCTTCATTTTGTTATCAGGCTCGGCTGTGACGCTCAGTGCTTGCTGCATGAACGAGAGTTTGTCCGCCTCGATCGAGCCCTCTTCATCCGCGCCTATGGGCGGGAGGAAATACGCTGCGGCCGCGAGGAGACCGGCATGCACCAAGAAAGACAAACCATGCCAAGACAAACCCTTGTTGCTCAAAGCAACTCCGCCCTTGACCTTCTTGCCCGCCTTCACGCACGACACGTGAATCGTGACGCCACCCATCTCGAGCTTTGCCTTCGTGCCGAGCGTGAGCGCTGCTTGCGCCTCGATCTTGGACGACTGGCCATCTTTCTCGATGGTGCCCACTGCTGCGGCACTGGCGATGACGCTGGCCACGTTCTTTTCATCGACGAGCACGACGGGGACTCGTTTGCCACCGATCACGTTCTCGGGCAGCACGAAGTCTGCGTTCTCTTCGCCGACGTAAAACGATCTTGCAGGCGACAAGTGGGCGACGTGCAGAACGTTTGAGCCCCAAAGAATGATGACTTCGATGGCTTCGGCGGCTTGTTCGATCTCTTCCGACGGAACAGCGGGGCCACTTTGCACGAGGGCGTAGGTGTAAGAGCCTTCCGGAGCATTGGCCGGAATTTCGTCCGACGCGGCTTGGGTTTGTCCGAACACGTTACGCGGATCGAAAGCGGGGGTGGTTTGTCCAAAAAGAACTGCGGTGGCTTTTGCGAACGGCTTGCTGTCCATGACAAACGTCTCCTTCGGTCCTCCGCGGGCGTGCGGGGAAGTGATCGATTCAGTGGAACGA
>CAZETM010000648.1:0-5786 GCA_964514885.1 uncultured Polyangium sp. | reverse complement strand
AAGGAGGCGGACATTCATTTCAAGGAGGCGGACATTCATTTCAAGGAGGCGGACAGACATGTTGACGTTCCCCTCGGACATGTTGACCGAGGTCGAAGACATTTCTGGCAAACGGCGTGACATGTTGTCGCAGCGGACCAAGCAGAGGAACCCAGGGACGCAGGCGTGACGATGGTTCGGCGTTGCGGGACGGTGGAGGACGCAGGTGACGTGGTGCGACGCGGGCTGGCGAGGTCGAAAATGGGCGCAAAGAACGTGACAGGTATCGTCTGGCTCGTGTAGACTGCGCGCCGGGAAACGTCCGGTGATGCGAACTACGCTGTCAGAGGCGCCATGGGGCTGAAGAGGACGGTCGTGCTTGGCCGCGGAAACCTCCCGCTCCCGCACGAGCGTCAGATGCTCGATCGCTTGGCCCAGGAGCTGCCTGACGGTTACCCGATCTGGACTGGGCTAACCTTGTTTGATCCGTCCGGTCAAACGTATGAAATCGACGCAGTGGTGCTCGGACATCACGCTGTGTACGTAGTCGAACTGAAGACGCACGTCCCAGCGGGCGTACTACCGGCGACGGTCGAGCAGGTCACTCACATCGGCCAGCTCGTGAAGATGGCGCTTGCCCAGCAACTCAGCGGTAACCCGCCTTGGGTCGAGTCGCTGGTGGTGCTTCCCAAGGAGACCGCCAACTTGCCGCTCTCCACCACGCGCGATTCGCACGTTGTCACGTCGACCGAACTTCTCGGCGTAATTCTGTCGGGCAAGCTTCCCGGAGCGCAGAGTGCACCCTCTGAGCGCCCCCCGCTTGGTGACGCATTTTCACGCAAGATCGCCGAGGTCTTCGGTGGTTTGCGTCGCCGGATACGGCCGGGACGCGGCAATTTGGTCCAGGAACTTCAATTTTTGCAGCGCGACCTGGTCGTGGACTTGAAGGCATCCGCTCCAAACAGCGACCCGCTCATGATTGAAGAGGCCGCTTCGCTCTGGATCCTGGCCATGGTGTTCGTGCGTGTGCTCGTGGAGCGCGGATTTCTCGACAAGAGCGTGCTGGCGCCGGAATCCAAACCGGTATTCGATGCGAGGTTACGTTTAGGGGGGGCGCGGGAATATTTGCGCTTCACTCTCGACCAGGTTGCCGCATCGCCAGCATGCACCTCGATTCTTTCGCCCTTACAAGGCGACGGTGTCCCACATCCATCTTCGGACACGGCGCGGGATATTTATGAATTGTTGCGTCTCGATGGCGGTACAGGGGTTTCCCGCTGGAACTTTGCCGCGCACGAGGATCGGTTATGGTGCGAGCTTTATTCGACGCTGGCAGAACCACTCGTGAAACGGCACGGAACGCTGCAAACCCCGGAGTTCGTCGCAAGGTTTCTGCTCGCGCACACCCTGGAACCCGCCGTGAAAACATTCGGTATCGATCACGTACGCGTCATCGATCCAGCCTGTGGTTCGGGCGATATCTTGATTGTTGCATTCAAGAAGCTGTGTGATATGGGCGTGAATGCGCTCGACGCAATCGATCGCGTCTGCGGCGTGGACATAAGTCCTATGGCCACGATGATCACGCGTATGCGATTGTTTCTGGCGTACGTGGACCAGACAAACGCAAAAAATATCGAAGACATACCGGCATTACCGATTCACGTGGAGACGGCGAATTCTCTTCTCGAGCCCAACCCGGAGAGTCTTTTGGCAGAGCGGTATCCGGTGGTCGTGTGCAATCCGCCGTATGTGACGGAGAAAGATTCAGACCTGGATGCACGTTATCGGCGGCTCTACCGAAGCGCGATGGGCAGATTTTCATTGGTCACGCCCTTTGTCGAGCGGGGATTCCAATTGGCAACAGCGAACGGGTACGTGGGCATGATCGTGTCGGGTTCATTTGCGAAGCGTGAATTTGGCCGAGCGCTCGTGGAAGATGTGTTGTCACAACTCGAATTGACCCATGTCATCGATTCGTCGGGAGCATTCATTCCGGGGCATGTGCCGACGATGATGCTGTTTGGGCGAAACAGGCTTCCGACGACGGATACCATCCGGATCGTGGCGAAAAAAAAGGGCGAACCCATCTCGCCGATGGTCCCCGAAGAAGGCAAGGTGTGGTTGGCGCTCACGGGGCACGTGGAAGATGCCGGGTACGAGGACGAATACGTGGTCATCCGCGACGTACCCAGAGAAACGATGTCGCGGCATCCATGGATTCTGGGGAGTCGAGCAGAGCAATCGTTGCTCGAACGATTGAAGCAAGAACCGCAAACATTATCAACGTTTGGGGCGCGGGTTCGTATCGGTTCGCAGAGCGGGTTGGATGCGGTGTTCGTGTTGCCACCGGACGTGCCACGACGCTTGTCGTTCGAAGCCGAAGTGATTCGGTCATTCGTAAATGGGGAATCGGTGCGCGATTACGGTGTATCTCCACGTCATGCGGCCATTGCACCGTATCGGTTCGAAGACGAGAAGCCGGTAGCGGTGACGGAAGATGAGCGTTGGCTGAGGTTTTTGTGGAAATACCGAGCGGTTCTGGAATCACGTGCGGAAGGCGCTGTGCGGAGGTCGAGACCTTGGTGGACATGGCAGAAATGGGTCGGATCGGCGGACGTTTCTCAGCGCATCATTTGCCCTCGCATAACGCGGTACAACCAATTCGCGTGGGTTCGCGGGCGAATCGCGACGGCCCCCTCGGTGTGTGTCATCGACTTGCCGAGCACGTGCACGGATGAGGATGCCCTCGTTTTGCTTGGATGGCTCAACAGTTCGACGGCCTGCTTCTATTTTCGACAAGTCACGCTGCAAATCCAGGATGCTCTTCGCTTCGATCCTTCCGTCCTTGATTCGATCCCCGTGCCTTCGAATCTCGTTTGTCCCGGGTCAACGCGCGAGAAAGTGATTGCATTGGCCAAACAACTCGATGCATTGGCTCGGTTGTTGGAGGAGCAGTATGCTCCGGCGCGCGTTTTGGAACGTTGGGATGGTTCGTCGCGTGATGGGCTCATGGATCTTCTTGGTGAAGCGCAAATGCGAGATCAAAACTTGCGCCGCAAAATGGTTTGTCATCAAGAAGAGCTTGATTGGGTGGTGTACGATGCGCTTGGATTGACGCAGGAGACCATTGTGCCGATTGCGTCGTCCGCGTCGCCTGAACAACGTCCGTTTGCGTGGCTCACGGATGATTGTCCAAGGGGATTGCAACGGCCTTTGGTGGACGCTTGGCAAAGACGTCGTCGAGCATTACGAGCGAATCCGTTGCTGGCGGTTTTGGAAACGCCTACGTACAAGCGTCCTTTCAAGGATGTAGCAGGAAACGATACTGACGAGGATGAAATCGATGATGGGCCTTCGCGTGCGCGGCCAAAGAAAAACTCGATCGACTATTGGGAACGAACGGCAAAGGCGTGCGAAGTCTGGATGCTCGAACGGGTGGAACGGGTTTTTCGGGACCATGAGCCGCGTTTGCTTTCCGCGGAAGCACTTATTACGAAACTTGGGGTATCGACGGCGCCTGGAATCGTGGCCTCGGTTTGGGGCAGTCGGCGGAGTCGCGTGACGACACTGGCAGAAATGCTTGACGAGCTATTGTTGGAGCACGCGGTGTCTGCGCTCGTGTCCGAGCGCTATACAGCGTCGGGTTTGGAAAAACGGGCCGAATGGAGAGCATTGTGGGCATTGCAGCGATGCGAAGATGCAGGCGAAGTCGTATCTGAACTTCCGGTTTCGCGACCTTTCGAGCGTAGCGATTATCGAGATGCAGTGAGCTATCGGTTGCGGGGTGCATGGGATGTGCCCACGGAACGATTGTTGGTGCATCGAGACGAACGCTCGCATGAACTTCGTTATGGTTGGGCGGGTTGGACCGACGAGCAGAAGACGGCGGTCTTCTCAGGATTGGGCGAACTATGAAGGTCGAACGTTTACAGGTCCGAAACTTTACGGTGTTCGAACAGGCGGACTTCGAGTTTGCCTCGGGGATCAACGTATTCATTGGCGAGAATGGGACGGGGAAATCGCATGTGTTGAAGTTGATCTATGCGTTGCTAAAAGGGGTTCGTGAACGCAAAGCCGAAAAAAGCGAAGCGGCGGTGTACCAACGTGAACGGCTCGGAGACATATTCAAAGTTGACGGCGGTGATGTTGATCGCTTGATTCGCGCTCGTTTCGAGGACGCTGGTACGTTGCTCAGTCTTCGCACGGATCGGGGTGAGACTGGTTGCTCGCTGAGCGCATCAGGTGAACTCGAGCTTGGCACTCAGATGTGGCAGCAGGTCCCCCAAGCGGTATTCATACCAGCACGCGATGTGCTCGCAATGTACGAGGGGTTTGTTTCGATCTACGAGCGGCAAAAAATTTCCTTCGATGAGACGTACCGCGATCTTTGCGTTGCGCTGGGTGACGCTGAGCTACGTGGCAAAGCGAAAGACAATGCCGATGCCCTCGCATTATCCCTTCGGGACATGATTCGAGGAGATGTGACGTTGGAGGACGGGCGCTTCTATTTTGATTTCGGACTCGGGAAGCATGAAGCGCATCTTGTGGCTGAAGGTTTGAGAAAGATCGGCGCGCTAGCGCATTTGATTGGCAACGGGTCGATTCGTGAAGGCGGGATCCTGATCTGGGATGAACCCGAAGCGAATATGAATCCCAAGCTGATCACGAAAGTCGCGCAAGCGCTCCATCACCTTGGTGCCAATGGGGTCCAGATCTTTGTGGCCACGCATGATTACCTCCTGGCGCACAAGCTCTCCTTCCTCGCCGAATACGATGTCGATCCGAAAATCGAGATGAGGTTTTTCGCACTGCACCACGATAGCCCAACAGCGCCCGTGAACGTGGAGGCTGCACCATCACTCGCAAAGATCCAGAACAACGCCATTCTGGACGAATACGCAAACCACAATGACGAACAGCGGGCTCTCTATCGCCAAGCACTGCGACGCGACCTTGGGGAGAATGCGTGATGGGTTTTGCGTTTGTTGAAAGTAATCTTCTCTTCCAGTTCGGCGACCGGTGGACCAAAGTCCTGAAATGGGATCGCGAACGCGCCCATACCGAGGGCATGAATAACGTGCACCAAGGGAAGGACGTTGACTTCGTGGGTTTGCTCGAGGGCAAAGTTCTGTTCTTCATTGAAGTGAAGAACTACCGAGAGCATAGCCGCAGCCCCGAAAAGGGTGACCTCGGCCAAGAATTCGAACTGAAAGTCCGGAGTACTGTGGCTGCACTCGTTGGCGCGCATCGATGTGGCTACTACCCGGATTGCAGCGCACTCTTCGATGTGCTTGCTGATCCTTTACGCGCCGTGAGACTGGTTCATTGGGTCGAGGAGTTGGACGAGTCATTGATGAGCAAGTCGCGCGAGTCAGCGATGAGCAAGTCTACAGCGGACAAACGTGGCAAAGCTTTTAGTGTCACGACGCCGCGACGACGCAAGCAGGATGTGTGTTGGCTCGACGTGGAAACGACTGAACTCAATTCAAACAACGACTACAGCAACGATATGGACCTGCAAGTGACACCCCTCTCCATTGAGCGCAAAACAAAAATCGAGAACGTCATGAATACTCTCCGCGCGACGGGCGCGTGGCTTGCCGATGACGCGCGATGGCGCATCGAGGATACGTATGACATGGCGCTGATCGATGAGTGGCTCGAACGAGCGTCATCGGTTTCTTCGGCGTATCAACTGCTCCGACGTAGCTAATTTCCCTTCCTTTCCCTTCCGTGTTACAACCCGCCGAACCTTGCCACCATGCCCCCACCAACCCCATCCGCGCCCTTTTTCGACCTGCCCG
>CAZETM010000647.1:0-5793 GCA_964514885.1 uncultured Polyangium sp. | reverse complement strand
CCTTGCTCTTGGCAAGCGGATAGGTTTGCAGTGACGAACAGGACGGCGAGAACGTACGGCGTGCGCATGGGATGGTGCGCAGTGTGGCACGGTGGGCGCGATCGTTTCACCTTTGCCGCTCACGGTTTGTCCGGAGGATCGATCAGCAAGCGTGGACGAAGCTTGGCGAGCTTTTTCCGTCCGATGCCTTTGACGCGTAGCAAGTCTTCTGGGCGCTTGAATTTGCCCAGCTTTGCACGCAGCGCGAGGATCGCTTGAGCCTTCTTTGCTCCGATTCCAGGAAGCTTGCGCAGGTCTTCTTCACCGGCGAGGTTCAGGATCACCAGGCCATCGGCCGTGATCGCGCTTGGTGTTGGCGCTGCATCGACACCTGCATCCGCGACCGGTGGAGGTTGGGCAGGTAAAACTGTCGGCGCGGGCGTTGGCTGATGAGCCGAAGCGGTGGGAATCGTTGCAGTACCAACTGTTGGAGGTCCAAGGTATTTCCCGGCCGGCTTCGGAAGCAGATCGGCCGCTGCACCCGATCCCACCAATGCCAACGCGAAGAACCCGAGCACTCCGAGCGCGATTTTCGCCACGAGCGGCGTCCATGCCGACCCGCGCACACGACTCACGAATCGTTCGAACCAGCCGCCCATGACTTGCTTATCGTCCGTTGACTCCATGACGAGCCTCCTTGCGGACAGAGGCCTCAGCGAATGTCGTGCCAAGTCATTTCACAGGTGAAATGCAGCCAAATGTTCTTCGCCTAGGGTGGCGGCCGCCATGGCGGAGGGTGGCGGCCGCCAGTTTTGTTAGGGGGTGAGGCGCGAGGCGCCTTCCGCGCTACGATGGCCCATCGAGCAGGTGCCCATGCGTCACGATTCGGATCCTTCTTCAGCCGTCTCGAATGGATTGTCTCGCCGAACCTTCCTCGGCGCTTCCCTTGCTGCCGCTACGCTGATCGGCCCGAACGGCGCCGACGCCGCAGGCTCAGGCCTCGCTGCGAAGCCTCCGCCCGGGTTTCTCCCGCTGTCGATCCCCGGCAAAATCGTCAAGGTCACCAAGGGCGGCGTGATGCAGCCCAACGACCTTTGGCCCACGGAATCCGCCGCCAAGCTGATGCTCGAGCGGGCGATGACCGAGCTGACGGGCAAGTCGAACATGGGCGAAGCATTCGCGCGGTTCGTCCACAAAGACGACAAGGTCGCGATCAAACCCAACGGCATCGCGGGTCAAAAAGGCGCCACGATGGCGACCAACAAAGAGCTCATCCTCGAGGTCGTCAAAGGCGTGATGGCGGCTGGAGTTCCTGCGCAGAACATCGTCATCTTCGAGCAGTACCCAAAGTTCTTCGAAGGCACGCGCATCTGGGATCGCAAGACCGGGTTCGTCCCCGAGGTCCCGCAAGGCATCACCTCGATCGTGCACGAGAACGGCGATGCGACGATGCCCGAGATCAGCGTGATGGGCATTCCGACGAAGTTTGTCCGGGCACTGACCGAAGCGACGGCGGTCATCAACTTGCCGCTGATCAAAGACCACTCGATTTGTGGTTTTACCGGGTGCCTCAAGAACATCACGCACGGGGCGACGATCAATCCCCACGCGTTTCATCAGCACAACGCCAGTCCTCAGATCGCGGAGCTTTACGCGCAAGATGTCGTGCGTAGCCGCGTACGCTTGCACATCGTCGATGGCTTCAAGGTCATCTACGACGAAGGGCCGCTCGACAAAAACAAGAAGCGGCGCGTCTTGCACGAGGCCGTTTACGCGACGACGGATCCGGTGGCGATGGACGTGATGGGCTGGGACGTCATCGAAAAGTGGCGCAAAGACAACAGCTTACCGACCTTGACGGATGCGGGCCGGGCTCCTTCGTATATCCGAATCGCCGGTGAACTCGGCCTCGGCGTGTACAACAGGAACGGGATCTCGATGCGCGAAGTTGCATTGTAACGACGCGCTTCTCGTCTCAGTGCGGGCTATCATCTTTACGGAGGAGCCTCGGCATGTTGCTTCCACGTCGCCTGCTGCTCGTACTCGGTTTGTTCGCGACAGCTTGCTCCACCAAACTCGCCATAACGCCTCAGCCTCCGGGCAAGCCACCCACCGCAAAAAGCGTCACTGCAGCCAATCCTGGCGGTGATGCGAACGATCCCGAATACGCAGCGCTCACTCGACTCGCTGCGGAGCCTTGGGGCTTCCGTCGAGACTTTTGGAACTCTCTCCACGTGGAACTCGTGGATTGGAAGAACTGGCAACGCACGCGCATCTTGGGCAATCCCACGCGTGCTTCGTTCCGCTACGGCAAGGACAATCACGCCGTCGCAACCGTCTGGTACACGCCGATGGAAGGCGCGAACGAGCCCGACGCGTGTTTGGCGAAGTTTCTCGATTACGCGACACCGATCGCCGAGACAAACGGCATTCGAGTGGGTGACCGAGAGCGTCTGCGCATGACGCAATCCATTGGAGCCGAGGTTCGTCCGATCGTGGTGGAGATGCTCTCGGGTCGTCTCGACAGTTTGATCGGGGCCAACGACTACATGGGCGCCGTCGCTGCGTATCAATCGTTTCCAGGCACGTGCCTCGTGCAAGCCTTTGCAATTGTCGCGACAAACCATCCCGAACTCGCGAAGAAGGCTCGCGATCGTTGGGTGGCTGAAGGTGTTCCGAAGTTGGTGTGGGAGAATCGCGTGAAGGAAGCGCCACCAACGGACGCTCGCTGAAGCCTCACAGATAAACCGCCACCCTCGCGATCACATACGCGCCCAGGGTGAAAAGCCAAAGCTTTGCACTCCAACGATATCCTTCGCGGTAGCCCCACATCGGCGCGAGCGGCGGAACCACCAGTGCCAGTGCTCCTCGCCAACGCGGCTTCTTGTTCTTGATGAGCTTGGCCGCTAGCCACACGTGCGTCGTCACGAAGGCGGCGAAGCCGAAAATCAAGACCGCTGCGATGACCACGTCCTTGGCGGACACGCCCGCGAGCCTAGCGCGCTCCGCACGCATATGCCGCGACTTCGGTAAAGGCGCGCGCGAGACCACCAGCACACCCACCGATCCACGATCTCTGTTGCTCAGCGCCTCTGTCCGAGCCCGAATTTCACGCTAAGCTCTGCGCCGTGACGCAAAGCCCTCATGCCAACGACACTCGCGCCGAGGCGCGACGTTTCACTCGCCGAACATCGTTCTTCGATCACCTCCCCGGCTCGCGTGTCGTGCCCGCGGGCCTCGCGCTAGGACTGCTCGCGAGTGTGCTCGTCGGCGTCGGAGTCGCTGAAGCCGTCTCCGACCCGCCCGATACGATGCCCGCTTCCGAGGTCAAACCTGGCATGAAGGGTTACGGGCTCACGGTTTTTTCCGGAACGGTGCCCGAACGCTTCGATGTCGAAATTATTTCGACCTTGAACAATGTCTTCCCCAACCAAGACCTCTTCCTGATCAAGACGCCAAACCACCCGCGGCTCGATGCAGCGCATCTCGTCGCCGGAATGAGCGGCAGTCCGATTTACGTAAACGGAAAGATGATCGGCGCGTACTCGTACGGACCTTCGTTCTCGGCTGAGCCGATCGCTCTGGTCACGCCGATCAGGTACATGTTGGAAGACTTGGCGCGACCTATTCCCAAGGTCATTGCGCCGCTGAAAGCAGGCAATCCGCTTGCGTCGTTCGAAGCACCGAGCGGGGACAAACGGGACAAACATGCCCGCGCGTTCGTAGGTGCTTCGGACTCGTACAATCTCCAGGAGCACGCGTCGCAGCTCGCGTCACGATCGAGTTCCGTCGTGTCCGGCTCTGCGGGCATTGCCAAAGCCAGCACTCCGTTGCTCATCGGTGGAATGGGCAGCTCGGGCATGCAACTCGCACAGAAGTACCTCGCGCCCATGGGCCTCGAGCCACTTCAAGCAGGCGGCGGAGGAGGCTCCGCGGGAAAACCCGCTCCTGGTGCTGAGTCGGCAAAGTATGTCGATGGTGGCGCCATCGGCGTTCAACTCGTGCGCGGTGATGTGTCGGCGATGGGCCTCGGCACGGTCACCAAGGTTGTTGGGGACAAACTCGTCGCGTTCGGTCACCCGATGCTTGGTGGTGGTCTCGAATCGCTGCCTACGGCCGTTGCGCGTGTGCACTGGATCATGGCTTTGCAGAGCCGCAGCTACAAAGTTGGCGAGCCGATTCGTCCGCTCGGTGCGCTCGTCAATGATCGCCAAGCATCGATCGTCGTCGACTCGAATGTCTCGGCACCTGTGTTCCCGCTTCACGTGACGATCGACGGAGCCCCTGGTGCTCCGTTTACGAACTGGAACATGGAGGTAGCGGCGGACCAATTCATGGCGCCCATGTTCACGGCGATCGCGATTGGCGAAGCAGCGGAGACGACCGCTGCAGAACGGAACGACTCGACATTCCGTGCCGTCAGCAAACTCAAGCTCGCGAAGTTCGGCACCATCACGCTCGTCGACTTCGGCGCTGGTTCAGGTAGCCCCATCGGTCCTGATGACTTCATCCGCGGCCGGCTCGTGCGCTCGCTCGGATCGCTGCTCAGCAATCCTTGGGAGCCTGTCACGATCGAAGGCATCGAAACGTCGATCAAGGTTTCTTCCGAGCGTGAAGTATTTGGCCTGCGTGGAGCCAAGGCTCTCGAGCCTGAAGTGGATGCCGGAGCGCCGGTGCGCATTCAGCTCGAGCTGCAGCGATACAAGGGCAAGATCGAGACGCGCATCATCGAAGTGAAAGTGCCGACGGAGATGGCTGGTCGCGAGGTCGAGATCGACTTGGCGCCTGGTTACGAAGTCGAGCGTCCGCTGCCTACACCCGAGTCGCTTGCGCAACTCGTGGCCAATCTGCCCAACCAAACGTTTGACCCCGAATCAATCGTCGCATCGTTCCGGCTTCGTGAGAACGGAGCTGCGTATCGCGGCAAGGTGGCTTCGCGCCTGCCTGCCGGAGCGCTCGACACGCTGCGCTCGAGCAACGATTCCAACGGGCCCGAAACGTTTGTGGCCCAATCAAATACGGCTGTCCCGCTTGGCCAGTTCCTGAGCGGCCGAGACACCGTTCGCATCAAAGTTCGTCCCGTCCTGCGCTGATAACGCCGTGCAACCCAAGAACATCGACCGTCAAAAGGCCTCCTGCATGACACCCCTCTCTTCCCGCAAGCTCACGCGTATCGCGATCGGCGCGATGGTCCTCGCCGCTTCGATCGTCCCCGTGTCGACCGCGTCTGCCGTCGGCACGCGCAGCTTCAGTCTCGAAAAGCTCGACGACCTCAAAGGCGGCGACCTGACCGGCGTAAGCGTCGATTCGAGCGGCACCGTTCGCGCAGGTTTTACCCTCGGAACCTTGCCCATCACGGATGCCACGAGCGTTTGGAGTCACGTCGTGCTCCCCGATGGCTCGGTCCTGCTCGGCACCGGCAACGATGGGAAGATCTACAAGGTTAGTTCCACAGGACAAACCTCACTCGTCGCTACGACTGGACAGATGGCCGTCAGCGCGATGGTGATCGCGTGGAACGGCGACGTCGTCGTAGGCACGTTCCCCGAGGGCAAACTTTATCGATTGCCGAAGGGTGAAGGCAAAGGCGGCGAGGCGACGCTGTTTGCAACGCTTCCCGAAACCGAAGACATCTGGTCGCTCGCGTTCGATGCCAAGAGTGGATCGCTCTACGCGGGCACGGGAGCCGAAGGCAAAGTCTTCAAGCTCGATCAAGCGGGCAAGGCGCAGGTTCATTTCGACAGCGACGAGCCGCATATCGTGTCGCTCGCGATTGCCGATGACGGCTCGCTCTACGCGGGATCGAACGGCAAG
>CAZETM010000646.1:0-5819 GCA_964514885.1 uncultured Polyangium sp. | reverse complement strand
TGTGAGATGTGAGGTGCGAAGATGATGCATTCGGAACGCATCTGAGCTACAGTCGGGTCGTCGCCAATTGAAGGACGCAAACATGGAGCAACCGCGGAGTCTGGTTATTTCCATGGCGATCGATTCGCTTGCGGACAGCGCAATGCGAGCACGCCCGACCGAAGAAGACGAGCAGACGTACGAATGTGATGCGTGCGAGATGCTCGTGAAGGGGGAACCTGCTGGTCGGGGCTTGTATGTCTGGCCGCGAGGTGAAGAGATTCGCTATGAAGAACCGCCGCTGTGCGGTCGTTGTGCAACGGCCATTGGCATAACGGCGTTGGCAATTTGGAGCATGGAAGAGGAAGAGGGCTAGCCGTTTGGGGAATCTGCCGACTATCTTTTCCCAGTTGGCTAGAAAGATTCTCCAATCGCTATCGTCGTGACAATCGGATATCCGTCGGTAGCGTTGGATCCGCCAGTATATCCGAATCGGCCAGCGTCGGACCCAATCAGGGATTCGTCACAAATGCCGATGACCTGAGCGCACGGAATTCGGTAGCCGACGTCGACGCGAATCGGACCTACGGGCGTGGCATAACGCAGGCCGAGGCCCCCCGATAGATGAGGCCGGTCGAAGCGGATCTCGCCAATGCCGCTCGTCACGTCGCTTCCATCGAGGAACAGAACGCCGCCAAGGTTCTCCGTCATGGAAAGGCGTAATTCGAGCGCGCTTTCCCAGAGCGTCAAACCACCCGTCGCTGTCCATGGCGCCGCACCGGTTTGGCGCAGTGGAACATTCGAATGCAGGCCGACACCATTGAAAATATACCCGCGATTCGAATTGGGACCACCGCTGTAGAATCCACGGAACTGCAATTTTTGCAGCGTTCGGCGCACATCGTTCACCGACATCGTCGTGCCATCGACGACTCCATTCTTATCGTTATCTACGTCCTGCCCGAGGCTCGCTTTCTCTTTGAGCACCGCCAGCGTTTCCGCATAATCGTCCGATTGCGGCAAAAGGAATCCGCCGCTCAAGTGGAAAGCGAGCGTGACGCGTTTGGCGACCGGCATGTAAACTCGCAGATCCGGGCGTAGTCGCACGTCATCGGCATTGCCGGGTAGAAAAAAGCCCGCGATTTGCGCATTGAGACCGATATAAACGCCTTTTCGAGGGTTCACGCGCTCGATCTCGCCACGATCGTTTCGGCGGAAATCCAAGCTGCCGACGGTTTCAAGGTACGTGAGTAAAAACCGGGAAAACCCTGCCGGCTGCTCGCCACTCCAAATCGGATAAAAAAATGGATCGTCGAGCTGAATGTGAATGAATTGTCCAAGGTAATGCTGGAAATTGACGAACCGGCGCTCGATGCCCAAAGTGCCCGAATATTCACGATATCCCAGCGCGGGCACTTTCGCTAAATCCGATCCAGGCTCGGGCGTGCTGATGATGTTGAGCGGCCGGTAGATGTTCACTTGGCCGCGCAAAACCGCTTGCGTGTGTGCGTCGATCACGCCCGGTTGACGCAATTCGAATCGAAATCGAATCTCGGGCAAAATTTGATCCGGCGGCGCCTGTAGCAAATTGTAAAGGGCATTCGGGTAAAACACGACCCCAGGTCGAGCCTCGACCAGCAATCTGCGCATACCACCTAGGAAGTTTCGATTCTCCCAGCTCGCCGATACATGCGTCTCGACCCGAGCGCCTGCTTCGGCACCCACACCCAACTTCACGGAGCGAAGCGCCGCCGGCTCTACGCGAATCGTCACCGGAATCGTCGGATGCGGTGGTTTGTCCGAAGGTGCTAACTCGGGCCGGATGTCGATCGCTCCGAAGACCCCGAAATCCACCAAAGCTCGTTCGGCCGACGCCAGCGTTTCGGTCGAAAATAAATCGCCTTCTTTGAAACCGAGCGACCTCCGCACAAGGCCTTCAGGCAATTCGCCTAACCCCACGATGCGGATGGGGCCGAATTTCGCCCGTGGGCCAAGCTGGAGCGTGTACGTCACTTCCGCCCGGTGCTTGACCAGGTCGACTTTGACTTGACCCGTCACGCTCGCATACGGAAAACCGCGATCGGTCATCGCCCGAGCGATTGCTTTTTTGGTTTTCTCGTACGTCTCTTCTTCGAAACGTTTGCCCGCGTCGAGCTCGTTCTTCGCTTCCGTGACGGGTTTGGTCACCTCCGCCGCTTCAGGAAGTCGCCAGTCTTTCCACTCGAGAGCCACGCGGCGAATGAGCACGGGTGGCCCTTCACTGACCGCGATCTCCACGCGCACGCGCCCGTCGGACTTGCGCCGAATCACACGGCCTGCACTGACGCGCGCTTCGTAGAATCCGCGAGCGCGGTAGTAACGCTCGACGCGTTGCAGATCTCGTTCGAGCACAAACCGATCGAAGTACTCGTACTCGACGGCCAACGCATCGGACAAACTGATGATCGGGATGCCTTGAAGGATCCCTCCGAGCAGATGCGTGCTTTCGGCCGTCGCGATGTGTTCTTTGATGGCCGCGTCGGCAATGGCTTCGTTGCCGAGGATTTCGACGTCTTCGATGATGCAGCCCGATAGGTCCGTTGGGCGACACGTGGGAGCCTTTGGCTTCGGCGTGTTTTGGCAGGCGACGAGCGTGACAGCGCACGCAGCGATGGTGATCGCACATGCTGGCAAGCTGATTCGTCGATGCCCCGCCACGTAATTTCCTTGGACCTCAAACATGTACAAGTCGGTCTCGCCCGACTCGCTGCAATCCTTAGCGCGCTGCGCGAGGAAGTGAAGCAAGGAAATCACACGATATCGATCGGCGTTTCATTGGTATTGACTCGCCAACCTCCCTTCTTTCTTTCGCTGGACAAGATCTGGAAAGTTAGATATGGCAGGAAGGTAACGTCCTGGAGACCTGCGGGACGTTTCTCTGCTCGGGGACCGACGATGCCTCAACAAGGACAGTTCATTACATCCACCATTCGACTTTTGCGCCGGCTGCCGAATGGCGTCGGGGGCATGGGTCAGGTATGGGCAGCGGAGCATTTGGCGCTCAGGGCTCATGTGGCCGTGAAGTTCATGGCGGCGAAGTTTGCCGACCACGATGAATATTTGCTTCGTTTCACGCGAGAAGCGCAGTCGGCGGCGCTTTTGCAAAGCCCTCACGTGGCCAAGGTTTTCGATCATGCGACGACGGCGGACGGCGAGCCGTACATCGTGATGGAGCTGTTGCGCGGGGAGACGCTTCGTTCGAGGTTGCAGCGGGTGGGCGCATTTCCGGTCGAAGAGGCGTATCGGATGATCGAGCATACGGCGAAAGCGCTGAGCGAAGCGCATCGTATGGGGCTCGTGCATCGGGACATCAAACCCGACAATTTGTTTGTCCTTGATGTCGAGGGCGAACCATTTCTAAAAGTGCTCGATTTTGGCATTGCCAAGGATCTCGAAGCGGAAGCGACGACTTCGAGTGGTGCGGCGAATTGGGGGGTCGTGAAATACATGAGCCCTGAGCGACTGGGGGTCGAGCCGCGGGTCATCGATCAGCGCGCTGATTTGTGGGCGCTCGGCGTGGTGGCTTATGAGCTGTTCACGGGCACGGTGCCTTTTGGTGGCAAAACTGATTTTTTGGTCGCCAAAGCCGTCGAGATTGGAGACTTTATTCGGCCAACGCACCGCCGGGCGGATCTTCCACCTTTGCTGGATGCGTGGATGCAGCGAGCTTTTGCGCAGGACATCAACGGTCGATTCGACGCAGCGATGGATATGGCCGACAAGCTTCATTCGGCGATTCACGGTCGGCCACGTATTTCGACGGCCACGTTCGATGCGCGAATTTTTGTGGAAACCGCTCCGTTCATCGAATCGGAGCCAATGCCGGCGTCGCAGAACATGAGACAAGACTTTCGGCGATCGTCGGGCATGTCGAAGGGCAAAGAATCCGACAAAGCGAAAGCGGGCAGCGACTGGCCGGACAATCAGCTCAACGACCCACGCGTTTCCTTGCGCATGGAGCCTCGATTTCCGCGCGTACCCATGGATATGCAGGCGGACAATTACGAAGACGGCGTCTGGTGCGCAATGTCAGCCGATCAATCACCGAGGTCGGTGGCGTTCGATGGCGGAGGCTCGGCGCTTTTCATGGGGTCGTGGAATGGCGATGTGCTTGGCATCGATACATCCAATCGGCGCAAGTTATGGAGCACGAAGCTTGCGGTGCGCGTCATTTGCGTCGCGACGCTGCCGACGTTCCTTGCGCTCGGATGCAGCGATGGGCGCATTCGGCTGCTCGAGCCGACGAGCGGAAAGCTACTACAAGTTTTGGTTGGTCATGAAAAACCAGTGCGTGATTTGGCCATGAATGCGGACGGTACGACGCTCGTATCGTGCAGTGAAGACAATCGCGTGTGTATGTGGCGCGTGTCCATGGGCGAGTTGGCGGCGATGCTTCCTGACGAGCTGAATTGGGTCCGCGCGGTGTCCATGGTTGGCGATGGGTCGATGATTGCCGCGGGTGGAGATGATGCATCGGTACGGATTTGGGACGGGCAATTGCGCGCGCTGACGACGGTGCGGGACGCATCTGGTTCGGGTCTGGTGCGCACGGTGGCATTTTCTCCAGCGGGGAATTTGCTGGCCGCCGGATTCGGAGATGGCGCAGTCCGCGTGTGGGAAACGAGAGAATGGCAGATCGTGCAGATTTTGCGCGGGGACATGAAGCAAGTTCATTCGCTCATATTCGACAAGTCGGGTGGTCAACTCATTGCTGGTTTGGCCAGCGGTGGTATTCGCGTGTGGAACATTTCCACCGGCACGCTGGAACGGGATGTCCTTGGTCGGGGCAGGCCAATGATTAGTTTGGCCATGAATGGCGATGGGCAATACCTGGCGTCTGCATGCAATGAAGGGCGGGTAAATGTATATCGTTGGCCGCTCGATGTGCGTTTGCGCGAAGTGCCGGGGGATAGAAAGAATGGGCGGGGGTGACGCATCTGGCTGACCGTCGGCAAGATTGAAACGGTCGCGTATTACGGACGAAATCGCCGCTGTCTTGCGTTGGGTGGGTCTGGAATGCGCATGGTAGGCGGCGATTGCCAACCATCGGACACCGCTACAGGGACCCCATGCTTTGCGGAACAGCGACATTCACGCGGGGCGTCTGCAGGAATGCCAGACAACGTCAGTAAACCTTTAAGCTCGCTATCATAGCGATTACGATATCGCCCCCGTTGGCTCTGCAGTTCTTGAATCATTTCCGACGTTTCATTTCCCTGAGCCAAGCGAGCATCGATTTCCCGAATCCACTCGTAGTACGAGCTTACTGCATTCAGCCGATTTTGAATAAGATCGCGAAATTGACGACGTCGTATCGTGCGCACACCGTCATTGATCCCATAAGTTTTGCGCGTGTAGTCGGCGTGCACGTCGCCGGGAAGCGGTTTGAGTTCGTCGCCGACGAGATCAAAATGCTCGCTCCAAATGTCTGCGACGGGATTCAATAGCCGCGTGCCATCTGGTAAGAGGTGAGGAATCGCATTTCGAGTATTGTTGCAAAACTTGCAAAGCAGCAGACAATTCGAATAGGTATGCTCCAGCAACGCTCCATCTGGCGTGCTCTTCAACACGATGTGTTCAATTTGCATCTGACCCGATTTATCGATACCCGTGCCGGGCAGAACCATGTGTACTTCATGCAGAAGGCAAATCGCGCACGTGAACCCAAAGTCCCAGCGGAGACAGTCGCGGAAATCTCGATACCGTAGAGTGCTACCCTTTTTAGGAAGGGGGGCATGTGCGCGCGATATTTTCTTATCGTACGGGCGCGTGCTTGCTGAAAGTATTCGTGTCATTGGAGG
>CAZETM010000645.1:0-5828 GCA_964514885.1 uncultured Polyangium sp. | reverse complement strand
AGCCATAGCCTTCGAACAGGCGAATGCGAGTTAGCCATTGTGGGGGGGGTCAATTTGATTCTTTCCTCGGAGACGATGGAGCAAATTTCGCGCACACGGGCATTGTCGCCGAATGGTCGCTGCAAAACGTTCGACGCAACGGCCAATGGTTACGTGCGAGGCGAAGGTTGCGGCGTTTTGGTACTCAAGAGGCTATCGGACGCCCGACGTGATGGGGATCCCATCATCGCCCTGATTCGCGGCTCTGCGGTCAATCAAGATGGACGATCGACGGGACTCACGGCACCGAATGTATTGGCACAAGAAGCGCTTTTGCGTACTGCATTGACCAATGCGGGTTTGACCCCGGAGGAAATTGGTTATGTCGAGGCGCACGGGACAGGGACGCCGCTGGGCGATCCCATTGAAATCGACGCGCTACGTGCGGTGTTGGGCAATCCCCGCTCAGACGGCTCCGAATGCGTCATTGGCGCGGTCAAGACGAATATCGGTCATCTCGAGGCTGGCGCGGGGATGGCAAGCCTCATTAAAACAGCGCAAATTTTCCGCCGGTCAGTCATTCCCGGAAACGGAAATTTTCAAACGCTGAATCCGCGAATCAGCATCGAAGACTCGGCGCTGGTCCTAGCGACTTCGAGCCGTTCTTGGTTACGGCGGGACAAACCTCGTCGAGCGGGCGTGAGCTCATTCGGTATGAGTGGGACGAATGCACACGTCATTCTGGAAGAAGCTCCGCATGACGAGGACAAAACCCCCACCAAAGAGGCATCAGCCTACTTGTTGCCCATTTCTGCGAAAAATCTAGACGCGCTCATTCCCTTGGCGCACTCGTACGCCCAATGGTTTTCCGAAAATAATGATACCGCGCTGCACGATATCGCCTATACGGCGAGCGCGCGACGAACCCACCACGAATACCGGCTGGCGGCCGTTGCGCGAACACATGCGGAATTCGCTGAGCTGTTCGCAACGTTTGCCCGAGGTGAAACGCCTGCGGGCGTCGTTCAGGGCCTCACGGCTGCGCGAAACTCACCAAGCGTGGTTTTCGTATTTTCCGGACAGGGATCCCAATGGGCAGGCATGGGGAAAGCGCTGCTCGACACCGAGCCCGTCTTTCGCACCAAGGTCGAAGAAATCGACGTGCTCATGCAGCGATATACGAATTTTTCGCTACAAAAAGAGTTCGCGGCACCGGAAGGGCAGTCGAGACTTAGTGAAACGGAAATCGCGCAACCTGCACTGTTTGCACTTCAAGTCGGACTGGTAGAGCTGTTCAAATCGCGGGGCGTCGTGCCCAGCGCCGTCATTGGGCATAGCGTCGGGGAAATTGCCGCAGCACATGTGGCCGGAGCGCTGAGCATCGAGGACGCCGTACGGCTGGTGGTGTTGCGTGGCCGGATCATGCAAAAAGCGACCGGACACGGAAAAATGGTATGGGTTGCCCTGTCTGCAGAACAAGCCGCGCAGACGCTCGCAGGGCAAGAAGACCAGCTTTCTATCGCTGCTCTCAATGATCCATCGTCGGTGGTATTGTCCGGAGAATCCATTGCGCTCGATGCTGTCGTCGCCAAGCTCGAACAGCGCAATGTCGTGACGAGACACTTGCGAGTGAACTATGCGTTCCATAGTCCGCAAATGGATCCTCTGGCGCACGAATTGATTGCGTCACTCGGACACATGGACGCAAAAGACACAACGGTCGCCATGTACAGCACGGTGACTGGAGCGCGAATCGACGGCAACACGCTCGCTGCGGCATATTGGGGGCGCAATGTGCGAGAGACCGTGAATTTCGCGCGCGCAGTCCATACGGCGCTCAATGACGGGCATCGTACGCTGGTCGAAGTGGGACCGCACCCGGTCTTGCTGGCGAATTTGCAGCAATGCGCGAGCGCGCAAAACGTGCAGACGCGGACGATGCCCACGTTGCGACGCCAAATGGATGACAGTCGCGCAATTGCCGAAACACTCGGTGCATTGTACGTCGAAGGCGTCGACATCGACTGGGCGAAGTCGTACCCGATTCGAGGTCGGGTCGTTTCGCTACCTACGTACGCGTGGCAGCGAGAACGCTACTGGGTCGAAACAACGGACAAGCCTGCAGCAAGTTTGTTGAAACAGAACCCTTTGGACGAATTACTGTACGCGGTCGAATGGCGGAACGCACTCCTGGCCGACGATTCGACAAGCAATGCCAGCAGCATCTCGGGCTCATGGTTGATTTTTGCGGATGCGTCCGGAGTGGGAGAAAGCATTCAATCTCGGCTGCGCGATACGCGCGCGAGGTGCATACGCGTAGAATCTGGCGCATCTTTCGCGCGCCTGGCAGACGATCATTATTGCATCGATTTTTCAAATCCAGCCGACTATCGCTTACTTCTGTGCGACGTCTCTCGTGACGGCACTGTTTTGCGTGGCGTTATTCATTTACTCAATCTCGACGCGCCATCGTGGGAGCAAACGAACGTAAAATCCCTACGTGCTGCGCGGCTTCATGGAACCTCGAGCGCACTGTATTTGGTGCAGGCGCTGGTGCGACAAGGCAGCCGAGACAAACCTCGGCTTTGGCTCGTATCACGCGGAGCAATGGGGATCACGCGCGCCGATTCTGCATTTTCAGTGGCCCAAGCTCCATTGTGGGGATTCGGCCGAACCGTCATGGCGGAGCATCCGGAACTCGATTGCACTTGCGTGGACTTGGACTGTTCGCCCAGCTTCGACGCGGCCGCGGCTCTTATGCAGCAATTCGCGGCGAATGACGGTGAGGCTCAGGTTGTACTTCGAGAAAATGGCCGATTCGTAGCGCGACTGACACGTAGTCGCATTGATGATGTTGAATCGTTCAGCTCGGCCGTGAGTGCCGACGCGAGTTACTTGGTTACGGGTGGACTCGGAGGGCTTGGGCTGTCGGTTGCGCAATGGCTGATCGACGCCGGCGCGCGCCACGTGGGCCTCATGGGGCGGCGAAGTCCTTCCGAGGCGGCCCAGGCGGCGATTCAACGCATGGTCGATGCGGGGGCCAACGTCGTCGTTTTACAATGCGATGTTTCGTCCGAGAAGGATCTGTCGAATGCCCTGAGCACCATGAGCAATAGATTGCCCGAATTGCGGGGCATCATTCATGCCGCGGGCATTGTCGAAGACAAAACGATTCTCGAATTGTCCGACGAACAGGTACGGCACGTCTTTGCACCGAAGGTCGACGGTGCGTGGAACCTTCATACGCTGACTCTCGATCGAAAGCTCGACTTTTTCGTCTTGTATTCATCCGTGGCGTCGTTGTTTGGCTCGCCAGGGCAAAGTAATTATGCAGCGGCCAATGCCTTCCTCGACGCCCTCGCCCGCGCACGGGTTGCCCGAGGGCTCTCGGGTATGAGCATCCATTGGGGGCCATTTACCGAAGTGGGAATGGCTGCAGCGCACGAAAATCGCGGGGCGCGAGTTGCAAGTCGAGGTATCGAGGGACTTTCGCCAGCGGAGGGGAATCGCGCATTGGCGCAATTGATCGAGCATCCGCGCGCAGAAATCGGTGTATTGCATTTCGACGTACGTCAGTGGCTTGAGTTTTTCCCTCAACTCACCGGACAACCATTTTGGTCGGAACTCGCCGGCCAGCCCGTACGGGGCATTGCGAGTGACCAAGGGGCGCCAAATTTTCGCGCGACGCTCGAGACAATGCCCACATCGGAGCGCCCGCGCGCTTTGGACGAATACTTGCGCGTGCAGCTAGGCCGCATCTTGCATATCGAACCGAGCCGCATCGATCGAACGGTACCGTTTCAATCGCTCGGTTTGGACTCATTGATGAGTCTGGAATTACGCAACCGACTCGAAAAATCCCTGACCATCAAGCTTCCGGCGACACTACTCTTCACGTATCCGCGTCTCGAGGCATTGACGGAATTTCTGTTGGCCGAAGGTGGCATTTCGGTGGCAGCGAAAAGTGTGCGCGTGGAGACGGTCGCGAGCGTCACTGACGTGCGCGAGGGCGAATGCATCGCCATCATTGGACATGCTTGCCGATTTCCTGGCGGTGGTTCGGACCCTGAGGCATTCTGGCGCAGCTTGTTGAATGGAGTGGATGCCGTTCGCGAGGTCATGCCGACGCGTTGGCCCTCGGGCACCTTTACCGAGGACAAGGCCGGCGCGAGGTATGCTGCGCTGCTCGATGATATCGATCAATTCGACGCCGCATTCTTTGGCATTTCGCCACGGGAAGCAGTGGCCCTCGATCCTCAACAACGAATGCTCCTGGAAATCACGTGGGAGGCATTTGAAAACGCGGGACAACCAGCCGACAAATTGGCGGGAAGCAAGACGGGCGTCTTCGTGGGGGTTACGGCGCTCGATTATCAACGCGTGGTATTGAGCAACCCCGAGCATTTGGATGCTTATGGTGCTACGGGCACGATGTTGTCGACGGCGGCTGGGCGATTGTCGTATGTACTTGGTTTGCAGGGACCCGCGGTGGCGCTCGATACCGCATGTTCATCGTCGCTCGTAGCAATCCATTTGGCGTGTCAGAGCCTTCGCAATGGCGAGAGCGATTTGGCCATTGCCGGCGGCGTCAACGCGCTCTTTTCGTGGGAAAACATGTTCATGTTGTCCGCGATGCGCGCATTGTCTCCAGACGGGCGATGCAAAACGCTGGACGCGCGTGCGAATGGGTACGTACGCGGTGAAGGCTGCGGAATGGTCGTGTTGAAACGGCTTTCGGACGCCGAACGAGACGGGGACCGGATCGTCGCGTTGATTCGTGGTTCGGCCATGAACCAAGACGGTCGGTCGACCGGATTGACCGCGCCAAACGTGCTGGCACAGCAGGCCTTGCTCCGCCAGGCGCTCGAAAATGCTCGCGTCGCGGCGGAAGACATCGGATACATCGAAATGCATGGCACCGGCACGCCGCTCGGAGATCCAATCGAAGCAGATGCGTTGTGTGCGGTTTTCGGAAAACCACGGACGGACGGACTGCCTTGTTTTCTCGGCGCGGTGAAAACGAACATCGGCCATTTGGAATCAGCAGCGGGAGTGGCTGGGCTCATCAAAATTGTGGAATCATTCAGGCATGCAATGATCCCGGCCAATCTGCATTTCCGGACCTTGAACCCACGGATCTCATTCGAGGGCACGCAATTGGCGATTCTCACGGAGGCCGCGCAATGGCCACGAGGTGACAAACCACGACGTGCCGGTGTAAGCTCGTTTGGCATGAGCGGAACGAATGCGCACGTGATCTTGGAAGAAGCCCCGGCGCAAATGCATTTGCCGCAACTCGAAGAAGCGTCTGGTTATTTGTTGATTCTGTCCGCCAAAAGTGCAGGTGCGCTGTCGGCATTGGCGCGAGCATATGCACAATGGCTTCCCGAAGCCAAGGAGGTCGCGCTCGAGGATATTTGCTACACCGCGAGCGTCCGGCGCATGCATCACGAGCATCGTCTCGCAGCGGTCGCGCGGACGCACGAGGAATTCGCGGAGATGTTTGCGTCGTTTGCAGACGGACAAGCGCCTTCAGGTATCGTCGCGGGACAACGAGAGCTGCAACGTGATCCGCACATCGTATTCGTATTTTCCGGGCAAGGATCGCAATGGGCGGAGATGGGCCGCCAGCTTCTGAATGAAGAGCATGCCTTCCGCGCGGCGCTTTCGGCCTGTGATCAAGCAATCCGCAAGGAAACTGGCTTTTCAATCATCGAAGAGCTCGCAAAGAAAGAAGAAACGTCACGACTGGGCGAAACGATCGTGGCGCAACCGGCGCTCTTCGGAATCGAGGTCGCGTTGGCCTATATGCTGATAGCGTGGGGTATCGAGCCATCGAGCGTCATTGG
>CAZETM010000644.1:0-5833 GCA_964514885.1 uncultured Polyangium sp. | reverse complement strand
GTTTTTCGCCTCGGAGGTCTTCGCGCTCTTGAGGTAGCGGTTGACGCCGAAGATGGCGAGGGCTGCGAGAACGCCGATGATCGCGACGACGATCATGAGCTCGACGAGGGTAAAACCACGCTTGGCGTAACGATTGAATGAACGCATGAAGAACCTCTCTACTTTCACCAGGGAACGACGCGTCACTGATTTGACGCGGCATCGGGAACCACACACCATCGAGCTATACGGCACTCGAGTGATGCAAACTTTTCACTTGATACCTAAATGGCCAACACTCTCACGAGTGACGAGCCATTGTCAAATACTAAATTTCATTCGTCGTCGCGCTATTCATCATCGCGCTATTCATCGTCGCCATTAACCGGCTCGATACAAATCACACCAGAATTGGAAGACGCCGCGAAAAGCGACTGAATCCCGTCGGCATCTTGATCGCCCGCGGCTTGCACGACAAACCAAGGACCATTGATGGTCGCGTGCGCTGCGGCCCAATTCGTACAATAAGGAACGTTCGGAATTGCGTCCGGTTGCGGTGCAATGCCCGCGACAACCGCATATCCAAAACGAACCGGACCATCCGTCGTCACATTGAGCGCCATCCAGCAATCGTGAACAGGATCGCCATTGGCTCCATTGTCCCAGTGACGTTTTTTGTCATTGGGCGCTCCAGGATACCAATTCGTGAGCGACGTCGAACAGCTTCGATATTGAAACGTCTCCGCCTTGATCGTCTCCTCGGCCACTCGAATACCTTGAATGACCGCCTTGACCTCCGAAGCCGCCGCCGCCTTCAGATACTTGCGAAAACCAACCAATCCAATGGCCGCAAGCACACCAACCATCGCGACCACGATCATCAGCTCGACGAGCGTGAACCCGCGCACTGCAGGCTCGCTCTTCAGCTTTCGGTCGTTTCGCGTCACGACTACACCTAAAGCACGACCCGTGCCAGGCAATGATCTCACGATGGAACGCACTGCGTAAAAATCGGGATCCAAGCCAAATCCTGCTGATTGATTCAAGTTCGTTCCCATCGCGTTCCTCGTGTCAAATAATCGACGTGCTTGTCAATACCGCGGCAGTGACAAAAAGTGTCACTACGAGGAAGACTTCGGTGACGTTTCTCGTCTCGATACCGCACCCGCAGCCGAGATCGCGGCTTCCCCCTCATCATCATCATCCGTCGCGACACTCGATTCGAGCCCCTGTTTCGCCAGGCGGTAACGTAACGATCGAAATGAAATGCCCAGCGACTTCGCCGCCGCTTTGCGTACTCCACCCGCACGTTCGAGCGCTTGCAAAATCAATCGCCGCTCCACTTCCCCGAGCACTTCATCAAGATTGCAACCATCCGGCGGAAGCTGCGATAAAAATGGCGCTGGGCTCCCAGATAATCCACTGACCGCTGGAGGCAAATCTCCAAGCCCAATGCTCGGACCACTCGCCAACGCCACCGCCCGCTCCATCATGTTCTCCAGCTCCCGAACATTGCCCGGAAACGCATACGTCTCCAACACACGCAATGCATCGGCCGTCAATCCTCTGACGTCTTTGCTGAACTCACCCGCGAATCGCTGAATGAACCATTGCGCAAGCCGCGCCGCCTCGCCCGTACGGTCTCGCAAAGGCGGCAGCTCGATACGAATGACATTGAGGCGATAATAGAGATCTTGACGGAATTTGTTTTCCTTGACGTCCGCTTCGACATCTCGGTTCGTGGTGGCCAAAACGCGCACGTCCACCGCGACCTCCGCCGATCCACCGACAGGCCGCACGCGACGCTCTTGCAACACTCGCAATAGTTTGACTTGCAATGGCGCCGGCAGCTCGCCCACTTCGTCGAGCAATACCGTGCCACCATCGGCTTCGCGAAAAAGCCCGAGCACTCGCGCGCCAGCTCCCGTAAACGAGCCTTTTTCGTGGCCGAACAATTCGCTTTCCATCAGCGTTTCGGGAAGCGCGCCGCAGTTGACCACCAAAAATGGCTTATTGGCTCGATCACTACGATTGTGCAACGCTCGCGCAACTCGCTCTTTGCCCGTGCCACTTTCGCCCGTGATCAGCACCGTCGTGCGCGTCGGGGCCACCTTCTCCACGATCTCGGCTACGCGCGCCATTGCAGGGCTGGAAAAAAGCTCGCGCGCGGAAGGCTCGAGACGCATGATGTGCGCCCTGAGACTTTGATTCTCGAGTTGTATATTGGTCTTTTCGAGCGCTTTTTGCGATAACGCCAGCATTTCGGCCGGCGAAAATGGCTTCGTCACGAAGTCGTACGCGCCCTTTTTCATCGCATCGAGCGCACTATCGACCGTCGAATGCGCCGTCATCAAGATGACTTCCGTCGCCGCACTACGCGCCTTCGCCGCCGATAACACATCGATGCCCGACCCATCCGGCATCAGCAAATCCGTAATCACCAACGGAAACGGCTGCGGATTCTGCTGCAATGCCTCGATCGCCGTCTTTACGCCCGGGGCACCCACGACCTCGAAGCCCAGACGACGAAATGCGATTTCGAGCACCTGCCTCATTGCAGGCTCGTCATCCACCACCAGAACCTTCGTTGGCCCAGTTTGGGAATGAAGCGGCAAGGAGCCCATGATGCATCCGTATCACGGCTCGTGGCTCGTGCATACTGTCCTGCACGAGAAGTACGTTGCAGCCACCTAGCCGCTATTCCCTGCGTACGCGCGTCACTTGCACGCGGCCGGATCGACCGGCAGACCGTTCACCTTCGCCTGGATCACGAACGCGTTCGTTGCGCTGATGTCCTGCACAACCTGCTGGGCCACCCACGCGACATCGCACTCCGTGGCGACAATCGTCACCTCGTACAAACCATCCTGATCCCGATCCTCAACGACCGATCCCAATCCAGTCGCTTCGTTGAAGACCGTCACGAGCGCGCCCGCGTTGCAACTGCCCGAGATCGTCCACTCACTCGTCGTCGCATCAAAGAAAAGCCCCTCCGGCGCTCCCGGAGGCGGCAAAGGGATCGTGGGGCTTGCGCACCCGACAAACCCGAGGAGGAACGCTGCGGCAAACCGTGAGAAGAAAGGGCGGCGCTGCATGAAGCTTCGATTGTGCACGAATCGTGCCCCGATCCAACCCCGCGTTTACAGGCCAATCATCAGCGTGACGCAGGTTCGGAGAGACAACTAAGTTGACAGGATGCGCCCGTCGGTTTGCACCACGCGCAGACGCTTGTTCGGCTTCTTCTCCGGCTCGGGCGGCGTAGGAGCAGCCGATTCACCCTCGGAGAACAGCTCGCCCACCAAGTCGTAATCCGCCGCCTGCGTGATCCGCACCCGACGAAACTCCCCAGGTCGCGCCTCACCGCCCGACAAGTACACCTGACCATCGATGTCCGGCGCTTGGCCACGATGACGACCCATCAGCACATACTCGTGCTCGTCACTGGTGCCTTCCACGAGCACCTCGAGCTCGCGACCGATGAAGGACGCATTCTTCGCGTGCGAAATCTTGCGCTGAATGGCCATGAGCTTACGATGCCGGGCCGCCACCACTTTCGCAGGTACTTTGCCCTCCAACAATTCGCTGCCCGAGCCCTCTTCGTCCGAATAACGAAACACGCCAACTCGATCGAACTCGGCCCACTTCACGAATTCCATCAGCTCCGCAAACTCTTCGTCGGTCTCGCCGGGATGACCCACGATGAATGCCGTGCGAAAGACGAGATCCGGAATCGACGTGCGCATACGCGTGACGAGCTTGCGTAAACGCTCGCCTCCATGTCCGCGCTTCATGCGCCGCAACATTCCATCCGCCACGTGCTGCAGCGGCATATCGACATACGGCACGACCCGCTCGTGATGCGCCAATAGCTCGATCAAGTCCGCGGTGATCGTTTCTGGGTACAAGTAAAACAAACGCGCCCAATGCAAGCCCGGCACGTCCGCTACGCGACGCACCAGCTCACTGAGCGAAGCTCGCTTATCCGCCGGCAAATCACGTCCGTACGCAATCGTGTCTTGTGAAACGAGGTTGACCTCTTTCACACCCATCGACACCAGGCGCTCGACTTCCGCGACGATATCGTCCGCTGGCCGCGATCGCTGCAAGCCGCGCAGTTTCGGAATCACGCAAAACGAACAGGTGCGGTTACAGCCTTCCGCAATCTTGACGTACGCACTGCCCGAAGGCGTCGAAAGCGTTCGAGGGTCCGACGCGCGCATCACCCAATCGGCAGGGTTTCCCACCAGGATACGCTCCGCTTGTCCGGACAATACTTTTTCGAGCGCCAACATATCGCTCGAGCCAAGCACGTGATCGACCTCGGGCATCTCGGCCGCAATTTCGTCCGGGTGACGCTGGGACAAACACCCGGTGACGACGAGCTTCTTGCAGTGGCCGTCCTCTTTCAGCCGCGCCATCTCGAAGATCGTGTCGATCGATTCCTTCTTGGCCTCGCCAATGAATCCACACGTGTTGACGACGATGACGTCCGCTTCGTCGGCATCGGGTACGTGGTCGTAACCGGCTCGTTTGGCGATCCCGAGCATCACTTCGGAATCGACGCGGTTTTTCGGGCAGCCAAGGCTGACGAAATGAATGCGGCGCGAAGGCGCTTCGACAATCGCGACATCTTGCTGCTTGGTCTTGCGCGTCATCTTCTTTTCCTGCTCGGTCTTCATGAAGCCATTCGAGACACGAAACGCTCGAACAAATAGAACGCATCGTGCGGGCCGGCTGCTGCCTCGGGATGATACTGAACCGAAAATGCACCGACCTCCGGCAACTCGAGCCCCTCGCTCGTGCCGTCGTCGAGATGCACGTGCGTCGTGCGCGCTTTGCCCCCAAGCGAAACAAGGTCCACGGCAAACCCATGGTTCTGCGTGGTGATTTCCACACGCCCCGTCGCCAAGTCCTTCACCGGCTGATTGAGGCCGCGATGACCAAACTTGAGCTTGTAGGTTTTACCACCCACGGCGAGCGCCAATATTTGGTGCCCCAAACAAATCCCGAACATCGGGCGTTTACCCACGAGCCCGCGAACTGTTTCAATCGCGTACGAAACGGCTGATGGATCGCCCGGGCCGTTGGAGATGAAAATTCCATCGGGGGCGAGGTCCATGATCTCGGCAGCCGTCGTACGCGCAGGCACGACCGTGAGGCGCAAACCGATGTCCGCCATCGACCGCAGAATGTTGCGTTTGATGCCTAGGTCGAGACAAACCACGTGGCGACCTTCAGCTAGTTTGTCCGGACGAATCACGCCGAATGAGTCCGACGTTTCGGTCCACGTACGCGTCTCTTTCACACTGACGCGCTCGACCAGATCGAGCCCTTCCATCGGAGGCGCTTGCTGGGCGCGACGAACGAGTTCTTCCGGCGAGGCCGTACCGAGCGCTCCGTTTTGCGCGCCGCGATCACGAATGGTGCGAGTCAAAAGACGCGTGTCGATGCCCGAGATCCCGACGACGCCGTGACGCACGAGGTACTGATCGAGCGTCTCGGTTGCTCGATAGTTCGAGGACGTTGCGGAAAGGTCTCGTACGACAAACCCAGCGACATGCGGCGTGCCAGAGATGCTTTCGTCGTCGTCGGGATTGATGCCCGTGTTGCCGATCTCGGGCGCCGTCATGGTGACGATCTGTCCGCAATACGAAGGATCGGTGAGGACTTCTTGATAACCCGTCATGCCCGTCGTGAATACGACCTCGCCGACGCTCACGCCCGGTGCGCCAAACGCGACACCTTCGAAGACGGTGCCATCAGCTAGGCACAGATACGCTCGCTCTCCGCTCATCGCGCTGCATGCTCCTCGGACTCGTGAACGATGCGACCCGACGCCATGGTCAGGAGCACC
>CAZETM010000643.1:0-5834 GCA_964514885.1 uncultured Polyangium sp. | reverse complement strand
AAGCAGTTCATCAGCAACATCAGCAGCATCAGCAGCATCAGCAGCAGCATTCGCAGCAGCCTCAGCAGCAACCTCAGCAGCAACCTCAGCAGCAGCCTCAGTACCAGCAACACCCGCAGCATCAGCAGCAGCAGCAAGCTCCGCACGGCTCGGCCTCGGCCGTGAGTGCAAGCATGAGCGGAGCTGCACCGATCTCGCTTCCCGTGAAGTCGTCGCGACAAATGTCCACAGGGGCTGTCGCTGCGATCACGGCGGGCGTCGTTCTGTTGATCGGTGTGTTGGGCGTTTTTCTGATGCGCGTACCACTCGGGTTGGTCTCGCCGTCAGGTGGGTCCGTCGCGTCGCAAGCTGCCGCAACGAAGCCTCCGCCTCCGCCGCCGAGCGCCACGGCGGCACCCGCTCCGACCACGACAGCAGCGCCAACTGCGGCGGCATCCGCTGCGCCCGAGAACCTGGACGAAGGTATGGAGATCGAGACGGCTCCTGCGACGACGGCTTCAGCGCCGCTGTACGGGCGTCTTCCCACGGCCGGCTCGGCTCCGAAAACGGGCGGGACGAGCACCGGGGCAGCCACGGCCAAACCGCCTCCCCCGAAGGTCGACAACATCAAGTTCTAATAGAGAAAACGTTTGCTCCCAAATCAATCTCGGGAGCAAACGTTTGTCGAGACGCACAGGTTCGGTTTGACGAACCTAGTGGTCGTCGATCAGAAATCGTTCAGACAAGCCTGATATTGCTGGCCGCATCCGTTGGCGGCATCGAGCAGGCAGGGCTCGCACGCCGGTGACGGAGTTTGCGTCATGCACGTGTCGCCACACACGGAGGCACACGCGCCGTTGCACATGCAGTCCGAGTACGCCTCGTAGATCGTGATCGACATTGTGCAAAGTGTGGGCGGGTCGTTCGTCGTCAAGAATTCCACGCAACGCGCGCACGTCTCGCCACCGCCAGTTGCTCCGGTGCCGCCCGTTCCACCCGTTCCGCCGATGCCGCCCGATCCACCAACACCCGTGGTACCCGGGAAGGGTGGAGGTATCGGATCGGGCGTGATGCCGCAGCCGAAGAAATCGTTCGATTCCGTAATATCGTAACAACAAGTGTCGCCATCGAAGCGGCCTTCGCTATCGACGGACGTGATCGATGTCGAGCAGAAGTCGCCTTGGAAAAACGTGAGCGCCTCTTCTCCTGAGGGACACGAATTGTCGAGGTCGTATTCGACCTGCGTGAAGTAGAAACACGCCTGGTCGGACCCGCAGCCAGTGCTGCCGCTCGTGAGCGCAGCGAGGCCAATGAAGAGCAGTGACGAAACCGGGAGCAATGAAGAAAAGCGGTGACGTAGCTTCATGATTTCGAGCATGCACGAGAGCGGCGGCGCGTGCACGTCCTCTCGTTCTCGAAGTCAGCTCAAGGCCGTCGTCCCTTGACGCCATCGAGAACGGCGCCTGTCAGGTCGGCACCGACGAGCGTCGCGTCGGTCAAGTTGGCGTCGGTGAGGATGGCGTCGACGAGAACCGCGCCGCTGAGATTGGCCCCGGCCAGATAGGCACCTTCGAGGTCGGCACGCGTAAGGTTTGCGTTCGTAAGGTTTGCCTCTTTGAGGTTTGCCCCGAAGAGATTCGCCATGAGCATGTTCGCGCCACTCAGATCGGCGCGAGCAAGATTGGCGCGGTGCAACGCGAGGCCCGACAGGTCGAGCCCGGAGAGATCCACACCCATGAGCCGCGGGTTGTCTCCGCCAGCGATGAGCGCGAGAACCAACTCCTTGCGAGTGATTTCAGCCACGTGATGAATCTCCTTTGAGCACAAAGAAAAGATGGCAATCGTGGACGATTTTCTCACGACGCCAAGAATCGAAGGAGGCATTCCGCGAGGGCGGCGGGAGCCTTCCAGTGCATCATGTGTCCCGCGTCGGGTAGGTCGACGTGCGTGACGTTGGCGATGCAGGCGAGGCGTTCTTTCTCGTCCGGTACGCGCCAGCCCGTGCTGCCGCCGCTGACGAAAAGAGTGGGCACCGTGATGCTCGACAAGAAGCCCTTGAATGCTTCGAAACTGAACGGTGTTGGCGACGTCGTGCGATGCAACGGATCGTAGGCCCATGACAGGCCACTCGAATCGGTACGCGTGAGCAGACGCGCTCGGCTTTCGAGCGTCTCGCGCGGAATGGCAGGATAGGTGCCGGCCAGGCGTTCGAGCGCATCTTCGAACGAAGCGAGCACGCGCCGTCGACGATCGATTGTGCGCATGTTTTGTAGCCATGTGCGCATGCGATCGACCGCGGTCGATGGATCAGCATGCAAGGTGCCGATGCCTTCGAGCAGCGCGAGACGCTCGATGCGATCGGCCATCGCGCCGGCGTACAGAGACGCGATCGTGCCTCCCATCGAATGCCCCACGAGCGCGATGCGTTTGGGATCGAGGTGATCGATGAGCGCGGCGAGATCTCCGACGTAATCGGCAAAGTGGTAATAGCCGCCAGCACCGACGGGGTCGCTTTCGCCAAACCCACGCATGTCGGGAGCCACGACATCGTGACCAGCGCGCGCCAATGGCTCGGCGACGAGATCCCACGTTGCTCCCGAGTCCATGAATCCGTGGACCAGGAGCACGGTCAAACCCGTCGATCGTGCACTTGCAGGCTGGAAACGATGAACGTGCAGCCTGATGCCGTTCACTAGGACATGACCGGAGCCGTGCTTCACATTTCGAGAAGTAGCAGGCTTGTCGGAACGACGCGAGAGCGGGCCATCGCCATGGGATCGCGCGTTGCCTTCTGGTAGGTTGCGCCCTCGGAGGCGGCTCGATGGCTGCACGCAGCGGCAACGGAAACACAATGGTGAGCGCCGAGAAGCGGGTGATCTATCCCGACTTCACAGCGCCGACAGTCGACAAAGTCATGGTCGAGGAGCGCGCGGCGGCTCTCGGCAAACGAAGCATCAAAAAGGAAGCGAAGGTCGCAGGGCTACACCTCGCCATCTCGATGATGGACCTGACGACGCTCGAGGGAAAAGACTCGCCCGGCAAGGTGTTTCAGCTCTGTCAGAAAGCGATGCGTCCAGATGCATCACCTGACGTGCCGCCATGCGCAGCGATCTGCGTCTACCCGAAGCTCGTGTCCGTAGCCAAACGTGCGCTCGCAGGATCGAGCGTGAAGGTGGCGAGTGTGGCGACGGCTTTCCCGAGTGGTTTGTCCGCGCTCGAGGTGAAGCTCGATGACGTGCGTCGCGCTGTCGAATGGGGCGCCGACGAGATCGACATGGTCATCGATCGCGGTGCGTTTCTCGCTGGTGAGCACACGCGCGTGTTCGATGAAATCGCAGCCGTGAAAGAAGCCTGCGGGGCTGCTCATCTCAAGGTCATCCTCGAGACGGGCGAGCTGCACACTTACGATCTCGTACGACGTGCGAGTCGCATCGCGATGCTTGCTGGTGCCGACTTCATCAAGACGTCGACCGGTAAAGTCGTTCCTGCCGCGACGCCACCCGTGACGCTCGTGATGCTCGAAGCGATCCGCGACTTCTACTTCGAGACGGGCAAGCGCATCGGCATGAAGCCGGCTGGTGGAATTCGCACGGCGAAGCAAGCGCTGCACAACTTGGTGCTCGTCAAAGAAACGCTCGGCGATGCGTGGCTCACGCCCGACATGTTCCGCATCGGAGCCTCGACGCTGCTCAACGACGTGCTCATGCAGCTCGAGAAAGAACGTACGGGCGCGTATCAATCGGGCGACTACTTCAGCAAGGACTGAGCGGGAGACGCATCAATGACCGCCAAGGAAACCACGGCCCTCGCAGCACCAAGCGACAAGCTCGCTCCGGCGCCCGCACAACGCGCGGCGCTCGATTTCGGTCAGGCATGGACCTATGCGCCATCGCCCGAAGCCACCGATCACGTGCGTATCCAGTCGCGATACGAGCTGTTCATTGGAGGCAAGTGGGTCGCTCCGATCTCGGGCACCTACTTCGACACGCACAGTCCTTCCACCGAACAGAAGCTCGCCGAAGTTGCCGAAGCCGATGAGCGTGATGTCGCTGCGGCTGTCGCGAGCGCTCGTCACGCGTACGAGAAGTATTGGTCGAAGCTTCGTCCGATCGAGCGAGGCAAATACATCTATCGCATCGCACGTGTGATTCAGGAGAAGGCGCGTGAGCTTGCGATCGTCGAGTCCATGGATGGCGGCAAGCCGATCAAGGAATCGCGCGACGTCGATGTCCCGCTCGCGGCTGCGCACTTCTTCTACTACGCAGGTTGGGCAGACAAACTCGCGTACGCATTTGCCGGTCGTAACCCTCGATCGCTGGGCGTAGCGGGCCAAGTCATTCCGTGGAACTTCCCGCTGCTCATGGCGGCGTGGAAGCTCGCGCCCGCGCTCGCGACGGGCAACACGTGCGTGCTCAAACCTGCCGAGACGACGCCGCTGACGGCGCTGCTGCTCGCGAAGATCATCGAAGAGTGCGACTTGCCTCCGGGCGTCGTGAACGTCGTGACGGGTGCGGGCAAAACCGGTGCGGCTCTCGTGGCGCATCCCGATGTCGACAAGGTCGCGTTCACGGGATCGACCGACGTTGGAAAGCGAATTCAGAAGGCACTGGCCGGGACAAACAAGAAGCTGACGCTCGAGCTTGGAGGCAAAGCAGCGAACATCGTGTTTGGCGATGCACCGCTCGATCAGGCGGTCGAAGGCATCGTCGGCGGCATCTTCTTCAACCAAGGCCACGTGTGTTGCGCAGGCTCGCGCTTGCTCGTCGAAGAAGGCATCTTCGATGTGCTGGTGCGCAAGCTGCGTGATCGCATGCAGACGCTGCGTGTGGGTGATCCGCTCGACAAGAACACCGACGTCGGCGCGATCAACTCGAAGATGCAGCTCGACAAGATCCGCGAGCTGGTTGCTGCGGGTGAACACGAGGGCGCGCAGAGATTTTCCGCGCCCTGCAAGTTGCCGGATCGAGGGTACTGGTTTGCTCCGACGATCTTTACGGGCGTGTCGCAATCGCATCGCATCGCGCGTGAAGAGATCTTCGGACCGGTGCTCAGCATCATGACGTTCCGTACGCCCGACGAAGCGGTCGAGAAGGCGAACAACACCATGTACGGTTTGTCCGCGGGGGTTTGGACGGACAAAGGCTCGAAGAGCTTCTGGGTTTCGCAGCGTCTTCGCGCTGGGGTTGTCTGGGCAAACACTTACAACAAGTTCGATCCCAGCTCTCCGTTCGGTGGTTACAAGGAAAGCGGGTTTGGCCGCGAAGGTGGCCGGCAAGGGCTCCTCGCGTATCTCGAGGTGGACTGATGGCGCGGGTGAAAGACAAACCGCAAACGCAAAACGATGTGCAGGCTCAGGCGCAGAGCGTCTTCGAGCTACCGGTGCGCATCGGCGTGCGTAAGGCGTACAAGATGTTGATCGGCGGTCAGTTCGTCCGGTCAGAATCGGGCAGGTACATCCAAGTGGCGGATCCGATGGACCTTGGAGGGACGACAGAAAACGTGCCGTGGGGCTCGCGCAAAGACGTGCGTGATGCCGTCGTCGTCGCACGTGGTGCATGGGAAGGTTGGTCTGGACGAACGGCGTTCAACCGTGGCCAGATCCTCTATCGTTTGGCCGAGATGCTCGAGGCTCGGCAGGGCGAGCTGACGCGAATGCTCCAACGCGGAGGGCTCGATGCGACGGCTGCTGCGAATGAAGTTGCCGCGACGATCGATCGCGTCGTGTCGTATGCGGGCTGGGCGGACAAGTATCAGTCGTTGTTCTCGAGCTTGAATCCGGTGGCTGGGCCGCACTTCAACTTCACGTTGCCTGAATCGATGGGCGTCGTGGCGGTGGTGGCTCCTGCGGCGAAGGT
>CAZETM010000642.1:0-5853 GCA_964514885.1 uncultured Polyangium sp. | reverse complement strand
ACTTAGGCAAACATGACTTGAAACGGTCACGATCACTGTGTTGAGGAACTAGTCGTAAAGACAACATCGCGAGAAAACCGATCGATCTTGCTCACGCCGCCCTTGTGCTTCCGCGGATCCCGACTCCGTTTCTTCGGAGTCGATTGGTTCGGGCAGTTTGGCATATTCGCAATAACGCTGGATCTCGTCGCGTTGCAAATTGATTGAATTGCCTTGTTTCCCTTGCTCCAATGTACTGACCCGACGATACGCGAGCAGCCGCGTCGTGGTCGGTCCTGCATTATGAACAGCTCGACGCTTCATTCCCAACAGATCCGCGCACTTAACCTTGTCTACTCTCTACGCGAACTTCGCGTTGTGCAACCAGGGGATGCGATCCTCATCGTGGGGGCGGCGTTACGGGATTAACGGCGGCTGCAGGCGCAGCGCCACTTGGACTACGGTCACCCTCCTCGAGCGTGAGCGCGAACTGTTCCACATTCAGCGCAACACCACAAAGCGATGGATTCACCCCCATATCTATCGCACCGTCGCTGACGGGACGCCTTGGCAAAGCCTGCCAAGAACAGAAAATGCTGGACACTTCGGCGTAACGAGCGTAGTGAGACGATGCAGTTGCAGCGACGACATATCCGCGGAGTTCGAGATGGAACCAACGTCGATAGCGGTGGCTTTCAATGTCCTTAGCAAAGCCTTCGGTGTGGGCCTCGCGACCTACAAGTTTCGCAAGGAGTGGGAGCTGAACGCTGATGCGGTCGAAGCCATCGCATCAGCTTTCGGTGGCGCAGGTGATCTCGTCGGAATGCTGCCGCGTGGCGGGAGTAAAGAAGTTGTCCGTCTTTTCGCGCTCCACGCGGCACTCGTGACTTGTGCATTCGGCGCAGCGTGCAAAGATCACTGGGCAGGCAATACGGAGATGGCTCCGAGCTTCGACAAACCGTCTCGACTGCGGGCGCTATTTCAATCCAACGAGGAATCTGAGAAAAAAAGTGATATCGAAAGCCGGCTAAAGCGCGCGATGGATCGTGTCGGAGCATTGGATCGAGGTGGTGCATCCAGAACCTTTGACATGGTGTCGGCGATGGTGGGTGAACCTCTGAGTTCGCCGTGGTATCAGGCGCTCTGGGAAGCATTCACGAATCCGCTGCTTGAGGACGGCGAGCGGTCGCGCTGGCTCGAACTTGAAGACTCGGGAGCAAAACTCGAATTCGAGCGGGCGTATCGGCTCACGTACGCCGAAGCGCTCATTTCCACAGCAGGGGCTGAAGTGGCCCGTGGTGCATTGCAATTACACGCATCGCGGCCAGAGCTTCTTCGGGAGATGTTGGTTCGCGCAATGTCGACATGGGATCGGCAGCACGTGTTTGGCGCCGACGACACTCCGGGCGTGCCAAACATGCCGCTCAAGGACATCTACGTGGAGCCAGAAGGGATCTACGAAGAGCGCAAGGTCGGCGAGACAATCGCACGTCGTGCACCCATTCGTGAGTTGATCAATAAACTTCGTGAGAAGTGCAACGTCGTCATTGTTCGCGGTGATTTCGGGAACGGAAAGTCACTTACGGCGCGCATGCTTGCGTCCGAGTGGGCCAAGAAGTACCTCGGGGAGCAGTCGATTTCGTCTCCTGAGATGGTTTTTCCGATATTCATCAAATGCGGCGAGGATTTCCGCGGCCATAACCCATCGTTGAAGGATGTCGTCGCTCGGGCGTTCAAGCGTCAGGCCAAAGCGATTGGACTCGACAACGCGCGGAGAGATGACGACGCCTTCGCATTGCCGCCGACAAGCCAGCGGATCGTGTACTTGGTCGATGGGCTGGATGAGGTTGCGCTGACGTCGGGCGAGGTGGAGGATTTCCTTAAAGATCTAGAGGATAACACGACGGCGCGGCATACCGCCATCGTGTTTTCCCGCAAAGGGGTTATCCCGCTACCGGAAAAGCTGCGTGGCATTCCTGTCGTGGATGTGCAGCATTTCGAAAAAAGACAAGTAATAGAATGGCTGCAGAAGTGGAATTCGCTTGGTGGCAAATCATCGCTCAGCGTAAACCAACTGCAAGAAAAAAAGCTGCTCGATATTGTGACGACGCCGATTGTGCTGTTCATGGCTGCGGTCACCTGGGATGAGCAACATGACGCTGGCACGCCGCTTGTGCAGGCCGAATTATACGAGCGATTCTTTCGACAAATTGCGGCGGGCAAGTGCAAACAGGACCAGAACCAGCACGGACCGGTAATCGAATCTTCGCGGGCGGTGCTTGATCGTCTCATTGAAATGAAAGAATTGGACGTACCAACCTCCGGCGACGAAGCGAAAGGGCTATCTTTGGCGATGCTGTGGCTGATTTCGCGAGTTGCGTGGGAGGGGCAGCGTTGTGCACGGAAAGGCAATGAACTGACGCTGCACGAAATAACAACCATCCTCCGAGCGGAGTTCGGATTCCGCAATGATCCCAAAGTCGAGGAAATGATTCGTATTGGTGTGTTGCTAGTGCTTCAGGCGGATCACCACGGAGGAAACGACCGCATTCTCTTCGGCCACAAGAGTTTTCGGGAATTCCTCATTGCGCGGTATTGGGCGAGCCAATTGCGGCGTATTGTCCGTACACGTGAGCGCGACAGACCTGCACTGGAAAAAAAGCTACTTGGAGCAAGACTGCTCGACGTCGACGACGGTGCCTTCGATTTTCTTGTGCAAATACTCGATAGCAGCGAATGGGATGATAACCGTGAAGAACTCGTTAATTGGGCGCAAGATTGTTTTAATGATGAAGGTCCTGCATTTGTCAATTCCGAGCCGGGAACATGGCGTGAAGATCAGCGCCCCATTCTCCGCGAGGCGGCCTTGGCCATTGGCTCCTCGGTTCGAGGGTCGAAGGGAATTTCGATAGCACATCCCTTGACGTTGCGCACAATGTTGGGGTGGTTTTGGATTATGGGAATCGATCCAATTATCATTGCGCCGCGCCTTTTCGCAGCGGGAGCAAATCTGAGTGGGGTGAAGCTCGCTAGTCGAGCGATACTTGCAGGGGCAAACCTTGCGAACGCCAATCTCGATGGGGCGAAGCTGTATCGCGCGAATTTAGAAAGTGCGAACTTTCAGCAGGCGACTCTAATTGGTGCGAACGTCTACAAGGCGGACCTCAGTGGAGCGAACCTCCGTGCGGCAAGGCTTTGTGGGGCGGACATGTTTGGTGCAAACCTCGTTGGGGCGAATCTCGATGGAGCGGACCTATCTCGAGCAGACCTCAATTGGGTACACTGGAACGAGACGACCACATGGCCTGCCAATATCGTCATCGGGGACCACCACGATGTGAGTTTCAAAGACGCTCCCGAATAGCCACGCGGACACCGATTGTTGGTCTTGCGGAGAGCTTCCCTGGGGGTCGACGCGGGGGTCGACGCCTAGATCGTGACCAGATAAATCTCCTGCAAGCGTAGTCTCGACTTTTGCAGGACGTCCGAGGACATCACGAAAACCCGTCAAAGATGGCAGGTAAAGTCCGGTGCGCGAATCCGGTTCCGGTCGATGAAGCGCAAGTACATGCCGCGCCCGAACTTGATCTTCGAAACGTGCAAAGCTGCTGGCATGGTGCGATAATCAACATGTTGGTAATGTTGCGGAAAGTGTGGACAGTATGTTTGGGCGCGTGTACCGTCCAGTTACCAATGAACGGTAGAGACTTTTCCCTGAGTTGATGTCACATCCTTATGAAAACGTGGATTAAGTCCCTCGAAACGAGCGATGGCTATCTGCGCGACGCCAAAATCGTCTTGGCCGAGGGGCTGACGTGCATCATTGGCGCGCGCGGGACGTGCAAATCCACGATCGTTGAGACGCTTCGCTTTGTGCACGACTTCGATCAGGCGCGAATCGTGGATCTCGGCCGTACCGATGCTGAACAATCCCTGGCCCAAGCTCCGAAAGATGTGGTCAAGGCGACGCTTGCGAACGGCACCGCTATCTGCACAATTCAAGCGACCTACGAGCAAGAACAGCCGTCCGAACTGCGGTTCGAGCGCTCTATCGGTACGAGCCGACCGCGCATCCATCGCGATGGCGTACTCGACCCGCTCTCGTCGCTCGATTTGCCAATCGAGATCTACTCGCAGGGAGACCTGGTAAAGATCGCCGAGAACCCGCAGCGTCGGTTACAACTCGTCGATCGTCCCCATGCCCGCGAGATCGTGCAGATCAAGGTGCGGTTGCGAGAAGCACAGGAGAAGATTGCGCAACTCGGTGACGAGATTCTCGCGCTACGGGCAGGTATACGCGAGGAAGAGCGCAACCTGGCGCCGCTGCCCGAACTCGAAGCGCAGCTTGCAGCCGTGCAGCATGATCGGCCAACACTCGACGCGCACCTTTCCAAGGAGCGGGCCGATTATGAAGCTCGCGAGCAACTGCTGGCCTCGGTTCGCGATACCTTGCGTGCGTTTTCCGCACTGTTCTCGTGTGTACGCCCCAGCGCACCGCAAGCCCAAACGGTGGTCGAAATCAGCAACGGGCTTGATATCACCGGAATCGACGAAGCACGGCAGGCGGCCAAAGAGCTGCGCGGACTCTCTGATGCCGCGACACGACTCGAGCAGCAACTGGCAGACGCGGGCGAGCAGGTCACGCGGGCTAAGGGCGCCCTTCAAGCGCTCGATGCAGCCTTCGAGGAGCGCAATCAGCAATACCGCGCACTGCGGCACGACCAAGATGCACTCGCAGCTTCGCTGGAGCGCGAAGACCGGATCCGGGCCCAGTTACGTCGAATGGTCCAGCTACGCGAAACGCTTGCACACCGACGAACTCAGCTAGCCGACCGGCTTGGGCATCGGCTGAAGCTACGACATGTGGTCGACGGTTATTTCGACGACATTTACCGGCTTCGTGTAGCGGAAATCGAAAAGATCAATGCTGACCTTGGCGGCAATATTTCGCTAGCGGTAGTTCAAGGTGCGCAATCTGGGGCGTACTCTGATGCGATTTTCGACCTGCTGCAGGGTACGCGTCTCAAGCGACAACGAGAAATCGCTACGCGGATAGCCGAACTTCTCACTCCGGCGGAGCTGATTGACCTCATCGAAAACGAGCAAGCTTCCGAGCTGGCGAAAATCGTAGGGCTCGACGAATCACAGGCGAGCCGCATCACGAATCACTTCCTCGACAACATGGCCAAGGTCTTGAAACTGGAGACGATCGTCTTCGACGACCAGCTCGAGATTACGATGAACGTGCGGGGGGAAGTCCGGCCGATCGAGCAACTGTCGCGCGGGCAAATGGCGACGGCCCTATTGCCGCTGATCTTACGGCCTGCGGAGTTCCCGCTGGTATTCGACCAACCGGAAGACGATCTCGACAATAGCTTTATTTTCGACGAGCTTGTGGAGAAGATCCGCAAACTCAAGCAGACCCGGCAACTTATTTTCGTAACCCATAACGCCAACATTCCGGTCCTCGGTGATGCCGATCGGGTAATCGCGATGCAGATGGCGAACGCTCGGCTCGCAGCGCCGCCTGCGGCCGGAACCATTGACGAGATGCGGAAGCAGATCCTCGACATTCTCGAGGGAGGGGCAACCGCTTTTCGCGAGCGTCGTAGGCGTTACAAGGACATCGTGTAGTCCGCTGGGAGGAACGTGGGCACAACGTCGAGAGGGGAGCCGGATCTCCGGTCGAAAGGTGACTTTCAACGGTTCTGTGCTTCCCTGCGCACAAACTCCCCGAATTTCGACGATCTGGTTGTGGGGCTTCGTGCGCTTGCCGCGTCGGAGCTACGCCCCGTCGAGCGGGGACGGTTTGCGCACCTCATCGTCCGGCATCTGGGCGCCTCGTTCCCCGCGTCGGTCCACACGGTGGCTTCG
>CAZETM010000641.1:0-5855 GCA_964514885.1 uncultured Polyangium sp. | reverse complement strand
CGCATCACTCACTCCCTTCGGACCAGCCTTGCCTGGTCGCACTGTTTGGACTAGGCACTTGCATCGTCGTGTTCAATCGGCGCCGGTTGGTGCGTATGCGACTGAATTGGACAATTCGCGCAGTTCGTTTGGGGATACGCGTATGATGGTCGAAGCGCGTTTCGAGCCTAAAATATCGAATTCCGTGCAACTTCTTTTACGCGTGCATGCCAATCGGTACATCTATGATGCCACGTATGCATTTCCTGGGGCCATTGATAACCTTGAAAGCTTTGCTGGTTCGTGGTTGGGCAGCGACACGTGACTTGTTTTTTCCCCAAGCAAACGATTTCGTTTGACGGTTGGTGGCGAAGCGCAATGGCATCCAGAGGCATCATTGACGGCCACGCAGCGCGCGCCTGGACTGGCCGATTCGCGGTACATGAATGAGCGTCGCCCGTATTATTTTGGTGCTGGTTATGCATTGGCTGAGGGCAGTCGCGAGGTGCGATCATTATCAAGCCTTCCAAAACGGGCACATTAAAAGTGATGGGTGGTCGGGCATTTCGTGCACCGAGTATTTACGAACAACTGTACAATGACAATGGTCAATCGCAAGAAAAGGCATTGACGCTTGATGCGGAAAAGATCGTATCGGGCGAAGTAGAATATACGCAACGATTTTTGGAAGATTGGGTTGCACTTGGCGCAGTGCACGCCAGTTTGGCAGATGGAATCATTGAAACGGAACCGATTCCTGGAAAAACAACGGTTCGTTATGCCAACCAAAACGAAAGCATTTCCATCATCGGTGGCGATGTCGAAATGCGGCGTGAATGGCGCAAGGGTTGGATGCTCACTTCGATGTATGGGTATCAACGAGTGCAATACGTGGACCCAGTGAAAGGCAATCGACCGACGCCCAACGTGCCCGCACATTTGGGAGGTGTTCGGTTTGTCGTACCGGTATTGCCGACGATTGCGTCAGTGGGTATGCGCGCAACGGTTGAAGCGCCTCGGTTGCTCAGTGATGGCACTTCGACGCCAATGGGCGTTGTGGCGGATTTGACGCTGTCGGGCGAATTAAAGTCGTACGGATTGCGTTACGTGGTCGGGATATACAACGTCGCAGATCGTCGCTATTCGGTGCCGGTGACGGGAACGTTTTTGAGTCGCACGATGCCCCAGAATGGGCGGACTTTTTTGGTCGATCTGACGGGTACGTTTCCGCCGTAAAGATTCCGCAGGCTGCTGCGTTTTTTTACAAGCGAAGAGTTCAATGCGTCGGATCGCGGCGGAGAATGTACCGAAAAAACGACGAAGTGACGCCTGACAGCGCAGACTACTTCTGCACGATGTCCCATTTTGGGCGAGTGACCGTTTCGGCGAGCGAGTTTGCATCTCCAACAATCGCGCGTTTTTCGCCTTCGCGACCATCCAAGAAATAAACGAAATCGAGTTGCCGCTTGTCCTGACCGCGCTCGGCAGCAAAACTTCGCACCAGTTCCGTTGGGGGAGCGACACGTTTACCTGCAACGGTGACAAACGGAATACGCAAACCCGGTGTTGCTTGCGATCGCGGTTCGTACGCCTTGAGCACCAATTCCGAACAAACGATCTGGTCGTCGGTTCCGAAATCGAAGTTGAAATCGTACGGACGACCGTAGAACGAAAAGGCACGGTCGATTGCCGCCGCAACGTCGACAAGCGGAATTCGTGGTCGCAAGATGCCCACGTAATCGGCTCCGCAAGAATGCTCGATCGATGCAACGACAACCCCTTCGCTGACGGCTTCGATCACGACATGCTGGCGGCCATGCGAATCATTTGCCGACCATGCGGTAAATGCCTCTTTGTGGTTCTTTTCCAAATATTCGCTCAAGTGCCCAAATCGCGCTTTGGTTTCGGGATCTTCGTCGAACGTTCGGCGAATGTCTTCGTTGGTACCGATATAAAGCGCCGCATGGGGCCAAAATCCAGGCAGGCCTATGTTGGACAAATACCAATTGCGCCGCTCGACAATGATGTCTCCGGGGCGCATCGATTTTCCCATTTCCTGAAGTTGTGCATCGGAAATGAGTCGTCGTTCTTGAGCGACAACCCGCGTATCGCCGAACCATTCGGCAACGTTCTTTTGCGCGGGCATAAATCGTTGAAAGGCTTCACCACCCATGAGTTCGGCGGCATTCCGCGCCGCGGTCACCTTGGCTTGCAGACCCAGTACGGCCTTGGAACGTTCGAAGCGCGTGTTGACCAAAATCGTCAAATCGTCACCTTTCCCGCCTTCGCCCAAATGCGTTTTGATCCATGTGTTGTACCAGGTATACCCCGTGGTCACCCAATCTTGCTCGATCGCATTAGACAGATTCAAACGAAATGATTGAAATGTATTGACTGGAATGCCTCGTCCTGGCATTGCTTCGTTAAAAAGTGTCGACGCGATGGCGCGTCTTCCGACCAGCGCCAACAATTTTTGCCCGACTTCGACTTCGGCGCACATCCCCACATACGCAACTAAAAATGCACGCGAATGCAAGTGTGCGTTTCGGCTATAATCGATCGTCCAAAAATAACGATAACGTTCCTTCAAGTTCTCGATAGTCATGAGCGGCTCGAATAGATCGGCCCAAACTTCACGAATGGCTTCGCGATCTTCGGCACGCAAAGCGTCGACTTTATCCGCTTCGAGTAGCGTTTTTCGCGATTCCGCTTGAGAAATCGCGGCATCCAACGTGGCGAGGGCTTTGGTCAACCGTTCGATGTCCTCGGTCGACGCACGGGTAAGATCGTCTGGAGCGATCCGAGCGAGAGCGCCCATCGGTCCGGCGACAACAGGTGCGAGAGGGTAACCGGCTTGCGTCGTTCCAAGGAAACTGAATCCGCCATAAGCCATTGCGATAACGCCGACAGCGACCGCTCCAATCGAGTAAATCTTGCGCACAAGACCCTCTCTCACATGTTTGGCGGGGTGACAAGAGGGAAAATGAAGAAAATCCATTCGATGCGTCAACAGTAGCGTCCAAAGTGTTTTCGCTTGCTCTCCGATAAACGATGCGTTAACGGGGCGGCCATGCGCATTCGCACCTCTTCCGTCGCTCTCATCCCCTGGGTCTCTTTTGCCGCCGTTGCTTGTGGTGGTGCGCCGAAAGCAGAAACGTCCGGTACTTCAATCTCGCCTCCTGCCCCAAAACCAACGCCTTCGGCAAGTGTTGCTCCGCCTCCCGACACCAGCCACGCTGCAACGGAGCCGCCGGTCGCTCTCGCATTGCCGGTAAGAAGCGACGTCGATACAAGTCGGGGTCGGGGTTGTATGGTCCTGACGTCGGGCCGTGTGGCGTGTTGGGGCGAAACGCCGCAAGGGATTTTCGGCACACCCACCCTGATGAAAGGCATTGAGGACGCGTATTCGGTCGATTCGGCAACGCCGACGCGTTTGTACGTGCTCCATCGAAATGGAAGCGTCTCATTTCTCGATGCCGGCGCAGAGACCACTTCTAAAATCGCGTCGCTCACAGACGTGAAGAAACTTGAGAGTGGTGGTTATGGTGTGTGTGCATTACGCAGCAAAGGCACCATCGATTGCTGGTCGTTCTGGGGCGAACCACAACCTGAGCAAGTCGCACGCTTCCAAGATGCCGTCGACTTTGCTGCAGGCGGTGCCCATCTATGCATTGTCACGAAAAACTTCAATGTACAGTGTCAGGGTCGAGGCAACCCCGCCCCGCTCGGACAAGGTCCTGAGCTTAAAGGCAATGATCTTTTGGTGACTGTGCCTGGAATTTCCGATGCGATTGCCGTTTCAGCAGCGTCGGCATTTAGCTGTGCATTACGCAAGACGGGTCAGGTTCTTTGCTGGGGGGCCGATCAAGAGCATAACCTCGGGCGGGGCGAATCCGAGACAGGGCGGCCCGTCGATGGCACAATCTACAAAGTCGCTATTGAAAATGTGCTCGCGATTCGATCGCGTGACTATCTCACATGTGCCCTTCAGGCAGGAGGCGCTGCGAGTTGCTGGGGCGCGAACTATGACGGACAGCTCGGTGACGGAACGAGCGAGACGCGGTTTGGCCCGGTGCGCGTAAAAGGGCTCTCGGCCATTACGGCCATTACACCAGGTGACGCGTCTTGTGCGATTACGCAAGACGACAAACTCGCCTGCTGGGGCAATGTGGTGCGTCATCTACCCGTTCAAGTGAAAGACCTGAAGGACGCGACAAACGTTTCTGCGGGCGGTAAACACACCTGTGCGATCCGAAAAGCCGGCGATATCGTTTGCTGGGGCGAACGCGAAATCGAAAAAAGTTCAACGATATCTTTACACAATGCGCTCGTGCCTACGCCGATTGGTATTTCGGGTGCGACTCAGGTTGTTACGGGAAAAGAACCGTCACGGCTTCATGACGGCTGTGCCATTGTTCAAGGCGGCGCGGTCAAGTGTTGGAATCCAAAGGGGCAAACGACGCCCGGAATCAACGATGCCACGAGCATTGCGCTTGGTCAGTACCATGGTTGTGTGCTCCGGCGAGGCGGCAAAGTCGCATGCTGGGGGAACAACAACAATGGGCAACTCGGGACATCTGGAGAAGGTCCAGAACGAAGTGCAAAAGAGGTGCCTGGTGTGAGTAGTGCCATTGCGCTCTCGGCTGGCGGCGATTCCACATGTGTCATTAACAAAGGCGGTTCGGTCGTATGCTGGGGCAATAAATATGGAAGTAGGCCCCGCGAGGTGAGTGGTATCAGCGATGCAGTGCAGATCGCGCTTGGGTACACGCATGCTTGTGCGCGGCGCAAATCCGGGCGGGTGGCGTGCTGGGGGAGCAATTCAGCCGGCGTCGTTTCTGGAACGACCAATGACCTTGAAACCCCAAGCCCCATTGATTCGACGTTTACGGACGTCGTGGATGTATCGGCGTCCATGCTCATGACGTGTGTGGTGCGAGCATCTGGCCACGTGTCTTGTTGGGGTAATGTTGGGAAGAGCGAGACGCGTGGCGGGAGCGTCGCCGTGAAAGACCAATACATATACGAAGTTGTTGGCGTGACTGATGCTGCGTTTGTCAGTGTAGGCGCCGACCACGCGTGTGTGACAACCAAACAGGGAACCGTCTTATGCTGGGGGAACAATGAGAATGGCCAAATCGGCGACGGTTCTGGCCCAGGCGTGCCTACATTTATGCCCGTTCCGTCTCCTTGAGAGGGTGTTTGTTAGGGTTTGCAGAAGTCTCGAGGTTTGTTTTCCAGTGGCGTGTCGCTTGTCACTGGCGTTCTACGGAAGGTTTGGCCTGACAAGTACCCGGAGTGCTCGTTAGACTGCTGCCCTGTTTTTTCTTAAAGAATGGCGTTATGGATGTGCAAGCACGTGGCGTTCGACGTCGTTTGCCCATCGCGTATCGCGAAACTTTGGCACCATCACCTCCGCTTCGCGACGCGCTTCATCGATATGCCCGGTGGCGGCGAGTGCTTTTACAACAACCCACGTTTGCTCGGCTGCGTTTGGCCCGTAGGGATCGCGCGCCAAGTCTTTTCGAGCTGCCACCAGCGCCGCTTCGGCGTCTTTGTCGAGCAAATCATGCAGCGCCTGCATTGGCATTGGTTCTGCTTGAGACGCGGGCGCAACCGGGTTTGTCGAAGGTTTTGTGGCAAGAGCACTCGGCGCAGTTTTACGTGGAACAGTGGTGGCCGGTGGCGCCTAAGGCAAACAAAGGCAGAAATTCGCACTTGACGCATCTACAACGCTCCGGGTCACCCAAGCCAATTTGTGCTCTCGCGCGCATCTAGAACTCGCTCTTCGTCGCTTCGTGGTCGTTGACGTGTGTTGAGTTCGATTTTCCTTGACCCGCGAACACACGTATACCTCGGCGCCGGTCAACACGAGC
>CAZETM010000640.1:0-5860 GCA_964514885.1 uncultured Polyangium sp. | reverse complement strand
GGCCAAAGATGATCCGGTCCGTGTCGGCATCCAGCTCGATTGCTTCCGCAACGGCGAGGAAAAGGTTCACCGTGCGGATCCATTTGTTGCGCGCGGCAACCAGGCCTGCGCCCGCGGAGGTAGCGGAATCGGACGGATTCAGGCGAGCTTTTTCAGTTTCAAGGGCCCCGAGTTTTTCGCCCAGCTCGATCCATTCGTCAACGAATGCACCGAAAACGTGGGGAGCATTCTTGGTCCCGACGGCGATATTATCAATTTGTTCGCGAATTTGTGGGGTTAAACGTGCGGCAAGCTGAGCGGCTTGTCCAGCTTCGGCGCCGTAGGTTTTTTGGACGCTGGATAAACCATCGGGAACGAGCTGGTCTCGAATGGCAATAGAGAATCTCGGCACTCATTCACCCACTTCCGCATCATCGAGTTCCGCCCCTTGATTCGATTCCGCACGGCACAACTTCTTGTAGAAGCCATTCACAAATTTCTTACAATTTGCCGCATCTAGCCATTCCTCCACATCGGCCGGAGTCGCAGCGGGTGGATCTTTCCATAACACGGCGAGGGTCCATTGTAGGATCAGCCTACGGCGCTCGAGGGATGCACCTTCGTATTCATTGGTTTCACGCGATTGACGATACTTCACCAATTGCTGACACAGCTCTTCGACAAACCATTTCAACTCTACAAACCGATCCGGTAAATGTTCCGGCGCAAAGACCTTCAAGAAACAACGTACCGTCAGTGAATGCGGCAAAAATCGACTCGCGCGTCGCGATAATTCGTCCCAATTCTGATCAGCATGCAGCTTCGTCAATTCCTCAATGAGTCGCGCACGCTCGCTCTTGTGGTCTGTATCGACGTTCAGCAGAAAAAACCGTATCGTTTCGTCGGCACGTTTCCACCCTACGTTCGAACGGTCATCCATTCTTGGTACGACATCCCCGAGCAAGCTCGGATCTGCCACCTCGACAGCCAACCATTCGTCTACGGGATCTTGGACCGCGTCGATCAACAAGCGTTCTTCCAGGTGCACGGCATTTCGGGTGTCGAATGTGATTTTGGCGCTCCCGGCTGACAATGGAAAATCATCGCCCTTGCGCTCGTTGCACAAGCTGCAACTCCAGAATAAATTGTTCAATTCATACGCAAGCCAAAAGTAAGCCCCACGCTTGGGCCTGAAATGATCGACGTGATGAGTGCTTCGCTGATCCGTTCGTCGCAAGCAGTATGCGCATACCCACCCTTGCATGGCATGTAATGCGCCGTGAACCTGCTCCTTGCCCCAGCATTCCTCGAATTCGAGCCGCGCGTTTGGATTCTGGTCGAGGATTTGCCGATGCTCCTCCGTGCTCGTTCCCGACGTACGTGCCTTGCGCAAACACGGCAACGTCACCTTGGGGCGCTTGTATCGAATCACCGCCAGCCCTCCGTCAGGAATTCGCTGCTTTTTTCTCGTCACTCGTTTGCTGTCGACGCTGCTCGAGCAACTTGCGACGGTAGTCTCGGTTCGCGATGGCCTCTTTTTCGCTCGTGCTTGGAGACTGCGCCAGAATCAAATTCTTCCGCGCCTTGTCTTCCGGTGAATCACTGAAATTGACCTCCAGCGCCTCACTTCGGGGCTTTACTCCCATGACATTTTCGTATACTTCATTGGCGGTATACCCGAGAATCTGCCGGTCGAGTGGCTCACCAAGACCAACGCCCTGGTCACCGTTCCATCGGATGGGCTTGATTTCTGATTTATCAAAAGCACTCAGCACCAGCGGCGAGTGGGTCGTAACAATCCATTGCACTTCAGGAAGCGCGAGACGAAGTCGCGGTACGAGTACTCGTTGCAGCTCGGGATACAAGTGCAAATCGATTTCATCGAGTAGCACGATCCCTCGAATGGCCGAAGGAACGTTTTCTTTGGCTGCATCCGGCGACTTTTCGACCCAGGTGGCGCACAAGTCGGCGAGCCAGGCGATTGTGGCTCGAAATCCGTCCGGCAAGTCCGTAGGTTCCAGGCGCGCGTTGCCCATTTTAAAACGTAATGCCGCGCGATCGGGATCGAGGGTGATGGGCGTTTCGTGCAGGATGCGCGTGAGCAATTGGCGAAGAAGCGGGTAAATACGTTTTACGTGGCTTTCGTCGCGCAACAACGCTTCGGCGCTCGCAATATGGGCGAGCGGATCGAAAAGGGTGACCTGGCGAAGGTATTCGACGGATTCATTGGGTTTCGTATTGAACCGTTCCGAGAGATTTCGTCCGGGACCGTAAGCGAGAAGCACGTGATCCTTTGCGCGTTGACGCCAAAACGCACGCATTTTGTCGAATTCCTCCAGCCGCGCGCGATAAGGATCGTCATGAATGCCGTGCTCTTTGGATATGTACAAGGAGAGTTTTCGTTGTTCTTCCGCAATACGAACGGTGGCATGGATTTCGGCGTCATGCTGCGCGCCGCGGATCAGGTCCGCCACGGCTTCTTTGCCACCCAGGGCAAACGCTGCGGCTACGGAAAGTTGGTCGCTTTCTCGACGGCACATACGTCTCAATTGGTCGATACCGGCATCGCGCGCACCTTCGTCACCAAGCAAGACGAGCGAGATCGCTTGAAGAACGCTGCTCTTGCCAGCTCCATTGATGCCGAAAATGCAGGTCCATTGGCCCCCCAGCTCCGAGGGATGTGTAAAGTCAATGGCGAGCTCCTGAATGCCTTTGAAGTTTTTGATTTCAATGCGTTCCAGGATGGGATTTTGTAGAAGGCGGCGCAGATTGTCGGTTTTCGGATGATGCACGCGTTCCGCTTCGTCGAGCGCGAGCGAAATTTGCGCACGCGCATCAGCAAGATCATTGCCGCGATTCCGACGACGCAGTGTTCGGCCGATATACTGACGTATGACCCAGGATTCGGGCAAATCATGAGCTTCGTGCAGATCCATGGCCCGTTTGAACAGTTCGAGACTCCGTCCATGTTGGCCCGCATCGGCAGCCGACACTCCCCAATTATAAAGTAGAACGGCCCGTTCTTTCGGTGAGCCGAGCTTTTCCAAAGCCGGCCAAACGCGTTCCTCAGTAATGTGGGTACTTGTTACAGGATCGCCCAATAGACGAGTTGCGTCAGCAAGAATGGAATAGGCCACTGCTTGGTGGTGCGCATCCTTCGTCTTCTCAAAATAAGGGAGTAGCTCGTCGATGACGACCTGACGCGCCAGTTCGGGCTGGTCCGTTTTTATGTACAAACGCGCGACCAAATACTTGAGTTTCCCAAGGTTCTCTTCTAGCCCGAACTTCTCATACACCGGAGCAACAACCTGGAGATACAATTGAATCGCCGTTTCGAACTCTCCCTGCGCTTCAAGATTTGATGCAATGGAGAATTGCTCCGCTGCAATCGCTCGCTCATCGCCAAACTGCTCCGTTATCGGAAGAACTCTCTGTCTACGGATCCGTAGCGCTTCGGAATAGTTTCGTTTGCGTTCGTGCGCGGCGGCAATCGAGCTGTAGACAATCGCCACATCATGACGATCACCATGCTTTTTCAACGTCGGCAATACGCGATCGTAGTAGATGGTCAGCGCTTCATCGGGACGTCCTGCGTAAAGCTCGAAGTCTCCGAACACTTTCCACGCGGCCGACGAGTTGGTCGAATCCCGAAATTCTTCAAATACCGGTAACGTTGTATTCAGCAAACGTTGCGCATCATCATAGCGCTTCTGCTGCATGTAGATCTGTGCAATGCCAATTTGAATGACTGCGTGCTCCTGTCGGTCCTCAATCCCCGAAAAATACTGGGCCAATTTTTCACGCATTGCCAGTGCGTCGTCGAGAAGGTCATCTCGTTCAAACAAGTCACAGAGCCTACTCCACACCACGGCTTTCTCGGAAAGATCATCCAAACGCGGCAGAACTTTCTCTTGGAGTATTCGCGCACTCTCGCCAGTTTGACCTTTTTTTTCATAAACCTCAGCCGCCAAAAGCCAAGCGTGAACCTCTGCGCGTTTCTCGCCGCTCTTGATAGCCAGCCCGACCAAACCGTCCGATAAGATAGTCGCCTTGGTGAAGTCTCCTGTGCGCAACACGATTTGCCCAAGGATATGCATGACGGGAAACTGTTGATGCGGCTCTTCTTCCGGTTTCAATGCGCGACCGGCAAACATGAGCCACGCCATTGGTACGCGGCTATGCCGCACGTGATACTGCGCTTCTTCGGCCACCCGACGCCAATCTCGCTCCGGCAAGACGTCCAACCACCACACCAAAGCATTCTGTTCGGTATCGATGTCGGCGTGATTCTCACGCCTGGACATTTTCTCAACAAACCAATTCGTCATTCGAGTAATGACCGCCTCACGATCCTCGTCTCTGCGCAGAATCTCTGCAATCATTGGATGCAATTGCCATCGCTCGGCCCCCTCCGGCTCGATCGACGGCACCGACACCACCAAACCAACTTGTTCGGCGGTTTTCATCAGGCGCTCGAATTCATCCTCGGTCATGCCCAGCGTCGCCGCGCCGAGGCTTTTCCCGAATCCCGAAGACGGCACGTGACTCATTTGCCGAAGCGCATCCACCGGCCGTGTATGTTCTACGCCGTAAACCTCGCGAATCCTATCCAATCCTTGCTCAACGAGCACCGCAAGGGTCTTTCGAATTGGGTTTCCAGAAGACGGCGGTTTTCCCTCGTCACCTACGGCCGTGCTCAAGACCGACACGAGCGTCGACGCATCATGTCCCGCGCGAAGAAATCCAGCAATGATTCGCAGTAGTAACGGCAAACCATGGGCCGACGCAATCAAGGTCTGACGCGCCTGTTGTTCTGCATCGTTGGTTGCAGGTGCGTGTACCTCCGACAGCAGCTCGTGCGCCGAAGCATCATCCAAGGGAGTAAGGCGGATGATCTCCTCGGCCATTCCAATGCGTAATCGCTCGAATCGACCCGACCACACGACGAAACATCCCCGCAAGCGCTTCGAAAGGCGCCCGATTGGCACCGCAGTCAATGTATCAATACCGTCAATTTGAATGAGCGTGGGAATCGATTGCAATCGTTCACGCAAAGCTTCGTCGTCATCCTCGACGCTGCGCGCCAGCTCGAGCGATTCGACGATCCGCGATATGAAGGCACGGTCATCGGCAGCGACTTCATTGGCCCGGATCTGTACGTGACCACCAGGAAATCGCTCTCGATGCTCTTTGGCAAATGCGGCAATCAACGCAGTTTTGCCGACTCCCGCGGGTCCCGTGATGACGATGGGTCGAGGACGCTGGCCGGCCGCAAAGAACGCTCGCTCCATCTGAAGAAGCTCATTCGTCCGTCCGACAAGTACTTCACTGGAGGTCCGGAAAACGCCTTTTTTCGCCATCGCGCGCGATACTACACCAAGATCAATCGCGTGGCTACTTTTCCTCGTTGGACATCAACGGCGTGTAGGAGGAATAGCCCAGCGGTTTTGCCAATGACGCAACTACTACGCTCCGCGTCACCCGTGGGGCACGCGTCGCAGGCCAATGGGAAATGGGCGACCGTTGGCAAGATGTCCCAGGAATACCGTCGGAACTGCTTTACGTCGATAGAACCCCGACCATTTCGGAAGTGTATCAGCTCGTCAAATTGGCCACGGGGCTCTCCAGCAACCGGCAGGTCGTGGAGATGTTTTACTTGCTCCAGGAAAAACCGATGCATCCGTCCATTACGGAGTATTTCTTGACCGCATTGGGATGACCTCCCCGCACAGCACCGCCCAGTAATCCTTCCGCGCGAGCACTCGGCACTCGCACGAACCCCAAAACCGTTCCAACCACCCGACGTCGGTGGTCCAAAATGGTTCCCAACCATTTTCAACCGCCGACGGAGCCCTCGTCCGTGGTGCAAAACCACTTCAAC
>CAZETM010000639.1:4597-5863 GCA_964514885.1 uncultured Polyangium sp. | reverse complement strand
CGGCTTAAGCCCCGCGACATCGGGATCACCCGAGGCCCAACCGAAGCCGAAGTCGAGCCGGAGTTTGTCCTCCATGGCGCGGAACTCAGCCTGCGTCGTGAGTCCAAAACTCTGCACCGTGTAGCCGACGTCCGTCGCGTCGAGCGGGTTTTGATCGACAACCGTGGGTTGTCCCGGAAGGTTTCCACTCGGCCTTCCCGTCGTGCTCGTGCCCTCGATCGTGCCGTAAACCATCGCGGCTTCAGCTTCGAAGCGGAACTTCTTCCACAAGAACTGGAACCACAAGTCGGGCATGAAAAACTCAGCACCGCGACGCGTGTAACCAAGTCGAACGTTGGTCGGTGATTGTCCCAGCGACGCCGCGTTGCTCGATGCCATGTCGTCGTTCGCGAGCACTTGATTGCGATACGCGAAGTAAAGACCGCCGTTGATCACCGGCTGGCCCTTCGCAAGATCGAGAAGCTGCAGCTCCGGATCGCGCTTGCGAGCAATCATCGCGACGTACTGGTTGACGTCATCGGTGTTGGCCAAGTTGTACGGCTGGCCTTGCTGCTCGGTGAACGAAGCGCTCGTTGCACCAACGCCCATGTGATCCCACGCGCCGGTGAAGTACAGGTCGTACTTCTTGATGCCAGTCGTGAACATGATGCGGTCGACCGTGGACTGCCAATCCGAGTCGTATCCGTCGCCCGAGTTGTAGACCATGCCGAGACCCCAGTGGTTGGGCATGCGGCCGAAACGAAGCAGACCAACAGGCGTGGAATATTCGCCCCACGCGCGTTTGGCGACGATCGAGTCAGTGATACTCGTTTGACCTGCAACAGGTGCCCACGTCGTCGTCGCGAACGATCCGAGCGGCGCGTAACCACCACGCGCGGCCACCGTGTAGCCACTGCCCGCAGAGCTGGGCACGTTCATGTACCCCTCGGGCGTGGATCCGAAGACGAGGTTGTCGAAGATGTCGATCTGCGAGTGAACGCGAAGGTTGTCCGAGATGTGCAACTCGGGGTTCAAACGAAAGCGCATGTTGGCGCCGAGCTGCGTATTGTTCTCGCAAGGATCGAGCGGTACGGCCGTGGGGCTATCTCCGCAAAGACGCACCGCCTGAGCTGTACCCGTGGTGGGAGCGTAGTTGTTGTCGGCGGGTTGAGGCCAAAGAGCAGTTGTTGCGGGATCACGACGTCCGAGAGCGAACTGATGAAACAGCTCGGTACGTACACGAAAAACCCCATGCACTTCGAAGCTCGGACGCGCTTGTGACCACCA
>CAZETM010000639.1:0-4497 GCA_964514885.1 uncultured Polyangium sp. | reverse complement strand
GCGGGCGGCTTCGGCGTTGCAGGTTGCGCTGGTACGAGCGGTTCATCTGCAGGACGCGCAGCAGGCGTGTCTGTTGGCGTCGCTGCCGGCGTCGCTGATGCAGGTTGTGTTGCGGGCGGTGGCGATGTTTCGGGCGCGGGTTGCGCCACGGCAGACACCGACAAAAATACGCTGACCCCAAACGCCGCGAGGGCAGGAATCGACGTGCGCGAAAGCGATAGGGACCACGACGAAGTTCGCATCGGTGCTGCTGCATGCCACACACCGGCCGGCCCCGCTTTTGGAAACCGCTCTCGGTGCGCTGGGTTTTTGGGGTTGTACGATTCGTCCTGCCACACCCGGGTCTGTCGAACCGGATATGCGAGCAGCGGCGGTGTCTCACGCCCGGCGAGTGTGGTCAACGCCGATCGAAGCCCCACCGTACCCAGGCGTCTCCGGAAGACCGCTACGGGAAAACCCCACCGACCCAAAGCGCTTGCCAGAAGGATCGGGCAACTGTCAACGACGAGAGAGACCATCTCACGAACGATCGCGCATGGATGCACACGATCCGCACGCATTACGTATGTCGCCACCACTGCGCTTTGCGGACCCGACGTGAACTCGCTCCCCAAAGCCGGATCCCTGTTGCAGTAGCCGAAGCACTCTTTTATTGCTGCAAGCCTCGTATCCGCCGTTTCCAACGTGTGGGTTCCGTCCATTCCGGGCCAAGAGGATTGATGAGAACGCGACTATCGCTCAGGTTGCTGCCACTCGTAGGCCTCTGTTCTGCTTCGCTCGTGCCAGCGACTGCGTTGGCACAAGCGACTTCCGCTCAAGTCGGAGAGTTCTCCGTCCAGCGGTTCGAGGCTGCGCCTGGGTCGAAGAACTACTTCACCGTCGCAGGCGCGCGCATGGACTCCCCGATGGGGATCACCGCGGGCGTGTTGTTCAACTACGCCAACAATCCGTTCATCGTGAAGAGCTGCAAAGCCGAGACGGATTGCAGCGCGCCGAACGCGACAAACACGCAAGACGTGGGCGTCATCAAGGACATGTTCACGGCCGACGTGCTCGCGTCCTTCATCCCCTTGACGTTCATGCAAATCGGTCTGCGCGTGCCGGTCATGTACGTCAGCGGCGACGGCATCAACATCGAGACGGGTGGAGCTGCGGCCGGTGGGCTCAAAGCTTTCGGCGTCGGCGATGCGACACTCGAAGGCAAGTTCAGGTTTTTCGGTGACCCGCAAAAGAGCCCCATCGTGCTCGGCGGTGCCATCGACGTGTCTGCGCCTTTGGGCACGATCACCGCCAAGAACAGCTACATCGGCAACAGCACGCCGATCACTGCCGGCGGCCGACTCATCTTGGACGGCAACATCAACAAGCTGTCGTTCGCGGTCAACGTGCGCGGTGTCTATCGCCCCGAAGCGACGCTCGGTAGCACAACGCTCGGGCCCTTCGAGTTCCGTTACGGCGCAGCGGCTGGCTATCAAGTGAGCCCCATCTTCCGCGTGTTCGCGGAAGGCTTCGGCAGCAGCACTTTCGCGTTCAAGAACGGCACCAACGCACTCGAAGTCGATGGCGGCATCCAAGTCACTCCGCTCAACCTCCCACTCGCGTTCACGCTCGGTGGCGGTGGTGGCGTGCTTCAAGGCGTTGGCGTTCCGCTGTTCCGCGCCATCGGTGGCATCGCGTTCGTCAATGAAGTCGGCGACGAAGACAGCGACGGGATCAACGACAAGAAAGATCAGTGCCCAACGATCGCCGAAGACAAAGACGGCTTCGAAGACGACGACGGGTGCCTCGAAGACGACAACGATCAGGACAACGTTCCGGACACGAAAGACAAGTGCCCGGACAAACAAGAGACCATCAACGGTCTCAGTGACGACGATGGTTGTCCCGACATCCTGCCCGATCGCGACAAGGACAACATCGCGGACTCGGAAGACAAGTGCCCGGATGAAGCCGGCAAGCTCCGCAGCAAGGAGTTCTACGGCTGCCCGGATGGCGACGAAGACGGCATCACCGACAAGCTCGACAAGTGTCCTGCCGAAGCGGAAGACACCGACGGCTTCGCCGATACGGATGGTTGCCCCGAGCCGGACAACGACAACGACAAGATCCTCGATGAAGCCGACGAGTGCCCGGACCAACCCGAGATCGTCAACGGCTTCAAAGACACCGACGGCTGCCCGGACACCGCGCCCGATAGCGACAACGACGGCATCCCGGACAATGTCGACAAGTGTCCACAGAAGCCCGAAACCTTGAACGGCTTCGAAGATACCGATGGCTGTCCGGACAAGGGTGTGAGCTTGGTCGAAGTCACCGACAACGACATCAAGATCCTCCAAAAGGTCGAGTTCGCGACGGGCAGCGACAAGATCACCGGAGCGGTCAGCTTCGCGGTTCTCAACGCGGTCGCGAGCGTGCTCAATACGCGCAAAGAGATCTTCCTCATCGAGGTCGCAGGTCACACCGACAACGTCGGGCCCGTTGATCAAAACAAGACGCTGTCGCAAAAACGCTCCGATGCGGTCGTGAAGTACCTGGTCGACAAGGGCGTCGACAAATCGAGGCTCGTGCCCAAGGGCTATGGCCCGGACAAACCCATCGCGGACAACAAGGACAAGAAGGGACGCGAGAAGAATCGCCGCGTCGAGTTCGTGATCCTGAAGTCCATCAAGAAGCCGGGCAGCGAAGTTCAGACGACGGCTACGCCCTGATCTGATTAGCCCTCACGCCCCTCACCCCCAGCCCCTCTCCACATGTGGAGAGGGGAGGAAGAGGAGCGTTCACACTCGCGTACTTCTCCCTCGCCACCAGCATTGCGAAGCAACGCGCCTGTGGAGAGGTGCCAGGGGTGAGGCAAGACAAGGGAACCAAAGACATCGCGCGTTGTCGTGGGTAGTCTCGGGATCGGGAGGGCGAATGGCTCTCCTTTCCATCTCGATGCGGAGGCCACGCCGCATGTCGTCGTTTAGATCTCGTAAACCTCTCTCCTTCGTTTTTGTCGCCCTGCTCGCTCTGGTTTGTCCGAGCGTGCTTCCTGGTTGTCGCGAGCCGGAAAAACCCATCCTGCCGCGATCGCAAACCTGGGCTGAACTGCGTACGGTCCGACGCGATGTCGTCGTCACGCCTCCAGGAGAGCCTGAACGGGCTCCCTACCCGCGTGAACGGCTCGTGGACGGCGAGGTCGTACAGGTAAAACCCGATGGCCTCGCGTGGCTTCGGCGAGACGGAGGTGCCACGTTGCTCATCCGTGGCCCGGCCAAACTCGTCGCGCGCGCCGAAGTGATCGAGATCCAAGAAGGACGCGTCTTCGTCGACACGCCCGCATCGATCACGACCGAGCTGTCGACACCGACCGGACCGCTGCATCTTGCTCACGTGCGCGCGAGCATCGACGTCGCGAAAAACAACACGGACGTCTACGTGCTCGCAGGCGAAGTACGCACCGATGGCAACGGGCGAGCAACCGCGGGCGAGCGTTTGCTGATCCAGCCCGGATCAAACGGACCGACGATCACCACCTCGCCAGTGCTCGCGTGGGAAGACTGGACAGGCGGCCTTGGAACGACCGATCGCGTGGCAGAGCCAGCGCCCTACGGCGTGGGCACCGTGGGTGCTCGTGCTCCCGGCAATCAAGGCGCTCCACGGTTCCCTCTCACGATTCAAAAACTCGACGTACACGTCACCATCCAAGACGACTTCGCACTGACCGAAGTCGACGAAGTGTTCTTCAATCCGAGCTCCACGACGGTCGAAGGCATCTACCGATTTCGCACACCCAACGGCGCGAGCTTGCACAAGTTCGGCGTCGATCGCGAAGGCGTGATCTCCTGGGGATACGTCAAAGAAAAACAGGCTGCGGCGGCGCAATACCAGTCGAATGTTTACGCAGGAAGCAAAGAGGATCCTGCGCTGCTCGAGTGGGAAGCTCCGGGCACGTACAAGGCGCGTCTGTATCCGATTCTACCCGGACAAACCAGGCGCGTGGTCGTGCGTTACGCCGAATGGCTGGGACGAACCGGCACGAAGGGCGAACGGCGGCTGTACACGTATCCGATGGCCGCAGAAGGCGCGGAAGCGTCGCTGCCGCACATCGAAGAACTCACGGCATCGATCGATTTCTTGCACGCAAATGCACGCGAAGTGCGCGTCGGCATGAGCGGGGTGCGCGAACAGAACAAGGTCACGATTCGAGAACAGGACTTCGTTCCGCGAGCCGATCTGTCGGTGGAGCTGTTCGACGAGGGTCTGCTGGCTCCGCGTGGCTACACGGCGCCGCACACGATGGACCTCGAAACCGTTCAACCTTCCGAACGCTCCGAAGCCTCGCGTCGTGCAAAGACCGAAGCCGATTACGTCGTCGTTCCCATTCGAGCTGCCGATGCACCGCTCGCGAAAGGAGGACTCGATCTCGCCATCGTGATCGATACGTCCGCCGCGACGGATACCCCGTCCCTCGCGATCGCTCGTGCAGCAACCGCCGCACTGCTTGCACACCTC
>CAZETM010000638.1:0-5869 GCA_964514885.1 uncultured Polyangium sp. | reverse complement strand
GCCGAGCAGGAGCATTACCATGTGCCGCTGCTCTTGGCGCCATTCGGATACAGCACCTATCGCGGTAGCTGAATTGGCTCCGGCAATGTAATCTTCTCGAAAGAATGAAACCCATGTCCGTCCATACCAGCACGCTCGCGAATGAAGCCAGCGATGAGCTTGCTGCGCTTTCCGAAGCCAATTTGGCGTACGCCCAAGCATTCCCTGGGGATTTGCCGACCCGGCAGCCGGTGCATACGGTTTACGGCGGAGCCCAGTTGTACAAGGCGGAAACGCCCGTGCGCCTTGGCGAATTGGCCCTGCGCTCGCTCGATGAATACGCCCCCGATGCATTCACGTTCGCACGTGCCATAGGCATGGAGGGCGCGGGCGAACTACCGGTAACATTGACCGAACAAGCGCCCGTCGTAGCTCGTTTTCATGTCGATCCAAAGGCCTTCGAGAAAGAGAATCGCGCCGCTTGGTTGGCGCTGACGGTGTATCAGCGGGTACGTGCGAAGCTGAGTCGCGAAGCGGTGGAAGATCTGCGCATCGATTTCGAGGACGGTTTTGGTAGTCGTCCAGATCCCGAAGAAGACGAAGCCGCGGTCCGGACGGCAAAAGAGCTAGCGCGGGCCATGAGCGAAGGGCTGGTGCCTCCATGCATAGGAATTCGCATCAAACCGCTCAATGAAGAAAACAAGATGCGTAGTGTGCGCACGCTGGACCTTTTCATTACGACACTCGTGCGCGAAGCAGGAAAACTTCCGGACGGATTCGTGGTGACGTTGCCGAAGATTCCGGTGCCTGAGCAGGTGTCGACATTGGTCAAACTGTTCGAACGGCTGGAGGCTCGGCTGGGGCTTTCTCCACGCAGTTTGAAAATGGAGCTGATGGTGGAGCTGACGGCGACGTTTTTCGATCGTTTTGGTCGAGTCAACTTGCCGTTGCTCTTGGCAGCGGCCGATGGTCGATGCACGGGCGCGCATTTCGGCACGTATGATTACACGGCATCGTGCAACATTACGGCGGCGTATCAAACGATGGACCACCCGGCTTCTGATTTCGCCGTGTTGCTCATGAAAAATACGCTATCGAATACCGGCGTATTTCTTTCCGATGGCGCGACGAACGTGATGCCGGTGGGACCGCATCGCGCAAGCTCAGGTAAACCGCTCAGTGCGCAGCAACAACGTGAAAACGTGGCCGCGGTGCATCACGCGTGGCGCACGGCATATGGGCACATTCAGCGCTCGTTGCGACTCGGCGTTTACCAAGGATGGGATTTGCATCCGGCGCAATTGCCGATTCGGTATGCAGCTCTGTATGCGTTTTTCTTGAGCGGTTTTTCGGCAGCGGCAGAACGCCTGAAGAACTTCATCGACAAAGCGGCGCAAGCGACGCTGGTGGGAAACGTATTCGACGACGCCGCCACGGGGCAGGGTTTGCTCAATTATTTTTTGCGGGGGCTCGCGTGCGGCGCGGTCAGCGTGGAGGAATTGGGCAGCACGGGTCTGACCGAAGAAGAGATGCAACTGCGCTCGTTTGCGAAGATTTTGGATGCGCGGACGCGGGGGTGACCGGTTGTCGCCCGTGCCATGCGGAGACGCTACCTCGAAGGCGGCACTTGCACATCGGGATTCACCTTGATGGCTTGCTCCACGATTTTTTGAATGTCGCTATCGGTCGAATCACGATAACGCTTGATGACTTCTAAGATTTGCGCACGAGCCTCGTCGGTTTTTCCGATACGCTCGAGGAGCTTGGCTTTTTCGGACATGGTCTCGCACACGACGCGTCCAATGGGCTGCTCGGACAGCTTGCGAAACCGGTCAATTATGTCGTTGAACATGAGCAGCGCCTCGTCGTCACGCTCCAGCGTTACGAGGCACCTGGCCTTTGAGATCAATGCATCGGCAAGACCGCGACGAGCATCAGGAGTCGTCAGATCTCGATAGATGACAATGGCCATATCGAATGATACCAATGCCTCTTGGTGCTCGCCGCGGCCGCTCGCCAATTGGCCGAATTCATACCGAGCATGCGCCAATTGCGCTCGGCCCACCTCATTGTCCAAGTCTTTGAATGTGCTAACGATGTTCTCTAACTGCCGTCGCGAAGCGTCATACCAGCCTTGTTGTCGTAGGACCTGAGCTTTGCGACGAAGGGCACTTCCCAGCAGCGCAAGGAGCGCCGACGGCAGGTAACTTTGCGCGTTGGCAATGACGGAATCGATTTCGTTCAATTCACTCGAGGTGCTCTGTTCTTCGGCGCCGACACTGAGTTGCTCGATGATTTCCTGAAGATGGTCGAAGTTCGCGAAAGGCCCTCCCTGCATTTGGCGTGCGTGCGTTCGTCGCAAATCGTGTTTGGGGGTGAACCCGCGTTGGCGAATGGCCTCCTGAGCAGCCATGACGCCATCGCATTCTAGGCATCGGAGCAATTCGTGATAAACTTCCGCAAGTGAGCCGGTTTCATCGGAACGTTGCTCTTCGACAGCAATACGCTCAACGTAAGCATAATAGCCCCGATGGGGCACACGAATGGCATTGAAGTAGGTTTCGAGGTCACAGGAAGCTTTATCGTACCCATAACCTTCGATGAATAGGCGTTCGAAGCCCTGCCGAACAAGCGCAGTCCACAATTGCTTGAGTTTTTCTTCGCCGTCATCGATCCGCGACAACAATGGATAGATGTGGAATGGCTCCTTGCGTGACTCGTCACGTTGACTCAACAATTCGGATCCTACGTCGAGCACCCCCTCGACCGATTGTTTGTTCGGCGTGCATGCGAGGACCAACTTGCGCGGCAGAGTTGTAGTGCAAATGCCGGCGACGTCGCTGTATCCAGTCCTCGAATCGATGAGGACGAAATCATATCGCTGACATAATACCCGCATGAACGCAACGAGCGCCGGGGCATAAGATTCGTAAAACTTCTTCCAGTCGAAGTTCTGCAGCAACTTACCGTATTCGCCATCGAAGCGGGCAGCTGGCACGAAATGTACTTTGGTCTCCGCAACACGCACATCCTTGCGATTCGGCTCGGCTATCTCGATATCATAGATATAATCGCCACTGTCGAGCATCTTTTCGAGCATCGCCGGAAGTTCACGCTGCGCCTCTTGGTCATCGAAGCCATCACCATTGGGATACAGCCGCTCGAGGTCATCCCATAGCTTGCGAAGATAATTCAGAACGCCTTGACGAGGCTCGACAGGCGAGTGTCTGATTTTCTCCCCAATGGGCGCCAAGAAGTAGTGATGCAATCCAGGGCCTTCGAAGTCGAAATCCAGTGCAATGACCTTGAAACCACGCTGTGCACATGCCGCAGCAACGTTGGCCAAGGCCATTGACCTGCCGACTCCACCTTTGAAACTATAGAATGTTACGACATCACCCATGGGCTTGCTCACGACACCATCGAAACAGACTCGAACCAATCCGTCTTTTTTCTGGGCACAATGCATGGAAACACATGGAGTGGTTTGGACGATTGCGGGGGCAATTCTTCTGCCGCCTCGGCCTCCGGAAGTCTCGCTCGCAGCGCATCACACACTTTTGTGCGCAAATGCGGCTCGCAGTTTTTCAGCCACGCAAGCAGCACGTCTCGTCCCCCAGGCTGATTCCACAATCCGTGGAGCATCATGCCAGGCTCTTCGCCTACGGATTTCGTTCGCTCGATCAGCTCCGGAATTTCCATTGCCGCAGCTTCCGGATCGGCCAGACGCAATCCGATGTATATCGAGGGCTGCCAATCCATTGGAGCGTTTCTCCACAGATCGAGCCAGAACTTGCGCCACGAGTCGCGAAAGGTCACATTCTTTTCGTTCTGCGTCATCGCCAATGCGTCGAGCGCACTGCCAGCGAGCAATCCATGCTGCTCCGCTCTCAGCAGCCCATTGTGATTTTCGATCCACAGCCTGATGGGTTCATTGGCATTGCAGAGCGCCAACCTTTCCACCAATCCGCACATCGTGTGGATCACCGGAATTTCAGGTTCACTCCCCGGGTAGGATTCGTCGCTTCTAAAATAGGCCGCGGCGGTCTGGTCCAGTCGATCGAGGAAGCCTACTTGCTTAGCCAACTCCTCGAATATGACCTCGGGAGCTTCGCCATTGCGACTATCCAAAGCAGGGCCTTCTTGATAAGGATACAACACACGGCGCCGGATCCAATCCATCAATTCCAGCCCTGGAGGACAAGCAAGCACGCGCCGAATCCACTCCGCCGACGACAAACGTTCTGTAATCATCAAGGTATACTCCCAGTCCTGCTCAAATAGGGCCGGCTGCTCCAATCAACTGCCAACTCTCCAATACACTCGGCCTCATACTCATAGCTCATGATGCTGACGAGGACTTCTGGCAACCCCGGACCGTCATTTTTCATATCTCGAGCATAGCCCCAAGGTTCGTCCGGACGATGCTCACGCTTCGGACGTGCTCGCCAATCCGTCTTCAACACCTTACCTGGTGCGCTCAGACCATTGAAAATCGTGGGCAGGCAAAATTTTGCTCGCACGCTGCGGAGGCGATCAAGCGGGATCATAATCCGCACCACGCTGCCAAAAGTAGGTTTCCAATCCAGTCCGAGCAGGCTCGCTACCTCGTCCGGATTCTTGGGAATCGAGCGCCCATTCGCCGTGAACGTAACCCACCTATCCCACCCACTCTTGGGCACGAGTGATCGCTTTTCGCCACGCTTGAGTGGCGGAGGGTTGGGCTCGCGCGAGAGAGCACCCCTTCGAAATCCAGTCTTTCCAGGCGCGCGGTACTGTTCCCAAAGCTTGCCTTCTGTTACGTGCGTCACAGCTTCGGCTGGCAGGCGGGCTTGTTCGTCCAAGGACATATCCCGAAACGACTGAAGCCTCTCCGCGCATTCTCGCAGCAAATCCGCCGCGAGCAGGGTTCCCGACGGATCTACAGCATCCATGGCATCCTGAACCTGCTTCAGGTCGTGGTCCCGAAACCAAGCGTCCTCTCGCACGTTCCACGCAATCCACTGCGCTTCATGTAGCGAGCAGTGGCTGACCCACGCCGCCGTGTCGGTCGCCGAAGCTACACGTGCAGCGTATGCAGGGTCCAGGTTCGCCAGCGTGTACATCGCATCCAGAATCTCACGAAAGCCAGGGTAGGGCAAATTTTTGACATCTTCAACGTTTCCCGCAGAAGTTCAAGCAGTTTTCACACTCGCGTGATGAAGAAGGTCCTGACTGCCAAACCTTTTGTTTCCGCGTCAAGTACTTTGTAACAAACCTTCACCACCGCTTCCGTCGCTTGACATGGGACGTCACAAATCACACCCACAGCGCTCGATGCTGCTCAGGGGGCTTTCTTGTTGCTCGGGGCCCCCACGACAACCTTCGCTTTTGCCGGCAGTTCATCTTTCTTCACCTGCCGCACTTCCATGCCGCCCAGCTCGAGCTTTTCCAAGTCCTTCTGAATCACCGCCGCATCCCCCACGATGATGATCCGCATCGTTTCGGGTCGCAAATATAGCCCCGCCACACGCTGCACATCTTCGGCCGTGACTTTCGCGACGCGAGCCTGACGGGTCGTGAACTCGTCCAAGGGCAAACCCATCACGGCTACGGATCCCAACGCTTGCGCGGTACCCGATGCCGTTTCAAAACGCGCCGGGAGCTTGCGAATGAGGTTCGTCTTGGCATTCGCGAGTTCCGCAGCGGGCACGGGCTCTTTGCGTAAACGCTCGATTTCAGCAAGCATCTCGCGCAGCGCCGGTGCCGTCGCCGGAGTCATGATGGCCCCGCCAGCGGTAAACGGTCCCGCTGATTGACGCGTGTCGAACCAGCTCGATGCCCCGTACGTGTAGGCATTCTTTTCGCGCAGATTCAAATTGAGCCGGCTGGTGAACTGCCCACCGAAGAG
>CAZETM010000637.1:0-5871 GCA_964514885.1 uncultured Polyangium sp. | reverse complement strand
CCGCCGCGACGATATTGGCTGGCGTGGTTGGATGCAGCAAATACGCCTCGGTAAAGTGCCAAATGGCATAACCGAGCGCGTCGTATTTTTCGTCTGCCGTGCCAAGCTCGTCCGCCAAAGCTCGTCCCGCGGAAACTGCGGGCAACTTCGACATTGCGTCGCGTCGCGCCGTCAGGGTGGGGATGCTGGCGGTGCCGGAAGGAAACGTCCCGAGCGCCGCGGCTCGTTTACCGAGGAGATTCGTCAAGCCCACGTAAAGGGCAATCAAGGAAATATGACGCATGAAGCGTGTTTACCCCGGTGCGCGTAAGGGCGTCAAGGATTTGGTATCCGCGCGGGCACGATGGGTCGCGGCCCGATTCGCTTCCGGTCAGCTCAAAGCCCACGAAGTTCATGGGTTTCGCTCACCATGCGGGCCGTTGCACAGGTCCAACGCTAGGGCCAAGTTGGTGTGCGATTTTCGAGAAAAACGCGACCAAACAAGTGCCACCGGCGTCTTGAACCGCCGTGGCGTCATGCGTATCCTGACCTCGGAGTCACGGGGATTGTTTGTTCTTAGCGCCAGGCGGCCTTACTCGCACGGCGCGTCGTCGGCAATCACGACGCCGATTGATGAGCACGGGCTGCCGTTATTGCTTGTGGCGACGCGGATGGGGAGAACCGTCGTCGTGATATTGCCCGATGCATCCCGAGCCTCGATGGTCACGTGGTAAATGCGCTCTTCAAGCGGAGGCGTGCGTTCTCTACGAATACAGAAAGCATGGTCGCTGAAAGACGCGTCATTGACGGTATTGCCGTCGCCGGGACCGTTATCGGGCTGGCTGCTGGTGACGTTGACAATCCGCACGGTAGGTGTGCCGTCACAAGCATCGGTCGCGGTCGCAGTGACGTCGATTCCAAGGCGGAAGCGAATGCGCTTGTGGTCGGGCGGCCACATGCACGCGCTCTGCGGCGACAGAGTAAGTGTTGGGGCCGTCGAATCGACGACGTTGATGTCGAGCGGCGCGGCGGCCGAACCGAGATCGTCGTCATATACATGCAAGACGAACGCGGAATGTCCGAGGGGCAACGCCGTGGAAACGACGGCTTGGTTGCCCATTCCCATACCTCCCGCGGTGAACCATTGATAATGCGAAATGGCATCGCCCGGATCGGTGTCGAACGAAGACGAACCATTCAAGGTAACCGGGGTGAGCGTTGAAGACGTGCACTCAACGGTACGCGTGGGACCACCGGAAACGGCTACAGGAGGAATGTTGTCAATGGTGCCGACGATATGGGCGACAATTGCCCGCTCAACATCTTCATCTGCTTGCTCTGGGGGTTGTGCGGCGACAATATCCATCACGAACTCACGGGTTTGGACGTTGATGGTGCCACTCACGGGGTCCGGATTGAGGAGTTCTTCTCCAAGCAATTTTCCGGCAACGAGCGATTGAGCGAAGAACGAACCGCTATGCGCAGGAATTTGGAAGGCGGTACCGGTTCCCAATTGTCCGAGAACTCGCTTACTGGAAACGAGCAGCGCGTTGGCGATGGTCACGTTGAAAATCGAGAAATCATCCGGGAAGGACCGAGTGTTAGCGAAATCCACCACCCGAATGCCGCCACTTTCATTCAGGTTGAAGTGCATGGTCCCGTCGAGTGTACTGTTGACGAGTTCGTCGTTAACATGAACGACGAACGACGAAGCATTGCGGTCAATGGTCACGTGGTAGTCCCCCGCGGCGGACACACGAGCCTGGGGCTGGGGTTTTGTCGGATCGCAGGCGAGACGAGCGATCAGTTGCGCCGCGCCGCTAGTTGCAGGCGCATGACATTCGCCAATGCGACAAGCCGGCGCGGCACCGCAGATTTGGCCGCCGCATACTTGAGCGCAAGCAATTTGTTGATCTTCGGGCTTCGTGGGATCTAGGCCGAGTTGCGCGCAGCCTTGAACGGCAGCGGCAATCGTCGCGCCCGACGCTGATGGATCATCGCACGAGCATTGGCACATCCAGAGGTCCCCGGGGTCTTCCCACAGCCCGACAACGGGGTTCATGAAGTGGACATTGTTGCAAAATAGCCCATCATCCTCGACATATCGCTTCTCGTCGCAGGTATCCGAACAGAGGAATTGCAGCGGCTCCGGGCCCCCCCTTTGTCCGTTACGATCGATCTCAATATTGCATCGGTCCTGTTTGTCATTTTTATCTGGTGCGACCTGAAATGTAACGTTAGGCCTGGTTCCGCAGGCCGGAGCTGTGAAAAACCCGCTCTCCATAACACGACACGTCAGTTTCCACTTTTCAGGGTTTATCGGGTCGTTCAGAATGTCGGGCAGAGGCGTCATCTTGATGCCGAGATGGATGTGGTCTTGCTGGCGGGTACCCTCAGCGAAGAATGCGTTCGGTAGGGCCACAGAGAGAAGCTCTGTGACCGGCGTAACGAGCGCAAGTGCGCGGGCTTCGTGGATCTCCGCATGCGCGTTTTCGGACGTATTATTGTTATGGTTAAAGTCGGCAACCCAGTCGCCTGCGACCGAGAACAGCTCGTGTTTCGCTGGGGTTGCAGGTCGTGACGAAAACACAAGGTCCTCGCCGATTAACGTAGGACTCAAATTTTGGGCAGGGATAGTGAACACCCCATCGTACCAGCGGCAATCCTGCACTTCGATGTGCATGGCGCCATGGGGACTACGCTGGAAAGTTCCTATGGTGCGCAATTCCCTTGTTGCACCGTCCAAGAACGGGTCGACACGCATTGTTGGGACGTCTGGACAAAGATCGATACGGGTGTCTTCATCGCCCGGTTCATTCGCGCGATCATTAAACCGCCAGTAGGTCGAGACATGACCAGACAATTCAGCAATGAAAGCGCAGTGCGGAAGCACGTACTTGAGGCCCAAGGTACCGACGTCTGTGTGGCAGCCCGTTGGCTGATCGAATTTGGGAATTATGACAAGAGGTGGCTCTTCTTCTAAATCCTGACATCTGCAAGGATGCGTCAGATCGCTCTCGTTGTCGGCACATACAAGATCCATGGGCTGAGGTGTGGTTGCAACCATCCCCTCTTCGAGCCCGCATTTCCCTTCTGGGAAGTCGGTACCACCTGGTGGCGGTTCGGCATCTAGGCGAACACATTCGCTCCCGCTGATGACTGGGAGGGAGAGGACGAGCACCAAGCCGGCAACGTGTTGCGGGGACGGCCATTTCTTCGTTCGGAGGCTCATTGAGCACCTCCGTTCTTCGTAAGCCGGTCACCACTAAGCACGCGCTGGCGCAGACGAAAGAACTGCTCTCCTGTGGCGCTTGCTCCTACGTCCGAGCGAGCACAACGCACGCCGCCGACGCCGCTGCTGGAGCGCACCCAAGCTGGCAATGGCTGCTCTACACCATTATAGACAAGCGATCCGTGCGTGTTGCCGCCAAGGGTGACGTTGCCCCGAGCCACTCGAAACGTGCCCGGGGGCGGCTTCTGGGGATTTTCGTACGGGGCATGCTGGTAATAGTAATAGTCGTAGGCATCGTACACCAGTTCGATGGTACTCGTCACCATACCGTGGACGCCTTCCGGCGAGACGTCGCCCGGGTTCGCACCCACTGGCGCGAAATAGTAGTACGACCAACTCGCGGGTATGTTGCTGGGGTTGCAGGGATATCGCGTGCAATCCGGGGCGTCGTTTCCCCATGGATAATCGAATCCTTTGGGGCCGCGCGCAGCCCGCTCCCACTCGGCCTCGGTGGGCAGTCGCTTGCCCCTCCAGAGGCAATACGCCTCCGCCCCCTCCTCTGGGATTGTTAGCGCCGGGTAACCCGCAAGAAGCGGATCGGTGATGCGGTTTTCGCTGTAGTAGCCGCCGCCGCAGGTTTGGAGCATGATGCAATCGCCGGGGCACATCCCCGCGTCGTAACATTCCTTGTACTCAGCGTTCGTTGCCGGATAACGATCGATGAAGTAAGGGCTGAGTTTCACGATATGGGGCGGCGTGAAGTCAGTCGGTGGCGGATTCCCCGGCCCGCAGACGTCTCCCGGCGGACATGGCGGCGGCGTGTACGGAATCGCTTTGTGCCCCATGATGAATTCGCCTCCCGAAATGCACACGTCATCCGACCATGCCGTGCCCTGACAAGGCACGCTGGTGGGATCGGCGACAAGGCCGTTGTTGGAGTCGACGTTGGGGTTGGTCTTAGCCTCGGGGCTGCACCCAGCCGCAACGACCGCAGCCACTGCGATGATGCACGGGACAAACCGATGCACGGTCGGCGACAAACCGTTGTGTGTGTGTGAACGGTCAAGCTTCGCGATCATCTCGATGTACCTCCGACACGGAGTTTGCTCCGTTGGCGAAGCAGAACACAGCATCCGTTCACACGTCAAGCTGCACGTCGTAGACTTGCGCAGGACCGTTCAATCCGCACGAATTTGGCGCACTTCTCGAATATGTCTGAGAGTTGTTTTTTGGCTTGCATTTTTTGTGGGCCTATGCATCACAACGGCGCAGACGGTCACATCAAGGCGTACGGGCAAGGAGTTTGAACTCTCCCGCACGCGCATTTCACGCCCAAATCGCGCCAATACCGTCGTCCCATGTTCGGTAACCACACATTTCCCCTTGCAGTCGTCTCGAGACTTCAGGTACGTTCCGCCCATCTCTGAATCGATTAGCCCACTGCTGGACAAACTCCCAGCGGACAGCGCCGCTTCATGGAAGCCCTACCAGGGCAAGTCCGGCGGCCCCGATCCCAGCAACCGGGCATTGTTCAACAACCGCGTCACTCGGTGTTTGAATACGCGCAGCCGTCACCCGCTTATTCTCTCTTTGGGATTAGCTCATGTTCAAATTTCTAAATAAGTGGAGTCGCAAATTGCATCGCTGGGGCGCGTTGATGACTGCCATCCCTTTATTGATCGTGATCGTCACGGGGTTGATGCTGCAAGTCAAAAAGCAGGTTCCCTGGGTACAGCCCCCAACGCTGAAAGGCAGTGTCAACCAACCCCTGGTCGAGTGGTCCAAGATCCTTGCGATGTGCCAGGCAGAACCCCAAGCTGCGATTTCATCCTGGCAGGATGTCGAACGCCTGGATGTGCGCCCGGACCGCGGCCTGGTCAAAGTCCAAGCTCGGAACCATTGGGAGCTGCAACTCGATTTGCGGGACGGAAAAGTCTTGTCGTCAACCTATCGACGATCCGATTGGATCGAGTCACTGCATGATGGTTCGGTTTTTTCCGAACCGGCAAAGCTGGCGATCTTTCTGCCCAGTGGGCTCATGCTGCTCGGGCTTTGGATGACTGGCCTTTATCTCTGGTCCCTGCCGTATCTGGCGCGCCGCAAGAATAAGCGCAAGCTTCCGCTATTCGAGTCCCCGGACGCTTGAAACGACATTCACGGCAACATTGCGATTACTCGATGAGCGATGGCGAGCGGGAATGACGATATGGATTCAATGTGCACGTACCCCTGGGGCCGGCTCGCGCTCATTGTGATCGCGCTGCTTGTGCCGCAGCCGGTGGACGCCGCAGATCCGCCTGCCGTTCCCGCGCCGGTCGAGGTCACGGTGTGGGCAGCGCCGAACGAAGTTTCCTCCGGTGGATCCCGCTCCTCTACCAGCGTGTCGGAAGAGCAGATCCGCGAGGTAATGCCTAGCAGCCTGGCGGACGCTCTCCGCATGCAGTCGGGCGTCGCGGTGCAGCAGACGACGCCGGGGCAGGGCACGGTCTACGTGCGCGGCCTGTCGAGCCGCGAGGTCCTCTACCTCGTTGACGGCGTCCCACTCAACGCTGCCATTTTCCGCGCGGGCAACAACCCCTACCTCGGCCTTGTCGATCCATACTCGCTCCGGAGGATTGACGTCGTGCGTGGGGCGGCGTCGGTGGTGCACGGTAGCGACG
>CAZETM010000636.1:0-5897 GCA_964514885.1 uncultured Polyangium sp. | reverse complement strand
TTGCGAGCCTCGACGCTGTGGTCAAGGCGATCCACGAGCTCGATGTTGGTGGTGGGGCGGACGATACCGCGATTACCGCTGTTCTGGCGCGCGCGCAAAGCGACAACAAAGTGCTGAAGGCCCTTCAATACGTCAATCCGGCGGGGGTAGCATCGGTCAGCTCGAACGATTACCCCGCATACCAGCCAGATGCCGACGACAGGACGTACATCCCGTCGATGCTCAAGGACCACGATCATCTTCCGGTGGTATTGGGGAAGCCGTTCAAGCGGTTTTATGACTCCGAGTTCGTCGTGCCAATGGCGCGTAATATTCGCGGCGTGAATGGCAAGTACATCGGCATCATCAGCACGGATATCAGCGTGTCGTATTTCAGTGGCGTATACACGCGCGCGGCGAAAGACAGCAACGCGCTCGTGGCATTGTTCACGCATGAGGGAAAGCTCATCGCCCGCTCGCCATTTGACGAGAAATACGTTGGCCTGGATATCTCGAAGTCTCCGGCGTTTATGCGCGTAGAGGCCCTTTCGCGGACAGGCAGCGGCGTTGAGGGTTCGTTTGAGGACGACCATTTCCTCGATGATTCTGTCACCACGCCGCGGCAGTACGTGTACCGCACGATTGAGGGTTTCCCCATTACGACGATCATTGCCCGCGATACGAGGGATATTCTGCTGGCTTGGCGCACGCGCTCCATCGGGCGTGTGGTTTTCTCCGCGCTCACGGCGGCCTTTATCGGCGTGTTGACGTATTTCTCGTGGAGATCGATGAAGCAGCCTTCGCCTTGATGCCGACCAAGCCCGAGGGTCAAGCCTTCAGGGTTACGCATTACCAAACGCCCAGATCCACCCCAATCGCTCGACAAATACGAAGCCATTTTCGCAGGCTCGGTGAATGAAGCCGGGCGACGTAGGCGCGTCAAGCGCCAAATTCGGCCCCTGTTTTCCTTATGCGCTCGGATAATGCACATCGACCAGGTCTCGCATGCACTCTAAACGCGCAGTTTTTCGATTCGCGCATTGACGACGATACCGACCCAAGTGGGGAAAGATCCCACGAGTCCCGTACGTTTCAAAATGCAAAGATCAAAGTGCATGTTTCGTCCATAGCGGATACCATCCCATCACGATGCGTGCTTTGCTTTCTGCTTCCCCTGATCACGATGGTTACCATGACGCCCATATGCATCCCATCTTGGCTCAATGTCGCGCAGTTGCAGCAGGCGGAGCCATGCTTCCGTCGAGCGAGCTGGCGATACGCAATTCCCTGCGGGATCAGGGCATCGGCTTTGAGGGCGGGGAGCTGCGCTTCTCGCTGTCTCCGACAATCGTCGCGGCTGCCGAGATCAGCGCTGTCGCTCAAAAGGGAGCGTTGATCCGCGCAACGCTGCAAGAGATTATCCGCCGCTTCGTCGAAGAGCATCGCGCGGACAAACGGAACGCCCCGCTCCACCGCTTCTTTCAACCTTACCACAAGTGGTGGGATTTGATCGCCAGCGAGCAGCGACAAACCGAACCTATCCAGCTCATGCGTTATGATGCGATCCGCGAAGACGCTGGCTCGTGGAGGCTCATCGAGACAAACACATGTTGTCCCGGCGGAACGATTCATTGCGCGCTGCTCCGTGACGCTTGGCTTTCCTCGCCGTTGGGCCGCGTTGCGACACAAGACGTTGGCGTCGTGCAATTCCCTATTGACAAATCGGATGGGTTTATTCGGCATCTTGTGGCGCTGGCCCGGCGAGTGACCATAGACGCGGCGCCCAACATCGCCATTTGTTCGTACAAGGGTCTCTACGAGTCCGAATTCAAGAGCTTGCAGGCCGAACATCGACGCTTGGTGGAACAGGGCGAGATCTCCGGGGGAAAACTCTTGACATGCGATGTGCGCGACGTGGAGTGTGACGGGGGCGAAGCTCGCGTTCGAGGACAACCTGTCGCCGTCATCCATAACAAGGTGGATCAGTTGATGATCGACCCAGACGACCCCGAACTCGCAGGATGGGTGCGCGCAACGCGGAGCGAGCGAGTCGAGTTTGTCAATTCGGTTGCGGCCATGTACCTCACGGAGGCCAAGCGAGTGTTGGTGCTTTTGTCCGATGAAAGCTGGCAAAAAGAGCTCGCCCTCGACCAACGTACAATATCAGCCATTCACGACCTCATCCCTAGGTCCTGGCTTGTGGCGTGCTCCGGCGGCGCCTACGATCAGCCCAGTGTGGATGGGCCGTCTCTTGTCAATGTTTTTTCCGACCGACATAGGTACGTGTTGAAAGCCGACTCATCGACCCGGGGAGCTGGCATCTATATTGGCAGTCAATTCTCGGCTGAAGACTGGACCAAGGCGTTCGCGGAGACGGCACAGGTGCACGGGATTATTCAGGAATGCGCCGCGACGCCACAGCGACCTGCGCTTGGCGGCGAAATGGGAGAGCAGACCTCGTTCGAGTTCTGGGGCGTCGACTTGTTCTATTTGGGAGCTGATTTCGCGGGGCCGGTCAGCCGCTCTCATACTCAAATGGTGTTTAACGTAGGCAATGGCGGGAGAGAGAGTCCCGTTCTGGTCATTCCATGATCGCACAGGAGATAGCCTTGCAATCCCTCATTCGCCCGCTGGACGGGTTTCAATCGGTGGACGACCCGATGCATCTTTTGGCCGCGTTCAGAAAGCGTTTTCATGCACTTCCCTGGGCCGCAACCAGTTCGGACACCTTGATTGCACCTGTCTGGTCGCCGGTCGAACTCGTGTCGCGGTACGAGTCGCAACTCGTTTCGTTGTATACTGTGCACCTGAAGGTCATTGACGAATTTACACAAGGCCGGCACGCTTGTGATCGAAAAGAAGAGTGCGCGCGACTCTACCAACGAATCCGTGCGTATTGCGTCGATTGGCCAATTCTTGGTGATCGCTTACCCAGCCCAGTGGAGATGCAAGACCCGATTGCGGCGCAGATGTTGCTTTATGGGCGCCCTGACGTCGTCATGGCCGAAGACGGCCCCAAGGTCGTAGAAACCAACTTCGACACAGCGATTGCCGGTTTCGACAAACCGGATGACCTGTGGACCATTGCGGCCGATGTCTTTCAACTGGATAACGCGTACCTCACCACGGGGCGCCCTATCCCCGGATTAGCACAATACTTTTCGGACCTTTCGGCTGGGGAACCACTCCGCATCCATTGGATGATGAAGAATGACGAGGCCGACCGGAAGGAATACGATCGGCTGCTCGCCACGCTCGCCCCTTTTGCTGGCAATGTCCGACATTCTGTGCATTACGCAGGGGAACCCATTCCCGACGACGACGGCGGTGATGCCTTGCTGCATCGGTCCTGCGCCATTTACACTGTCAACCGCCAGCGCGATCTCTTTGCTCGTACATTCGAACAACTCGCGCCAAGGATCCGCGGCTGCACCGTGCCCACGGGTTTGTCGCACATTGAATCCAAGGTCTTCCTCGCCTGGTTGAGCCACCCGCCATGCCGACCGCAGACGCTGACAATGCGTGAGAAAGAGGCAATCGAAGCGCTCCTCCCTTGGACTCGGCTGCTCGGGCACCTGCACGACGACGAGCTACGTCGAGTAAAGCAGCATCGCGATGACTTCATCCTCAAGAAGACAGATTCATACCAGGCCCTCGACGTCTTTTTTGGATGCAACCTGTCTCAGGAAGAGTGGGTACGGCTCATCGATGCGAAGCTTGGCGAGGCTGATTTCGACGGTGCCGTCCCGAATGTTTGGATTGTACAGGAGCGAGTTCGGCCAAAAGAATATTCTCTGCTGGAATATACCGACGTCGGCATCGTCGAGCGCAAGACAGGTTTGTCCTGCTGCCCGTATATCCTCGGCGGGCGAATTCGAGGGCTCGAGACTTGGGTCACACCGTTCACCCCGAATCATGAAATGATCAATCGTATGCAGTTCGTCCCGCATTTCATTCGGCATGGGTCATGATTGACAACGCAGGAAATACCCAGCCATCCAGGTAAACATCGGATTGCTGCAGGAGACATCGAGTAAACAAAATGGAGATCGACAATGACAACGCGTTTACCGCCCCGGATTTCAAAACGTTTCGGCCAGAGCCTTCTTGTGCCGGCGTGCGCTCGTTCTTCCGCCGTCGGTATTCCAAAGACCTCGCTGGTATCGATGTCGCTGTCGTCGGCGTGCCTTTCGATTTAGCGGCCAGCAACCGTCCTGGTGCCCGATTTGGGCCCAATGGGATTCGTGACGCATCGTGCAACATCGCCTGGGGTTTGCCCTGGCCATGGGGTTTTAATCCAGTCGAAAAACTTGCCGTTGCCGATTATGGTGACGTCCTTTTCGACTTCAGCCGTCCCGACACCGTATTGCCGGCGCTGACCAAGCAGGCACAGAAAATAGTCGAAGCTGGCGTGACGATGTTGGCCTTCGGCGGCGATCATTTCGTCACATATCCCTTGTTAAAAGCGCACCACGCCGTGCATGGCCCGATGTCGTTGATCCATTTCGACGCACACAGCGACACATGGGATGAAGACACCCACACATTGCACCACGGCACGATGTTTTATCACGCCGCCCGCGAGGGACTCGTGGTGCCCGAGCGTTCCGTGCAGATTGGCCTGCGCACGCACAACAGCCAAACGCATGGATTCAACATTCTCGACGCGGCCTGGGTGCATAAACGTGGCCCCGAGGACGTGGTGGCCGAGATAAAGCGCATCGTCGGCGATAACAAGGCCTACCTGACGTTCGATATCGATTGCCTGGACCCGGCTTTTGCACCTGGTACGGGCACGCCAGTCGTCGGCGGGCTGAGCTCGTATCAGGCGCTCGCGATCCTACGTGGTTTGACTGGTATGAACCTCATTGCCATGGATATCGTGGAGGTTTCTCCGCCGTACGATCATGCTGGGATCACTGCGCTCGCCGCGGCTACCTTGGCTATCGAATTCTTGGCGCTCGTCACCTTGCAGAAGGGGCGGGTCGAGTGGAATGGCGGCATGAAGTAGCCCGACAGTTCGAGAATGCATTTGCGAATCTTTGGCCCTCGATTATCGGATAAATCAAGCGATGGACGATTCGAAGCCGCGACAGCTCCCGGTGGTGCGACCCCTGCCTTGTTTTCCCTGCCCGCATAACTCGCGCTGCGGCAGCAGGGGAACGGCGCTCTTTGATGATGAGGCCGGCACCATTCGCAGGTTGTTCGGCGACGACGCCCTCGTGTGGTCCGTGGAAGATGGAGATTGGCGAACATCGGCGCCGAACGGGAAGTGCTACTTCCTCGGCGATAATCGATGCAAAGTGCACGAAGAGCCGTATTATCCGCGCGTTTGTCGCGGTTTTCCTTGGACGGACGCCATTACTGGTGGCGATTATCCCTGGGATCGTACCATCTGCCCAGAATTCAAGGCCGAATGAGCGAATTCGGTATTGCGGGGGCTTACCCGCCCTGCATTCCGGGAACGGCAGCAGCGTTTGAACGTGACGAATTGCGCTATGAATTGAAGAAGGCGTGGAAGGATGGCACGCGTTTCGTGCGGCTCAATCGGTCGAAGCGATTCGCGAAGGTTTGGCGCGGGCGGGTTTGTCTGCGCGAGGACCTCCGAAACGCAAGAGAGGGCCGTTCGAGCAGCTCTCGCTCGCGTTTCCGAAGAAACACCGCATGTGGAGGGCGCCGCATTTGGCGTGAGCTTGCGCTCGTATTTGCCTGCGCCGATGTACGGGTACGTCCGCAGCTCCAGAAAAAACGAAACGAATGAGGATGCAAGAGTGGCCAGCGACGAAGCGCGCTGGTTGGGGCATCGCGGTTGAACGCTCAATCATCGATGATGTGAATTGGTTTCCACGCGAATTCGGTCACCCCTGCATTACGCAGCACACGCATTACCTTCGGGGTGACCAGTAACCACGGAATGG
>CAZETM010000635.1:0-5900 GCA_964514885.1 uncultured Polyangium sp. | reverse complement strand
CCGAACCCTGATCATTGGGCGCCCCAATGTCGTTGTAAAGGGCGCCCACGATTGCCGTATCCCCTGAAATCGACACCGAACGGCCAAGTTCGTCAAACGCCCCACCATCACTCGCCACAAGCTTTGCCTGCTGCGTCCAAATAAGCGGATCAATCATCAACGGATACGCGGCCCCCGCATCGTCCACGTGAATCGCTATCTCCCCCGCGCCCACCGTCAGCCACGCCGATAACGCTTTGCCATTCGCATCCGTCACGTATAAATCCGTATAAGCCAGCGCCTCACGACCGTCTTCGTCCAAAAATCGCAACGATTCGCCTTTCCCATCCCCATCATCGTCGTCCAGCGCCGCAACCAAATCCCCCTCGACCTCCATCGTTATGACTTTCGGACCCGCACACCCCGGCGCCTCCGATATGACAAACCGCTGCTCCACTCCCAGTCGACCATTCAAATAACTCTCTTCAATCGCTCCACGCCGATAACGAACAAAATTCCCCTCCACCTCGGGCTCCGCCTCCGCTACCCCAGACAAACCTCCCTCGCACCCCAATGCCGACCCACGCATCGACAACAACCACGATTCTTCATTCGACGCAACCGTCATTCCCCCACGATCCAACGTCGCCCGAAAACGATTCGCCTCATTCTCGAATTGCAACAACCCCGGCACGACCACCCGCGCCCCATACACATCCGGCGCCTCGCGCTGCACCGACGCGATGTACGCCGCGCGAAGCTCCTTCGGCATCGATGTCGATGCCGCCTTCGCCGGCTCGGGCGCCGCTTGCTTCGGCACTTCCACCGCCACAGGCTCAGGACCATCAGCACCACACGACGCCATCACCGCAAGCACCGCCGCGCCAACGACCTGTCGAAGTCGCGTCATGGCAGCCGATTTGTTTTGATCACGCATAAGAATTCCCCTCGCCACTGCCAATGAAGGTTGGATGCATTTCGATTTCTGGGCGCCGTGCAACAAGGGCGACGGCACATCGGTCGCGCAGCCGGGTGTATCGCCAAGTGGGCAACGTGTTCGCGTCGGCCGACAAAGTGTTACGGCGGCGAAACACTTTCCGATCGGGCGCGGATTTGCCGGTCACACATGCAGCGATGCCCCGCCGAACTCGAACATGGGGTGTTCGCGGGTCGCCATTACGTTCTCGATTCGTTCTCGTTCGGAGGTCGCGCACGTGAGCGCAACGTATCACGCAACGTTCGTGCCGCGCCGACTCGTCCACCTTTTTCAACGGGTCGCCTCCCCACTACGCAACACGTTGCGGTAATCCGCAAAAGCACACCGCAACGTATTGCGGTTCATCCAAGTACGTCGGATGGAATGGGCGCTTAGGGCAAATAACCGGCCAATTTCGACCCCGGCACGTTCGCCTCGACTTCTGACGGCTCCTTTGCCCCCAACAAGGTCGACCATGCCACGGGCAGCAATCCAGTGTCAGTCGCCGCCGCCGATCTGAACGGCGATGGCAAAGTCGACCTCGCCGTCGCAAACTGGGCTCATGCCAGCGTGAGCGTGCTGTTGAACAACGGTGACGGTACTTTTGGCAACAAGGTCGACTCTCCCACGGGCGGCGGCCCAATCTCAGTCGCCGCGGCCGATCTGAACGACGACGGCAAACTCGACCTAGCCGTCGCAAACCCCTCGAGCAACACCGTGAGCGTGCTCTTCAACTACTGCGTGGCGCAATAACGCAATTCATCGCCAGCGCCCGTATGGTCCCGCCGCGTTGGGCAGTTGCATACAACCCCCTTCATCCGCAACCCCCAACCGACCCCCGTTGAAGACGACCCCGGGTACGCGCAACACCCGACCGACCCCCGTTGAAGACGACCCCGGGTACGCGCAACACCCAACCGACCCCCGTTGAAGATGACCCTGGGTACGCGCACCACCCAACCGACCCGCGTTCAAGATGACCCTGGTCCTGTCGAAGCGGCATGGATGCAAATTCTGTTGTTTTCGCCCTTGGATTCCTTTATGACCCGTTCATGCCTGCTTTCCGACGTCTCAATGTGACGGACATTCTTCTCGGCCTCGACGACTTGCTCACTAAGCGTCATGCCGCCTTGGTGAGCACTCATGCCGGCAAAGGGCAAGAGCAGGTACTCACCGCTCAACGCAACGACGTTGCCACGTTGCCCGAAGCTTCGACGCGCGGACGTGCATTCACGGAGGAAATCGCGTCCGCGGACGAGGAACACGATGGGTTCGGGTATGCATTGTGGCATTTGACCGAGGCCATTCTGCGGGCTCCCAATTCCACGCCAGAAATGCGTCGAGCAGCCCAGAGCGTGCGTGACGCCTTCATTCCCGCAACGGCCGCGCTACAAGCGAGCTACGCCGACGAAGCGGCAGCAGCTCACGCCCGCAAAGGCAAACTGGTTGAATTCAAAGCGGATCTCGAAGCGCTCCCCATCCCCGGCGGGGGGACGGCGTACGACTGGGCCGTGGCGTTCCTGGCGGCCGGGGAAAAATTGTCCGAGCTGCTCAGCGACCGCGCCGATACCGAGGCGGTGACGAGGAAAAATGCCCAACTGCTGCGCTCCGAGACCATCGGCATCCTCAATGACCTGCGCCGAGCCATCGCCCGGGAAAAACGACGAAACCCCTCGCTCCCGGACGATATCGATGCGAAAATCTTCGGGTACCTGGACGACTTGGAAGAACGCCGCGCAAATCGCTCGAGTACGGCGCGGGAAAAGTCCGAGCCCGAAAAGCCCGAGCCGGTCCAACTCACGGTCGAAACGTCAACCGGCGAAACGAACGGCACGAGCACATAGGCAATTGGTTGCTGGGATGTTATCGTCGTCCTTCGGGCGTGGCGCAAAAAAGTTTTCAATGTCAGGTCCAGGACGGGTCCTGGCGCGGTCCAGGGCGCGGAGCCCTGGTGGGGTTTGGGGTAAAACCCCCGCGAGGCGCTACCCAGCACGTCCTACGCGTCAGCCGCAAGCAACAGTGGATCAGTCAAGACAACCGCCGCGAGCGGGGCTTCTTCCACCATGCACACGCAGGCGCTCAATTTTTTCTCGTTCCGGGTAAGGGTTTTGGTTTCGGATTATGTGTTTGATTGTTGAAACCATGACGTGCCCTTCCCGGGCTGAATGGTTTTTGAAGCCCCACGCAGCCTGACTGCGAGGGATAAGCTCAATCCATGACACGGTGCGGAGCGCAGCCTGGGTCCACGGCGGTTTGACCCAGCCCTGCGTGTTCGCAAAGGACGAACACGAAAATGCTACGTTTTTGCAGCTCCATCATCGGTACGAATCTCAGCACTCGGGCCCTCGAGTCCCTGGGTTTTCACTTCGGCCAAAGGTTCATCGCCGCGGCCCGCGAGATGCTCGTCCAGACCCCGGGGGTGACGCCCCACTACGTCGAAGTCCGCGACGCCCGGCACCTGCTGCCCGTGGCCCGCGTGGATCGTGAGGCGCGCCTGTTGATTGCGGCCACGGTCGAAGGCGTCCGGCTCATCGACAACGGCCCGCTGTTTCCCGGCGTGAACTGGAACGGCTGACGCGGTGTCGACCTTCATCGACCTGCTCGCGGCGGCGGCGACGACGGCGACAACGACGGCGGCGCCCGAGGTCTGTCCGTGGTCGGCGTGGGACCCGGGCACGGTGCACTTTTGCGAGCGGCGCCTGTGCGCGTGGATCGTGGAGCCGAGCAACGCCTGGTCGAGCCTCGCCTTTGTGATCCTCGGCGCGCTCATGCTGGTGCGCGGGCGTGGCGTCGTCGGCGTCGCTGTCGCTGCTGCCCAGATCATGATTGGTGTCGGCTCGTTTTTCTTTCACGGCACGGGCACCTTCGCGGGGGAGGTCGTCGACCAGGTCGGCATGTTCATGCTCTCGGCCTTGATCCTCGCCTCGGCGGTGGGCCAGCGTCGGCGCTGGAGCGGTGGGCAGGTGGTCCAGGCCTACGTGGCTGGTGTCGTCGTCAGCACCGCGATCCTGCTGGTCGTCCGGCCCATCGGCATCCCCCTCTTTGCGGTGCAGCTGGCTGCAGGCCTGGGGCTGCAGCTCTCGATGTGGAGGGGGGCATCGTCGACGGAGAAGGCGGCGTTTCGGCCGTTTCTGCAGGCCCTGGGGATCTTCCTGTGTTCGTTTGGGATCTGGGTGACGGACATCAGCGGCCTGGTCTGCGACCCCGACAACCACTTCATCACCGGGCACGCCATCTGGCACGTGTTGAACGCCGTGTGCATCTGGCAGCTCGGCGCGTTCTATCGGGCGCGCCTCTCGTCTTGAGTCTTTGGACCCGAAAGGTCATATGCCGTTTCGTTTTCGTCCTGACGCCGACCTCGTCAACAACGTCCCTGCAACGCGGCGGATCATGCCGTTCATCATGCAGCGGCGAAACGAGAGCATCGTCTTCTTCGACATGGACGTCGACGCCGCCGCCGTCGACGCCCGCCTCGCTGGTTGGAAGGCCCAGGGTGTGTCGGCGTCGGTGATGCACGTGGTGTCGGTGTGCGCGGTGCGCATCCTGCACGAGCGGCCGCGCTTGAATCGCTTTGTGGCCGGTGGCCGGCATTGGCAGCGGCGCGGCATCTGGATCAGCTTCTCGGGCAAGAAGAAGAAGGACGACAACGCCCCCGTCGTCGTCGTCAAGCGACAGCTCGATCCGTCACTGTCGGACGTGGAGATCGTCAAGACCCTCGACGGCGGTGTGCAGGAGCTGCGCAGCACGACGAAGAACCACACCGACAAGGAGCTCGACATCTTGTTGGCGTTGCCGACGTTCCTGCTCGGCTGGCTCGTGGGTCTGATTGGTCTCGCCGACAAATGGGGCGTGCTCCCACGCTTCTTCATCGACGGCGACCCGATGTTTGCGTCCTTGTTCGTGGCGAACCTTGGCTCGCTGGGGATGGATGCGCCCCAACATCACCTCTACGAGTACGGCAACATCCCGCTGTTCTGCGTGATCGGAAAGAAGAAGCACGCGTTCTCCGTCAACGACGACGGCACCATCATGGCCACCGAGGTCTATCCCCTCCGCTTCAGCTTCGACGAGCGCATCGAGGACGGGCTCTATTGCCTCGGCGCCCTCAAGCGTTTGAAGGAGATGATCCAGGCCCCGACCACCTGATGCCGACCAAGACCCGCACGCTTTCCCCCGGTCCGGCGGCGCTCACCTTTCGCGCCGCCGATGGCACGCTGCATTCGCCACCGTCGTCGTGGGCGTGCCTGCCGCCGGGGGATGCGACGTTGACGCGGCGGGTGAAGGCCGCGGGCCCGACCTGGACCATCGAGGAGAAGAAGGGCCGCAAGATGTTCTCGCGCGGGGTGTGGGCGCCGCGCGAAACCATCGAGGCCATGAAGCAGGCCCTCGTCGTCGAGCGGGCGGACCCGGCGTGGGCGAAGAAGCAGACGCAGAACGCCGTGCGGCGCGAGAAGGTGCAGGCGGCCTACGAGGTCTCGTTCGAGGACAGCGTGCGAGGCTTCCTCGCGTTCCACGAGAGACATGGGGCGATGGCCGTGAGGATCGCGCAGAAGGTCGCCGCCCATGCGACGCCCGTCGGCAGCGGGACGGTGGCCCGCACGAAGCGCATTCCCATCGAGGAGCGGGCCGAGGCCGCCGTCATCGCGTGGTTGCGGCACCAGACGACGGCCTACGACGGGATGGAGATCCCGCGCGTGAAGGGGGCCCGTCGCGAGGTGCGGCGCATGCTCGCCGAGCAGTCGCGCCGTCTCCTCGGGAAGTACCGGCGGGACGTCGACGTCGACGCCACGTGTCCCCTGCAGCGGGCGCTGGGGCCGGTGAGCGCGTAAGGAAAACAAAGCCAGAATTTTGCCGATGACGCGTCTACGTCGCCTCGGGTCATCCGTGGGCGGTTGTGCTCTCGCGCGCATCCAGAACACACTCTTCGTCTCTACGTGGTCGTCGA
>CAZETM010000634.1:0-5912 GCA_964514885.1 uncultured Polyangium sp. | reverse complement strand
CCAACGTCGCGTAACGCCTTTGCTTCGTGACTGCTTCGTCATCACCACCGATGCGCAGAGCACACCGAAGGGAGCCACGAGACAACGGCCCGGCTCGACCACGATGCGCAACGGGCCCAGGCCACTTTGCTGCACCAAACGCGTCACCGCGCGAGCAAAATCCGCGGGTTTGGCCGGACAACCGGAACCGTAATCAATGCCAAATCCGCCGCCCAAATCAACGAGTTCGAGCGGTGTTCGTCGGCTTGCAACGAGCCCGAGAATCACTTCGGCCGAGGCCACGTATTCGTCGATTCGCGTGAGCTGCGAGCCGATGTGGCAACCAATGCCTACGAGTTCCATCTGTTGTGCGGCGGTGTCGATCGCTGCGAATGCGGCGTCTAGATCCTCGATCGCGATCCCAAACTTCGCTTCGTCGTGACCTGTCGCGATGTGCGCATGCGTGTCGGCATCGACGTCGGGGTTGACGCGAAACGAGACGCGCGCTTTGCGTCCAAGTGCTTTTGCTCGTGCCGCCACGCGTGGGATTTCCTCTACGCTTTCGAGCTGCAGCGCCAGGATTCCTCGATCACCTGCACCAATGGCCAGATCGATCTCTGCGTTTGTCTTGGCCACACCGCTGAACAAGATCGAGCTGGCGGGAATGTCGCAACCGAGCGCAACCATGAGTTCGCCGCCTGAGACGACTTCCGCGCCACATCCAGCTCGTCCGAGCGCTCGCACGATCGGGCCTGCCGTGTTGGCTTTGACTGCGTACGCCAAGAGGTGTGGTGCCCCGTCAAAACCAGTCATCAGCGCACGGGCGGCATCGACCATCGCATCAATGTCGTAGACGTACGCCGGGGTACGCAGCGAGTCGGAGCCAGGAACACCGAGCACGTCTTCGAGGCGCAGGCCGCTCATACAGGCCGCTCCGCGCGCATCACGGATCAACATGGGCCTCGGGTAGCGCGCCTAGAAGAGAAGGTAAAGGTGCGATGATCTGCGCGACCGTTTGCCACACGTCAGATGAAGGGCGGCAACGAGGGGACTGTCGCTGGCGAAGGCATCATGCCATGCTCGCGCCGTGCCCATCCGACGAGCCAAGATCGTTTGCACCATTGGTCCTTCCTCGGAAGACAAGCCCGCGCTCGAGCAACTCATTCGAGCCGGGATGGATGTCGCGAGGTTGAACTTTTCGCACGGTACGCACGAGCAGCACGCGCGCCAATTTCACGCGGTTCGCGCTGCAGCAGAAGCCTGCGACAAACCCGTTGCCATTCTGCAAGACCTCTGTGGTCCCAAAATCCGCGCCGGTCGCTTCGAAGGCGGAACGCTAGACGTTCCCAACGACGCTTCGATTGCGCTCGTGGAGGTTTCAAAGGACCAACCCTTTGCCGCTCCTGGCGAGATGCCCGTCATGTACGAGGGGCTTTGTGAAGACTTGCAGCCCGGTGACATCATCCTCATCGATGACGGACGCATGGTCCTCACGGTCACGAAAGTCGACGCCAAGCGTGTGGTTGCTACGGCCACTCAAGGCGGGCAACTTCGCGATCGCGTGGGCGTGAGCTTGCCCGCGCGGCGTATCCGTCTCGCTTCGCTTACTGAGAAAGACAAGGCTGACCTTTCGTTCGGTCTGTCGCTCGGCATCGACTACGTGGCGCTGTCGTTCGTGAAGAGCGCCGATGACATTCGTCTCGTGCGCGACATCTGCGAAGCATGGGGAAGGCCCACGCCGATCGTCGCCAAGATCGAGACTCCCGCGGCCGTAGAAAATCTCGAATCGATCATGCAAGTGACCGATGCCGTCATGGTTGCTCGTGGTGACTTGGGCGTCGAGTTCAACCCGGAGCGAGTTCCCGTGATCCAGCGTGAGATCTTGGGCTTGGCGCGCGTGTATCAGAAGCCCGTCATTGTCGCGACCGAGATGCTTCAGTCGATGGTCACGCAGTCGCGTCCGACGCGTGCTGAAGCGAGCGATGTGGCGACTGCCGTCTTTGAAGGCACGGATGCCGTCATGCTCTCGGCAGAAACCGCGACGGGGAATCATCCGCCGCTCGTCGCACGCGTGATGAGTCGCATCATCATGGAGGCCGAGCAGAGCAAGTTCTTCCGGCCGCTTGCGAGCGAGATGCCTGGCACGCGCGCGAACATCGCCGAGTCGGTGGCGCGTAATGGTTGCGACGTCGCACGAGACATTGGAGCACGCGTCATCGTTGCGTTTACGGAGTCTGGATCCACGGCGCTTTATGCATCGAAGCATCGACCTACCGTGCCGATCATTGCGTTCTCGCCGAATGCAGTGACGCGTCGTCGTCTCGCGCTGGTCTGGGGCGTTGTGCCGTGGCCCATGGACAAAGTTACGAGCGCGGAAGAAATGGTCGATCGCGTGAGCATGACGCTCTTGGCGAACGGATTCGTGTCGCCTGGTGATAAGTTCGTCGCGATCTTCGGCGCACCTATTGGCGTCAAAGGCTCGACCAACTCCATCCGCGTGAAGGTTGTGGAATGACGGAACCCTCCGCCTTGCCGGGTCTTCCACGGCTCGCGAAGTACGAGCTTCTCGAGGAGATCGGGCATGGTGGGATGGCAACGGTGTATCGCGCCCGGGACAAACGTCTCGGTCGCGACGTCGCCATCAAGATCATCCACAAGCACCTTCGCGAAAACAAAGAGGTTGGTACTCGGTTTCTCGCCGAGGCACGTGCAGCCGCGAAACTTCGCCATCCCTGCATCGTCGAGGTCCACGACGTATCGGGTGACGAAGACGGCGAACGGTACCTCGTCGTCGAGCTTTGCCTCGGCACCACGCTGCGCAAGATTCTCGAACAGCATCGGGACATGCCTGCCGAAGTCGGTGCCGCGATCACCCTCGTGTTGTGCGATGCACTCGACCATGCGCATGCCTTCGGCATCATCCATCGCGACGTAAAACCTGAAAACGTTCTCGTCGAGCTTCCGTCCGATCGCGAGTGCGCGCTGAAGCAAGCTGCTGCATCGCGGGACGAGTCCGCCGAATCGTTGGAGCCCGAATCATCGCGTCGGCCCATCGTCGCGCGTCGTGCTGAGACAAACCGTTCCGAGACAAACGACGACAAGCAAGCTTCGCGGCGCGTGGGCAAACCATCGGACCTCGGCGTGCTCATCAAGCTGACGGACTTCGGCATCGCCAAGATCCTCGATGCGCAAGGCGTGACGTCGACCGGTCAGGTGCTTGGCTCGCCTGCACATATGGCGCCTGAGCAAATCGAAGCTGGCGAGGTCGATGGTCGAACGGACGTGTTTGCGATCGGCGTGCTCATGTACGAGTGCCTCGTCGGGCACTTGCCGTTTGAAGGAAAAAACCCGGCGCAGGTTCTACGCCGAGTGCTCGAAGGCGCGTATCCCCCGGCGGATCGTGAACGAAGTACCGTGGGGGGTCGTTGGGCACGCATCATCGACGGCGCTCTCGCACGGAGTTTGGAAGAGCGAACGGGTAGCCCGGCCAAACTCGCCGAGAAGATTCGCACCGAGTTCGAGGCACTGGGCATCTCGGACGGTCGAGCAGAAATTGATGCGTATTTCGCGGATCCCGAAGGCTATTCGCGAGCGCTCACCGAGCGGCTCGTTCCGCGGATCTTGGCGCGAGGAGAAGCCGCGCGGAAAGCGGGAGACGTCGTTGGTGCTGCGGATGATTTCAACCGCGCGCAGGCGTTGGCTCCGCATGATCAAACCATCTTCAAACGCGTTCGCAGCTTGCGCTCGAGTGAAGCGCGTCGGCGCATTGCGCAGCGTGTGGGGATGATCCTTGGTGCGACCGCGGTGCTTGGAGCCGTCGCGTATGGTGTTGCGCGCGCTCGTAAACTCGGTCCGGGCGACATTCGCGGCGAAGGGCCGAGTGAGCGTGGTGTTCAGCAGCCTCCGCCGCACGCCGATCAAGCGCCCGATCAAGTACCGAACGGCACGCCAACGACGCCTGCTCCGGTCGTCACGGATTCGGTAGACAGTCATCGCAGTGTTCGTGTTCGCATTCCCGCGGCGCCTTCCGTGGCCGTGCATGCGGTGGATCGACCTGCAAACCGCAAAGTAGCTTTCGTCATCAATCCGCAAGGCGCACAGCTCATCCTCGATGGCAAAGAAGAGACTTGGTTCTCACGTGTGTTCACGTTGAAGACAGGCCAGCACCCCGTGTCCGTGCGCGTCGTGGGGTCGAAGTGTTGCGAGCCATTTTCCGGTTCGGTGACGGTCGAATCGCCTGCAGAAAACGATCCAGAGCACGTGCAGCGTATTGCTATCCGCCTGAAGCCTTTGCCCGCGACGGTTGCGCTCTCCGGTGCGCCTCAAAGCGCGCAACTCGTGTGCACCGACATCATGCTCACGGTGTTCGCGGGGGCTTCCAAGTCCGTCAAGCTGGGTGATGCCGAGTGGAGCGGTCGTTGTCAGTTCATGGCTCCGTCCATAGGCGAGCCGATCCGAAAAACGGTGCAACTCCGTGCCGGTGAGCACAACGATGTGCTTTGGCCGCAGAAGTGAATGAACACGGGGTCTTTGCGCGTTGAATCGCAGCCGGACGCGCTGAATTTCGTCGCTCCTCATCGTGGTGCCCCACGGCGCTCAATTTCCGGTAGAAAGGGTTCCTCGGTTACCGGGAATGACGGCGCGAAATCGTCTGCAGCAGGCTCGGCCCGGCGGATTTCGGGGGTTCGAGGCGAACGACGCCGCAGGCGCAGCCCTTCCGGTTCCGCACCCTTGCGCGTTCAGCCGTCCACGTGCCGGCTCGGCGATTCGGTTCGTCCTGTCCACACTGCTCGCAACGTCGATGTTTGTCGCGGCACGTACAGCGTACGCCGACGATTCGTCGCAGCTCGAGCTGGGTAAAACCCGGTTTGCCAGTGGCGAGTACGAACAGGCGGCCGAACGTTTTGCCGCGATGCTCGATCCGTCCCAGGCACCGTGCGATTCAGGCTCGAAAGACGTCACGTCTGCGTGTCGTTTGACCGATCCAGACGTCATCGAACGGGCGCGCGCGTATTACGCCGCATCGCTGATTGCGCTCGAACGAGTCGACGAAGCCGATGCGCAGATCTTCGCGATCTTGAGCCAAAATTTGCAGTTTTCGCCCGACCCAGCCGTGTTCCCTCAAAAGGTGGTCGATCGCTTCACGTTCGTACGAGCGCGTCGTCGCGAAGAACTCGACGGTGCGGACGAAATACGTCGGCAGCAGGAAAGCGAGCGGCAACAAGCCGCTGAGCGCGTCAAGCAAGCCGAGAAACGATGGCTCGATGCAGTGGTGAAACAAGCCTCCGAAGAGCAGGTTGTCGTGACCAACTCGAGGTTTGTCGCTGCCCTACCTTTCGGCATCGGACAGTTTCAAAATGGAAGCCGCTCGCTCGGGTGGGCCTTCGCGATCTCGCAGGCAGTACTCGGGTCGACCTCCATCATCACGAAGCAGATGTTCACGTACTACCGAGGTTTCGATCAGCGTATAGCGAACGGCGCCGAGCGAGAGCTTCTGTACAACAACCAAGTCATCTCGCTGCGGATCAACCAAGCCACCTTCGCAGCGTTTTCGGCTCTCGCGATCGCTGGCATTGTGCAAGCGCAGGTCGCGTTCGTTCCGCAAAAGCTAGTCGTCAACAAGCGGCCCGTACCTGCTCGACCCGCGATCACGTCCCTGCAGCTCTCGCCGACGCTTTCGCCCAACATGTTTGGTGTCGGGATCTCAGGCGCGTTCTAGACGGTTCGTCACGCCGACCCCGAGTCGTATCAGTCGCTGTGCGGTTCGTTGTGCTCTCGGCAGTGTGTCCGCGGCATGGTCTTCGCGCGAAACGACAGGCGACCACACGAGCTGCACACGCATAGGTTTTGCTCGTACAGCATGCGGTTGGACAGGATGTCGGCGGCGAACATGCTGAGCACGACGCCGCTCAGCGAGTCGTCGCGGCGTGGCC
>CAZETM010000633.1:0-5913 GCA_964514885.1 uncultured Polyangium sp. | reverse complement strand
CGTGTTTTTGCTTTAGCAAAAACACCTGGAGGGCCGCCTGCGAGCCCCCCATCGTAGACCAGGCTCGCTTCGCGCGCGTTTACGCGCGCGAAGCGAGGGTTCAAGCCCTGACTCGGCTGCGGAACACGCTCTTAAAACTTCCCCGTCACCGTCAAGAACGTGAGCTTGTCGTTCGTCTCGCGTAACCGATGCGTGAGCATCCGGATCACGCTCCACAAAACCTCGTACGCGAGATCTTTGTGCAGGAAGAGCAGATCCTCGAACGCGTCTTTCGGCACCGTCAGCAGTCGACATCGCTCATGCACACGCGCGTCGGCCGAGCGTGGAGCTTCGTCGAGCAGGCTCATTTCACCGAACACCGAGCCCGGCCCGAGCACCGCCAGCGCTTCTTCACCCATCCCCGGAACGTCCCGGCTGATGCGCACTTTGCCTTCGAGGATGATGTAGAGTTTGTCCCCTGGATCCCCGTGCTGGAAGATCTTCGTTCCGAGCGCGTGCGACTCTTCGCTGGCCACGCGCGAAATGAGATCGACCGCCTGCTTGGTGAGGCCCTGAAACAAGGGCACTTTGCTTAGTTTCTCGATGCGTTCCGCGACGTCCACGTACGTTTTCTCAGGGCTCGAGCCTCGAAGGCTGGCCAGACGCGAGGATAACGGAGTCGTGAGCGAAAAAGAAAGTTAGCTGAGGAGGAAGCGTCTTTTTCAACGCGTGAAGCGCACGTTGATCGGACCAATGAGGCCACTGGTAGGCTGCCCCGTTTTGTCTCGAGCTGGCGAAAACCGCTTCGCCAACGCGCATATTCGTGCTGCTCGTCCAAACCCGTAGCCAGGGTCGTTGACGACCTTCACCGACTGCACCGTTCCATCAGGACGCACGGTAACCATGACTGAAGCGGTTGCCTGATCGATCTGCTCCGCATCCGCTTCGGGAGGAAACCCGCAGTCCCACGACCTGCTGCCAATGAACTCGGGAGCCCTCGACAGATCCGGTCCCGGCGGAGGCGGCGCTTTGCCCGTACCCGTACCGCCTTCTTTGCCATCCAGCGACGCAGCCTTGTTGTACGTCGGGTTTTTCCCGGTACCGTCGGCTGCCACCATGCCGAATCCAGGCCCCGTCCCATCACCACTGACAAACCCCTGGCCCGTCATGTCCAAAGGCTCGTCCGGGTCTTCTTTCGCCGTCAGAACTTTGGCTGCTTGCGACGGAGGAGGTGGAGGTGTTTTGTCCTCATACGGATCCTCTTCCTTCGGCGCAGGTTTGTCCATCTTCGGTGCCGGCTCGGGCTCCGGCTCCGGCTCGGGCGGAGGCTCTTCTTTTTTCTCTTCGACCTTTTGCTCGGGCGGAATGTCGATGTCGTATTCCGTCCAGAAAAAGTCGTGCAGCCCCTGACGCATCTCCCTGATCGAGCGCTGCATGTCGAACAGCGCGGTCATGGCGCGTCCAGATGCATATCCGTGCGTCACGAGCGCCAGCACGAGCCCGATGGCTGTTCCCGTCTTCGCTGCGCGATTGCCCAGCATGAAGATCGGCGCGAGCGGGTCGCGATCCTTGTCGGCAGAACGCGCTCGCGTCGTTGCAACGTGAATAGCGGCCCCACCGACTTTGTTTGTCGCGACCTGCATCGGTCTAACTCCTGATCGTCAAGTCAAGGTGTAGCTGGTGCCGGCGTTGGAGTGCCGACTTCGCCGTCTGCAACAGGCGTCACGCCGAACGCGATCTTCGACACGCCGGCTTTCTTCAGCACGTCGAGCGATTGCATCACGCGGCCGTGTTGCACCGTTGATTCTGCACGAATCACTGCGCGCAAGTCAGGCGTTTTTGCCTGCGCTTCTTTCGCGAGAGGAAGCAATGCATCGGCGTTCGGGAGCTTCTTGCCATCGACGACCAAATCGCCGTTCGACCGAAGCTCCACACTAAACACCATCTGCACTTCCTTGCCGGATGCCGCCTTCGGCAGATCGAGCGGCATGGCCTGCGAGACGATGATCTTCGCAGTCACCATGAACACGATCAGGAGCACGAGCGTGATGTCGACGAGCGGGGTGATGTTGATCCCCTCGACCATCGAATCGTCGCCGCCTTGGCTACCCATTCCCATCAGTCACTCTCCGTGCCGTTAGAATCCGACTTCGATTCTGCATCGTCCTTCTTCGGCTCGGTCCTCTTGCCCTTGGCCGCAACAGGCTTCGCTTCCGCCTTCGGCTCGGCCTTCTTCGGCGCGGGCGCAGGCTCTTGTGACGCTTGTGACCCGTGTGCCGCGTGTCCTTCCGGCGATTCGCCGTGCAGATGCGCTAGCAAAACGCGCGAGAGCGCTTCGGTGTTCGCAAGCGTCGACTTGATCAAACGCTGGAAGAAGTTGTTGAACGCAACGGCCGGGATGGCGACTGCCAAACCAACTGCCGTCGCGACGAGCGCTTCAGCAATGCTCGACATGACTTGCTGCGGAGCCATCGCTGCACTCGCCGCTTGCGCCATCGGTTTCTCAGCGGCTTTGCCAAGAGCGTCGAAGGCACCGACGACGCCGATGACCGTTCCGAACAACCCGATGAACGGTGCGTTGTTACCCAACGTGCCGAGGTACGCGAGACGTCGTTCGAGCTTCATGCGCTGAAGCGCAAGCGCTCCAGCCATCGCCTCTTCCGCCGCTTTCGGACCACGATCCGCTTCGATGAGACCGGCCTTCACCACCGCAGCTTCCGCCGATGGCGATGCCTCCATGCGCTTCATCGCTGCTTCGATGGAGTCACGAAGCGCGGTCCGCAGATCCCCGTGAAGAACCACCACATCATCCCGCAAGGTCCAGAAAAACCACGCGCGCTCGAGGATGATGGCCACGCTGATCACCGACAGCCCGATCATGAGCCACATGACCCAGGCTGCGCCGAAGCCGACCATGATTCGCTGCAGCCACTCGATGAGATTCATCTTCCGGTTGTGCCTTTCACTCTCGGACGTTTTCTGCCCGGGCTTGTAGTTCGGGGGCTCGACATGTCAACGCACGGGCGTCTTTGCGACGTGCATTTGGCTTATTGCCAGGATCACGGGGTTTGATCGGAATTTTCGGACCCGACGTCTTCGTCAGGCGCTTGCTCCTGCCGAGACGTTGCGTCGACAAGGCGGCATGCCGTCGAAAGGACGGTCGTGGCGTAGCCCCCCTTCGGTAGCACAAAAGTAACAGTGAGCATGCCCGACGTATCGGGATCACTCGCTTCAAACCCCGCCACCTCGAGACGCAGCGACCGGCGAGTCCCCTCACCGAGTGCCCGAAAGTCCTCGAGCTTCGTCGGATCCGGCATCACCGTGGCCAGCACTTCCTGTTCGAGCTGCATCACCGAGCCTTCGGGCCAGCGCATCTTCACGCCGAACATCGGCCCTGTTGCCGAGATGGCCATCGTCGCAGCTCGTGCCCGCGCATCCTCGAACTCAGGGCCTTCAGAGGCGACGAGAAAAAGTCCGCCGGAGTCGTGTTTTTTCGCCAAGTCCCCCGGAAGGACCGTGGTCCAGGTTCCATCCGCGATGCGTCGATCGAGGACTTGGTTGAACAGCATCGACTGGAGTGAGGAAAATAAGAGCCGTTGTTCGCGACGATCGCGCGGTCCGCGTTCTTTTCCAGCCAGCCACGCCAACGCTCGGGTCGGGTTTGTCCCGTCACGACCGAAACGTTGGGGACCAAATGAGTTCGGGGCTCCCAGGCGAGTCGTTTCTTCGAGTTTCGCCCGGACCAACCTCGCGTCATCTTCCGACAAACCTCGCAATCGAATCTGAAAACGATTGCCGTCGAGGTGCCCGGGTTTGAGCTTGTTGTCGTGACGACGGACGTCCAGGATCTCGACGCCCGGTATCGACAACTGCGCCACGAGCGGCTCGACGGGGACGGCGATCGGGACCTGGACGGAGATGGTTTGCGTCGTGACCGCGTGGCGATCTTTCATTCCGGCAAAGCCGGCGCTGCGCTGATCGGCCCCGAGCGCTCGAGCGAGATCGCGGACGACATCGAGCGTGGTGCGTCCGGATTTTCGCAGCGTGATGAAGACGTGCTCACCTTTGCCACTGGCCGGATACGCGGGAATTTCGTCGACGATGAAGTCTTCGGGCGTGGAGCGAATGGTGGCGAGCGGAAGGTTGGTCGGGGGCGCGGACATGTTCTGAGGCAAGGAGCATGGAAATGGGTTTGCGTAAAGAGGGCGAGCGGTCGGGACATACGATGGTGGGGATGATTTTCCGCAACGAGCTTTCCAAACTGACCAGGTCTTGGCGTAGAGTCCGCGAATGCGTTTCGCTCTAGACGCGGACAGCGACTGCTGCTGACCACGCTCATGGACCCTCGAGATGGAAAGTGGCGGGCAACGATAGGCGGGCTTCTGCTCGCTACGCTGGCCATTGCCGCTTTGCTCATGACGGGCCTCGATGCACATGCACCCCTGGTCAAAGACATCGCAACGGGGCTCGATATCGCCGGAATGCCCTTGCCACCGTCGTTCGCGTATCCACTTGGCACTGATTCTCTCGGTCGTTGCATTGCTTCGCGGCTAGCCTACGGTGCACCACTGACGCTTCTCGTGGCGGGTACAGGGACAGCCATCGCCGTGTGTCTCGGTGTGCTCATTGGATTTGTCGCGGGCTTTGTCGGAGGCTGGCTCGATACGGTTCTCATGCGGGTTACCGATGCCGTGTTATCGTTTCCTCTGCTTTTGCTCGGTGTGGCTGCTGCCGCAGCACTCCGTGGTCGAGCGGGAGGTATTGGTCCGGCCATTGTTGTTTTGGGATTCGTAGGTTGGCCGAGCATTACGCGTGTCGTGCGTGCTCGGGTCCGCGTATTGCGCCAAGAAGGGTATGTCGAGGCAGCTCATGCGCTGGGGTCGAAACCCGTACGGATTGCATGGCGACACATCATGCCGGGTTTGGCCGGGCAAATTTTCGTATTGGCGGCGTTGTCCGTGCCTCAAATGATTCTTGCCGAATCGACGCTTTCGTTTCTAGGCCTCGGGGCGCCTGCTCCGTTGCCTGCGTGGGGTCGAATGTTGGCAGAGGGCCAAGCTCATTTGCGTACGGCTCCATGGATTACGCTGGGTCCTGGGATATCGCTCGTTCTTCTATCGCTTGGTTTTGGACTGCTCGGTGAGGGTCTTCGAGACGTGTATCGTACGGAAGGCTCGCGATGAAACCGTGGCTGCGCTTTTTGCTCGGTCGAATTGCGGGCGCGGTCATCGTCGTGTGGGTCGTCGTTTCTGCGGTGTTTGCATTGACGTATGTTTTACCGGCTGATCCGGCGCGAGCTGCGGTTGGGCCGCATGCCGATGCCGTGACGATCGAGCGAGTGCGCGCTCAATTGTGTCTCGATCGGCCATTTGTCGTGCAATACGGCTGTCATGTGACTCGCCTGGCCAAACTGGATTTTGGCATGTCGTTTCGTACGGGTCGTCCCGTGTCGGCCATCTTGAGCGAGCGAATTGGGCCGACGGCGCTCCTTGCCTTGTCTGCGTTGGCCATCACGATTCTAATCGCGTCTCCTTTGGCGATGTTTGGTGCACGGCTTCGCCGCAAGAATTTCGATCGCGTGGCGATGGTTGCGACGTGGATACTCCAGGGTGTGCCCCCGTTTGTTTTGGGGCCGCTCTTGGCCATTGTGTTTTCGTATCGATTGGGGTTATTGCCTGCGAGCGGCGCGGGTGAATCGGGGCTGGATCGCATTCGCCATTTGGTGCTACCCGCGGTGACGCTCGCTTTGGGAGGCATTGCCACGTATGCTCGACTGCTTCAAGGCGAGCTGTCGCGGGTTTTGGCGGCGCCGCACGTGCGTGTTGCGTTGGCGAAGGGCGCGTCGGATTCGCAAGCGCTGGTGCGCCATGCATTACCGCTCGCGGTGGGGCCGGTGGTTGCGGTGGCGGGAGTCGACTTGGGCGTGCTTCTCGG
>CAZETM010000632.1:3895-5917 GCA_964514885.1 uncultured Polyangium sp. | reverse complement strand
GAAGCAGCGCTGCGCGAGTCACCCGAAGCTCTTGCGCGCAATCGTCGGTTTCCCGAACGTCCCTGGCATTCATTTGCATGTCTGGCACACGCGCCCCTTTCACGAGTTGCTGAGCTGGCAGTGGTAGGGGCACGAGAGAGCCCGCATCACGAAAAAAACTTGCACCCGACCTACGATTTTTCCCAAGACCCATCGGTTGTGATCCACGCAACCCAAACAAGCGAAAATTTCGCTTGATACGCCACGTAATCCCCCGCCTTCCGTCGCACACCAAACCCCTTGGGCACGACCGACTGCTCCCATCGTATACCGAAATCAACACGTCACGTCGAGCAATAAAACCGCATGCTTTTGCGACGCATAAAATATGAGTCCGACAATTTGTTATATTAGTTCGACAAACATTGTTCGGGTTACATATTCAAACGTGATGGCGATGCAGGCTGCGCCAATGTGTGACTTGTCTAACTACCCCCAAAGCACACAGCGGTCTCGATGCTGCCCCACAATTTTCTGCTTTGCGACCTTAACCATTGACTCTATCGACCAGTTCCCCCCACATTGCGTTCGTGTCTTCTTCCACCTCCCTGCCTCCCGGCCCCCGCAACGCCATTCTGCAAACCCTCGCCTACACGCGCGATCCTTACGCTTGGTTCGCTCGAATGCGTGAAAACTACGGCGACATCTTCACCGCCCGCGTCGTCAACGGAACCATTGTCTGCGTCGGCGATCCCGCTGGCGCGCAAGCGATTTTCAGCGCCGACCCCGATACGTTCATTCCCTTCGCTCCCGAAGCCCTGATCCCGTTCGTCGGGCGCAATTCGATGCTGTATCTCAGCGGCCAGCGACATCGCCGCGAACGAAAATTGCTCATGCCCGCATTCCACGGCGATCGGATGCGAGCTTATGGCGCAGCCATTCGAGAGTCCGCATTGGCAGCCGCAAGTCGCTGGATCCCGGGCAAGGAAATGGCCTTTCAAGAAACGTCGCAACTGATTTCGCTCGACGTCATCATTCGCACGGTCTTTGGCGTCCAGACGCCGGAACACGTCGAACAAGCGCGCAAAGTGATCATTCATTTCGTCGATTCAACCTCCCCGAGCTTGCTCTTCTTTCCATTTCTGCAACTCCCGTTTTTCGGTCACAGCCCATGGGATCGATTTCGGCGCGCAAAAGAAGAATTGAGCGTGGTCATTTATGCAGAAATCGAAAAACGCCGCCGATCGGGGGCCAGCGGAGCCGATATCTTGAGCCTCATGCTCGCCGCTCGACACGAAGACGGCTCGGCCATGACCGACGAAGAACTACGCGACGAACTGCTCACGCTGCTTTTTGCTGGGCACGAAACCACAGGAATTGCCCTCGCGTGGGCCGTTTATTGGCTCTTGCGCAATCCCGATTGCATGACTCGGCTGCTCGCCGAAATCGATGCGCTTGGTAAGAATCCCGAGCCCGAGCAAATCGTGCGTTTGCCATATCTCGATGCCGTCGTGAGCGAAACCTTGCGCTTACATCCGATCGTCCCGGACGTGCCCCGCAAATTGACTCGGCCCTTCGAAATTAATGGATACGTCTTGCCCGCAGGAATTGGTATCGCCGTCGCCACGGCCATGCTCCACACGCGCCCGGATCTATACCCCAACCCCGAACAATTCAAACCCGAGCGGTTTCTCGAACGGAAATATTCGCCATTCGAATTCACCCCATTCGGAGGCGGAGCACGTCGGTGCCTCGGTGCAGCATTCGCCACGTATGAAATGAAAATCGTCCTGGCAACGCTGCTTTCCCACCATCGTCTCGTGCTCGCCGAAACCGCCGAGGTTCGTCCCGGCAGACGCAATGTCGTGCTCGGTCCCGCCACCGGCGTGCACGTCAAGCTCATTGGGCCTCGATCCGCGCCCTCGCCCGTGATGCAAGCCATCGCCAGTTGAGCCCGAAGCCTTACCCTCCTGGTCATCACTTTTACCACTGCCAAATTAGTCGCGTTTTAGTCGCGTTTTAGTCGCGTTTTAGTCGCGTTTT
>CAZETM010000632.1:0-3795 GCA_964514885.1 uncultured Polyangium sp. | reverse complement strand
ACTGCCAAATTAGTCGCGTTTTAGTCGCGTTTTAGTCGCGTTTTAGTCGCGTTTTTCGCGATATCCTACGCATACTTGCATTGTCGCTCCATTCGGAAGTAGCCTCGGACAAAGTCCAACTCCCGGCGAGCGCGTAGCGTCTCCCGAGGACTGAGCGATGTATCGGCGAGTCTCGCTGATGCGGTAAACCTTTCTTTCCGAAGGATTTCGACATGCGCGAACGACGAACTACGTGGAGCAGAGGACAAGCCGGCAGAGTGGCCTTGTTTGTCCTCACGCTCGGGGGCCTCGCCGGTTGCTCGACAAAAATCGAGGGACCGACTCCAAAGCTCAACGATTCAGTCGATCCTCCCGTCGCTTGCAATGCAAGCAATGACGAGAATAGTGGCGTCCGCACGACGGTTCGAATCACGTCACCAGACGGATCATTCTCGCCACTGCCCGTCGATACGCTCACGGACAAACCGGCTGTGCAACTGCCGACCGTGAAGCTCGTGCAGAACGGAACGGAGACCGCGATCCCCGACGTGCGCTTCATCGATCCGAAGACGCTCGAGGTGATCATCGATGCTCAGCCGCCACTTGTCGCTGGCGAGTACCAGTTCGTCGTCACCAATCCGAACGGCAACGAGAGCCAAGCTGCAGGCAAGATCCGTATCGTCGATCCTCCCGTCATCACGAATGTTTCAGCTCAAACGAATATCTCGAACGGCGGTGCAGGCGCGCGGATTTGCACGACCATCGACAACACGCTGACGTTCACCGGCACGGGTTTCCGCCCCGCGGATGCTCCTCCCGTCGTCGAAATCCTTACGTGCTCCGATCCGGCTGATCCCTTGAACTGCGTGAAGATCGCTGAGCTCACTGGCGTCACCGTCGACAGCGAAACGAGCATGACGGGCACGTTGCCTGGAGGCATGGCTGGTCTCGCTCCGGGCGAGTACTCCGTGCGCATCACGAACCCCGAGCTTCCTCCGTGCACGGGCACGTTGCAGCAAGCGATCCTCGTCGTGCCAAACCCGACGGTCGCGAGCGTCGATCCAACGACCGCTTGTGCCACCGTCGAACAAGACATCTCGATCGCCGGTACGAACTTCACCGATCCGATGACCGGTCGTGTTGGCGATGAACCGCTGACGAACGTGATGACGCCGAGCGATGTGCTCATGACGGGCACGGTGCCAGGGACGCTGCCGCTGGGCATGTACGCGGTCACCGTGACGATTCCCGAAGGTTGTTCGGCGACGATCGACAACGCGATCACGATCGTGCAGTCCACCTCGTCGCTCACGTCGATCATTCCGAACCAAGGTTGGAACGGGATCGACAACCCAGTGCTCGTGTTCGGCGCGGGGTTTGTCGCGGGCGATCAGCTTGCTCTCGTCGATGGCGCAGGCGGCGTTGTTGCGGAATTGCAAGGCGAAACGGTCGATGCAACGGGAACGCGAATCGATGCGTTCGTGCCTCAAGGCGGCATGGCAGGAGGTCCGTACGATCTGATCATGACCTCGTCGAACGGATGTCTTTCAACGTTGCCGATGGCCTACACGATCCTTGCCGATCCGAGTTTGACGGTGAGTGACGTCATTCCGCCGTATGGTTGGACGGGCGCGAAAACACCGGTGAGCATCGTAGGAACCGACTTCATCTCGACACCAAAAGCGTACCTCGTCATTCCGATGATGAGCCCGTCACTCGTGCCGTTGAAGAGCACCGCGTTCATCAACGCCACGTCACTCACGTCGGTCGTGCCTCCGGGTTTGCCCGTGGGTGGACCGTACGACGTTGCGGTGATCAATCCCGACGGTGGTGGTGGTTTGAAGAAGGAAGCGTTCCGCGTGACGGCGTCTCCTCCGCCAACGATCGACAACGTGACGCCGGCTGCGGCAACGACACAATCCGCGGTGACCGTGACGATCACCGGATGCAACTTCCGCGATCCGGCCACGGTCGATCTCGTGCCGGAAATCGGCGCGATCGTTGCTGCAACAAATGTTTCCGTGCCTGTGTGCAATGGGGCTCCGGGTTGTCCGGACAATACGAACCACTGCACGATGACGGCAACGGTTCCTTCGAACACGATGCCCGTGGGTCCCTACGTCGTACGCGTGACGAACTCGGACGAGATGACGTACGGCCAGTATTCGCTGTTTGTCGTGACGCAACCTTCGGCGAAGCTCGGCGATTGGGCAACGTCGTCGCTCAAGCTCAACCAAGGTCGTCGAGGACATGCAGGCGCATCGGGTCGAGTCGACAGTGCGAGCCGATTCCTGTACGTGATCGGCGGTGATACGGGCACGGGTGGCACGGTGCTCGATACGGTCGAAGCGATTCCGCTCAGCATCTTCGGTTCGATCGGCACGCCGTTTGTCGGGCAGAACAAACTGACGGCAGCACGCACGGGGCTCGCAGCGTTCGAGCAAGACGGGTACGTCTATGTGATCGGCGGATCGACAAATGGCACGGCGCCACTAGCGTCGATCGAGCGTGCGAAGATCCTGACGGACGATGACGTTCCGCAACTGAGCGACCCAACGATCGCTGCGGGAACTCTCGGCGCGGGCGCGTGGTACTACCGCGTGTCGGCCGTGAAAGACGCGGCGGATCTGGACAACCCGAGTGGAGAAACGTTGCCTAGCGACGAGGTCGTCGTATCGCTCGCAGTAGCTGGCAATGTCAGCTTGAGCTGGGCGGCGGTTCCAGGCGCGACGGCGTATCGCGTGTATCGCACGGAAGCTGCCAACGGCACGTCATCGACGGAGGTCTTCTTGACCGAGATCACGACGACGACGTTCGTCGACGACGGCACACTCACGGTCGACACGACGCGCAAGCCGCTCTTGCGTGGCTCGACAGGTGTGTGGGTGGCGCTTGCCAATTCGCTCGTGCGTGCTCGTCGCGACCTGGGCGTCACGATTGCGCATGATCCGAATGGCCAAGCATTCGTGTATGCAGTGGGTGGCCAAGGTGATTGCGCGGGCGGCATGAACGTCGCTCCGATGAATTGTTACGAATTCGCATCGCTTTCGACGGACGGCAAGACCCTGGGCACGTGGACGGCAGGAACGGAGCTGTTCAAGAGCCCGCGAGCGCTATTCGGATTGGCAGCAGCCGAAAACTCGAATGCGTCGCAAATTCCCACGGCAGCGGCATATCTATTTGCCACGGGTGGCGTCGGCTCGACGAATGAGCTGGAAGCGGCGCTGGTTCAAGCAAACGGTCAACTCGCGGCGACGCAAATCCTTGGAGGAGCGAATGGATCCAAACCCCAAGCTCGTAATGGTCTTGCATTGCAGCTCATCAACAATGCGATGTTCTTGATTGGCGGCGTCTCTGGGACCACGCCCATTGGCGCGCCGCTCGTCAGCACGTCATTGTCCGTCGATTTCGACGCCAATCTGCCCAGGCGCGGTCAATTCTCGAGTGCGACGGCGGCCATGTTGGTTGGCCGGTGGAAGCACACGGTCATTCTCGAGAGCGGCTACTTCTATGCCATTGGCGGGTCGACCGACGGCGCATTGAGCAATGCGTCGGACTCGATCGAGCAAACCACGTACTGAGCGGAAAGAAACACGAATGCGTCATCTAGGTCTGATCACCTTCGGAGCGCTCATTTCGGTGCTCTCCGCTACTGAGACAACGTGGGCAGCCCCGCCTGCCCCGGCCAAGCCGACGGCACCAGCGGCACCTGCCCCGGCCAAGCCGACGACAAAATCCGGCGCTGCGCCTACCAAACCAGGCACCGGAACCGCCTCCGCGTCTGCGGGAGGCGCAACCGCAGGCACCGGAACCGCC
>CAZETM010000631.1:0-5918 GCA_964514885.1 uncultured Polyangium sp. | reverse complement strand
TAGAGAGCACGACCGCGGCGTGTCGGAAATCCCCACCACGGCGTGCCGGTGGAAACCGAGAGCATGAGGTCGATGAGGCTCCAACTCTTGCGCGCCTTGGACGGACCACCTAGGACCATCTTGGCACCCTGGTGGAGCACGCCATCGACGAGCTGCGGTGGCTCGGGTTCTGGCTGACCCATGAATCCATCACCTGGCAGGATCGGCGGCAGGTCGGAATTCGCGTGTCCCGCCTCCCAAGCCGTCCACGACTCAGCACCGAACTCAACGGCCAACAAACACTGGCGACGAACATTGTCGTCCACCGTGCGCCAGCCATCAGGGCAGCGTGACAAGCGCGAGGCATTTCGGTTCTGCTTGTCCAGGTTGATGCCTGAAAACCAGCCCCAGATGACTTCGACGCGACGTTTGTATTCCGACTCGTCGGGCGCATCGACCCGGATCCACGCGTGCAGGCTCTTGTTGCCTGAGTCGATCAATGCAGCGACCGGCATGCCGCTGGCGACAACCGCATGGTATTGCTCTTCTTTCGGGATCTCCTTGCCGGCCTCGTCGCGGTCGAACTCGACCAGGACATGGCGGAAGGCGGTCACGTCGTCGTTCTTTGCGCCGCCCTTGGCCATCGGGTTGATCCGCAGGAATAGCCCGAGCTTCGTGCTGAAGACGCGATCAATACCGCCCTTGGCCGCGACCTTGAATTTCCACTCGGAGGCCGTGAGCGTCACGCCACGGCGCGGCACGACACCACCTTCGTCGGACTCCGCAGCCGGGGCGATGGCGACGAATTCATCTGGCTGAAAACACGCGTCGAGCAGACGAACGAAGCCGTCGTCGATGGTGACCGGCAGCGCCATCGTGGATCGCTTGTGGTGGACTGGGGCCGGTGACGGCCGTCGAGGTGGCGTGGGTGATGACAACTTTGGTGTCGGAGCCATGCCAGTTCCGAGTGGCTCGCGTGAGTTGCGAGCATAGACGGAGCGAATGGTCGTCCGCGCTTCGGCTTCGGTCAGCCCGTCGGCCAGTGCGCGGGCTAATAATTGACCTTCCGTTTCCTCCAGCGGGTGGCCGGCGTCGCGGAACTGACAGGATGCGTCAAAGAGTTCGGCATTACGCATGCCCTCGCTCGCGCCGCGCTGAAGGTATTCCAGCGTGCGGCGTGGCAAGGTCATGGTTAGCCCAGGTGATCGGTATCGTGCCATTGGGGTCAGCGTTTAGAGAACTGGGTGTCGAGGAATGCCTTGGCTTCCTCAAAGGTGGCGATCTCCGGACGTTGGTGGCCGTGGCGGCGCATCACGCGGACTTGTTTCGGCGTCGCCAGACCGAGCTTGCGACGGGTGATGAGGCGGTCGAGAATCAACGACGCGTGCCCCTTGCTCTTAATGTTGACGATATCGAGGCCGAACTTATGCAGCACATCGAGCTGCTTGTACGTGGGCTCGGCGGCCTGCCATGCCATGGTCGGGACATAGTCGGCGAGCGCGGCTTCTTTGAGCGAGATGGCAAGCTCAATGGGATCAAGCACACTGCCGCTCCGCATTTGGTTAGCCCGTAGCCGGTCGGTGAGTGATCGAGTACGATCTGCATTCACTTCCTCGCGTGCCTCTTCGAGGTCGCCCTCGGCACCGATCTTTTCCGTGAGTGCCTTCGCGTCCACATCATCTTCGGCGATCAAGTTCGCCGGACGCATCAGGCTGTGTTCCTCCGACTGCCAGAGGAAATCGAGCACGAGCAAGTGGTCCTTGCCGCCATGCATCCGCGTGCCACGACCGATGATCTGCGAATACAGCGCACGCACCTTGGTCGGGCGCAGGCAGACGATGCAATCAATCGATGGCTCGTCATATCCTTCGGTGAGCAACATCGCATTGCAGAGAATGCGCGTCTCGTCCCGCTTGAATCGCTCCAGCGTTGCCTTTCGCTCTTTCGTCTGCCCGTCGACGTGCTCAGCTAACAACCCACGCTCGCGGCAGATTTCAGCGAAGCGTTTGGAGACCGCGATCAACGGCAGGAAGACGAGCGTCTTGCGGTGCCGATGTTCGACTAATACGTCGGCGATTTGTTCGAGGTAGGGTTCAAGCGCGTGACCGAGGTCATCGGCGCTGAAGTCGCCATGGCTCGTCCGAACGCCGCGCAAGTTTATCCCCAGCGGCACCGTCTTCACCTTGATCGGTGCGAGCCATCCTTGGTTGATGAGATCCAGCAAAGATACCTCGCAAGCGATGTTCTCGAAGTATTTTCCGAGGTTCTTTTTGTCACCACGGTCTGATGTAGCCGTGACACCTAACACCTTCGCGTGGTCATGGAAATGTCCGAGCGTGTCAAGATAGCCATTCGCTAGCGCATGATGAGCTTCATCGACGACGACGAGACCGAAGTGATCCTGGGGCCACCGCTCACGTCGTTTTTCACGCATCAGTGTTTGGATGGAGGCGACGACGACCGGTGCATCAAGCGACGCTCGATCACCGCCCATCTCGACCTGCGCCTCGATGCCGGTCGAGACACGGAGCTTGTCCACCGCCTGGGTGATGAGTTCCTCGCGGTGGGCGAGAATCAACGTGCGCCGGGGTTGGTAATCTTGCGCCAGTCGGCTGAACAAGATGGTCTTACCCGCACCGGTTGGCAGCACGCCGAGTTGACGGTCGAAGTCCTCAAAGCCTTTGTGGATGTCCATCCGGGCTTTCATTTGGTAGGCACGAAGGCCCATTTTTTCAGAAGGGTTCGTTATCACTACGGCGTGCGGGTTGAGGTTGAGCGGAGGGCTTGGTGGTGCCGACAATCCAAGCGGTCACCTTGTTGCGCTTCTTGCCGTTGTATTCCTCAACGGTGAGGCGGGCGGTGCCGGTGCGACCGATGACGTGATCGGTACTGATCTCGACATCCTGATCGGGTTTCACGTCCTCGCCGGTCGCGGCGCGAAAGGAATCGATCTTCCAGAATGCGGTCGGGATGAAGACGAGGAAGTCGTAGAGGTAGCTGCCAGCGGACGTCTTGAGCTTGAGCTCGATCATGTCGTGGCCGCCTTTACTGACCGTTTCGATTGCGTCGATGATTTCGACTTGGTAGTCGCCTGGTTCGACAAAGTCAGGGCGTTCGCTTGGAGTGGATGATGTGTAGGATGGCATGATGTTAGTTTGGTTTGGTTTTGGATTGTTTGAGATAGATGGAGGGTGCGGCGTGCTTCACCGACTCCTCCGGAAATGGTTTTTCGCTGGGCATCCGCTCGCTCCACAAATCGCGGAACTTGCTCGCTGATAGATTGCCGTAAGCATTGAGCACCGGACCGAAGCCCATGCGCTGGATGTGGTGACTCACGGTTTCGCAATCGATGAATTCGCTGCCCTTGCGCGTAACGAGCTTCCAGCCGGGGACATCGCCGCCGGTCTTGATTCGCTCGGTGGCAATCTTCTTCGCCCGGTCGCGGAAGTCCTCGACCACCGCGCATGCTGCTAGAAAATTCCCGAGCTTCTCTGGGTCAGCGAGCACCACATCGAAATCAAAGCCAGGTTCCGTGACCGTCAGTGTCTCGCCGACCATCGCGAGCCGAGCCGGACAGGTGTCCGCCTTAGCACACCAGCCGCAGTATTCGCAGGGGTTGGGTTGCTTACTTGGGTCGTTGAACGATTTGACGACCTGATCGACGATGTCGTGCGCCTCCTCGTAGGTGAACTTGTGCGTCTCGATTTCCCGCTGGTCGCAGAACAACAAGTGCGCCGTCCACTCGCCGGCAAAATGCGCGCCCATCAGTCCGAGCGCATAGGCTGCCATTTGCTCGCGGTAGTTTCGGCGCGCCCCGGTCTTCAGGTCGAAGTGGGTGAGCCTGCTTGGCACAATGGCATCCGCCGTACCGGTGAGATTAAGCATCTTCACCCGGCAGTCGTCCTCACGGGCAAGCACCCGCTCGCGGCCGGAGATCGCACGCACCATCGAGACCGACCAACTCACAGCGGCGATCTCGTCGGCGGTCAGCTTGTTGGAAATCATGAAGCGTTCTTCGAGTCCGAGCAGTTCGGCACGAAATGCCGTGTCTAGCAGAGTGCCTCGCTCAGCGGCTGGGCCGGCCACGGGATTGCTCTCGTAGCACGGGCACACTGCCAGCTTCGGCAGGTTGGAAGGACGGAGTGCGCTCATACAGCGCCCTCCTTTTGGTTCGCGGCGACCCATTCATTGACGGCCTTCGCGAAACGATCAGGCTCATCTAACATCCGCGCCGCATACGCAGCATCCAGGCGATCGATTGATTCTAACGACCCATCCTCGGTGTAGTTGAGCTGACCACGGGCGACCAAGAAATCGACCACATGAGCCATGTCCGCCTTGTGCTGAAATGCAGCGAATATCCGGTCGGTCAACGACAGTGCTGGTTCTGCTTCAGGTGCTACCTTCGGGGCGATAGATTTGAAATCACCGAACACCGGAGCCAATGCCTCGATCGAGAATGCCAACTTGTCGGGCAGGCCGTGACGGTTCTTTGCATCGTAGGCAGCCGAATGAGTCGCGAAGAGCACACGCTCTTTGCCGCCGATGCCGCGCATCTTGCCATTGTCCTTCTCCGCGACCTTGGTCACGTAGTTGGCGAAGAGAACGACGTCGGCCCATTCCTTGAGCAGCGGAGCGACCTGCTTGCTGAGCTTCAATTCAAACCGGTCGTAGCTGCCTGCCTGGTCGGGTGCCTCGAACTTCTTCACCGTCGAGTGGGCAAGAAAGATGAGGTGGACGCCTCGTTCAGTTAGGCAATCGAGCGAGTTCAGGAAGCGGGCGAACTCCTCGGTGAGAAGCACCCAGCCCTTTCCATAACCGAAATCCTCGATGGAGTCCTTGTTGGACTTCCGGCACAGGTGCTCGGCCAAACGCTTCTCAAGCCAGTCGGCGGTGTCGATCACCAGCGTCTGGAATGGATGATCCACCTTGGCGAGCTGAGCGACAGCAGCGGTGATTTCCTCCCAAGTCGTCACCGCGTCGAAGCGGGCAACATCGAGGTGGTGAGTGCCGCCTTCCGTGTCGAGGAAGACGGGGTCCGGCGCGTGACCGGCGAGCGTCGATTTTCCGACGCCTTCGGGTCCGTAGATGACGACCTTCTGAGGTCGGGTGATTTTGCCCCGGCGGATGGCCGGAAGCCCATTGGATAGGATTGTTGATTTCATGAGGTGACTGTTTGTGGGTGTCAACTGGTGCTCGGCGGGGTGCCGAACGAAATTGAACTGGACAAATGAACACCTATGGAAACGATCCGGCAACGGGTGACCGGGGTTCCTGCAGGAACCCCGCAGGAATCCCCCAGGAACACCGAATATCAACTTATCTTAACAACTCGCTCTCTATGTCCCGCTCTTCCAAGAAATCCATCACCATTCCAAACCCAGTTCGTGACGCATTAAACGCACAACTCGAAACTGGAGTGCTCAACTACCCGAGCGAAAATGCCGCCTGGATCGGCCTCGCTCGCTACCAACTTCTCATCGGCAAACCACACCCGGTGACCACCGCCATTTCCCTCATGCACCAGAGCCATCAGGACATGATCGATGACTTCCTCCACGCGATCGCAGTGCGAAAAATCGGCCTGCGGGGGCAGTTCTTGTCGCACTTGATCTCCCAAGCGATCGCAGGCGACTGCAATCCTAACCAGCAGGAGGTGGAGTCGCTGATTCCCCTGGAACTCCTGAAGATGGCCAGGGAGTGGAAACGTCACCCCGATCAAGTACTCCAGCAACTCACAAAAAGTTAGGATTCTGCTTGCGGGGTCACCTGCCTATTCAAGCGCTCACCGCAACTGCGGTGAAGCGTTTAAGATGTCATTTGAAGTTAGAAAGTCGACGCGTTTCCTTAGACGCAAGTCTCGCTCGTTCTAAATCACGGCTGCCTACTCACCTTGAGCCGAGCAAACAAACTGGGCAGTCCTCGGTCTACTAGCACCA
>CAZETM010000630.1:0-5924 GCA_964514885.1 uncultured Polyangium sp. | reverse complement strand
GGTCGTGCACATGCAGCACATTGCGCTCACACCTTGGGCATCTTTCAGGGCGATAGCCGTCGGGATCGGCAATTCTGCGCAAATGCGAGTCGAGATCGAAAACGTCTTCGGCGATCAACGTGCCGCCCCGATGGATTCGATCGCGGCATCGCATAAGGCACGCGTCGGGCTTGCGCTCATCTTGCGAATTTTGCATCATGATTATCGTCTACGTTTCGTTCAACAAAACGCCTCTGCGCCGAGATCAGCCATATTCGCTCGCGTCGTGCAATGCGATCAATGAGAAAATCGCGAGAACCAAACGCGAATTCGTCCCACGCTCATCGATGGTGCTCGAATTTACGGTTGACGTAACACGCCGCGTAAAACCGTCATGCAGTGCGGGACAAACGCTCCGGAATGGGATCGAGAAGCGCGGGGCGGTACACGTACCTCATGTGGCAGCACCCACGCGGCATTCATATTGGACGACGAGCGGACGCGGGCGTTCTGGTGGCGCGCAAGATGGAAGAGGACAGACGGCGCGCCGCCTCTACCGCGGAGATCAGGCCGGTGCGCGTCGATGACGTCAATTTGCAACAGATCCGCCGCGACGTAAACGAATCGAGCCTCAAAGAAGTCGTCGCGAAGGGATGTCCGGGTTGGCACAACTCGGTAAATGAGCGCGGTGCGACTATGAAGGGTCGTTGTCTCGATGTGCGCGTCCAAATGCAACTTGCCAGAGGAGTTGGAGGCAACGATATGTTCAATGGCGTCTTTCATCTGACCTCTGGAGCGGGCGATGCAATTCACGAAACGACAGCCGCACCGCCGAAGTATCCTGTTATTAAAACGAATAATTGCATGGCACCCATTTGCCGGCGGGGGGAGGGTCGGGAGGAATATAGTGGTCTTCAAACGAGTAGTTGGGCGCCTTTGCGACGCGAAACGTGTCAATTTCGGAACGTGCAGAATCTTTGAAGCCGAATTGTCCAAATTGAGCAACCGTCAATGCGTAGGCGGCGCCGGCTGCATGGATCGCTCGCTCTAGAGTCGCATCATGCAGGTGATTCTCACGATCATGCTTCGTAATATTGTATGCGTTGTACCAATCGAGGCTCTTGGTGGGTTTGGCAATGTCCCATGCCCGAAATGGGGCAAAGCTCGGATAGCGAGGGCTTCGGGTAAGAGCCACTTCCCATTGATTCAGATAAAGCGGCTTAATGAGCTTCACATAGTCGCTTGTCTGCCACCTACCGTTCGTCGGTGCCGGGTAACCATTGGCCACCAGAATCGCTTTGCATGCTGATTCGACCTCCGTGCAGGCAAGAATCAGCAGTTGGCGGAATTCATGCCCAAAAGTGTTCGTATTTCCGTGGTGCGGCTCAACCACAAGAAATGCCTCTTCAAGACGAACCAGGATGCTTCGCACCGATTTCACACTGTCGGACCAGCTATGCGCGTACGTCTCTTCCGTCAGTGGGTGATTTCGCGGCCTATAAATTCGGGGATGATACTGGCCAGCTTGAAGCGGGCACAGTCTCACAACAATCGGATCCTCGAAAAAGTCGTTGAGATCCAGCTCGATGCTGACCTTGCGACGGACCTGATCAGTTTTTCTCAACGGATCCCGGTAACCGTGGCCGTGATCGCTCCGAATGATGTACGGCCCGACGCCATCATCCAGGATCCAGAAGAACTGTTGTTTAATTTGCATTCGCCAATACTTCAACGTATTGCCCCGCAATTATTCATCATTGCCGTGATTTTGACCTTCATGCTTTCAAGCCCGCGAACGACGCTGTGTTGCGCGCCTTCGAATTAATCGCATAAGTCACGGATTCCTGATTCGCAGTAGGGCAGCGAGTGCCGCCAAGACCAAAACGGCATCGTCACGCGTCCACTTGTCGGCAGGACTATGTGCCGCCTCGTGCGCGCATTGGAGCAGGTCCCATCGGATGTTATCAAGACGCTGCTGTCGTGTCCGATCGTTTCGCTCGATCATCGTAGGTGCTTTCCATCCCGGACCGTGGTCTTCCTTTTCGAGCTTTTGCCAAAGCTCCAGTGCATGCCGGCATTCGACAATAGCCGACTTCCAGGCGGTGTCTCCACCGCCCTTGACGCTATCGCGGGCCGTCGCGAGGGCCTTCCAGATCGGCTGCCAATCGTCGCTCGGACACGGGGGAAGCGGGACTTCCACGACGACATTCTCCCCCATACCGGTTTCGTTCAACATCGTTACCCACGTGTCCCGCGGGTAGGTGACATTTGTCTTGAAATCAAATGCTTGAGGAGCGGTTCCGAAAATCATTGCGTTATTTTCAAACAACCTGCTTACTTCCCCGTGCATCTGCAACGTAAACGTTATCGCACCCCCAGCTCGAATGCGCTCAATGTGCCGTATGACATTCGCCGGCAAACTCGCCACCAGAGCGGCCGACCGTGCGCCGTGAGAGGCGTAGATATTGTAGTCGTTGGCAACCGCCACGTCCGTGCCGTCAAAGGACACGATTGCACGAATGTTCGCGATTTGAAATGCCGGTTTTGGGACGACTTCGATTCCCGCTGGAATTGTTAACGCTATCCCGTCAACAAGCCGCTTGGCGGAAAGCGGCGAAGCTTGGGGGAACGAAATTGCTACCGCTGTGACGCAGCCTTCGTGTCCGCCGAAGTTCAACAGCTGATGCCCGTGCCACGTGATATTTTGGATCGGATCGTTCGGCATGGTGGGTCCTCAAGGGTTTAAAAGCACAACTAGACGCATGAGCGAGCGCAGTATACTGCAAGCAGGGAGCGTGCCAAAGCTGATTTCTCTGCAAATTTGCTATTGGCCGGGGAAGACGAACCTATCAAAACGGATAGCTTTATCCAATCGTATCGGCAAGTCGGCAAGAAAGATCTCAGCAAGGTGGCAGGGGAAGCGATGACGCGGAGTTAAGGGTGATGTGGTCTACTCGGTGCTTGATCTGCTCCAGGAGGCGCTCCTCACTATCGCCGAGACCACGGGTAATCTTGTCGATGTCCTCGCCGCGCTCAAGCTCCAGAGCCTCATCCAGGCCGAGCTGTAGCCATTCGAGCACGCTCAGTTCTACCTGATAAACGAAACCGCGAATGGTAGGCCATGCGTCACGGTCACGCTCTGTGCGAAATGTCACGGTTTCTCCCTGTGCAAGTCGTGATCGGTAGTCGGAAGCGCCGCGAAAATAGTCGGGGCTATTGGTGCGTGCAAGAGGCGCCCGTCACGATTGTACAAACGTGCCGCCACCTTTGGCCGAGTGTGCCGCCGCACAGCGCTCGGAGTTCGACCTTTGTCACGCCCGTGGCCAAACGCGCATTAGTCGCTCCACCCTCGTGCGCGCTCACCGATGAGCTTCGCCAGTCGCTTCGCGGTCTGTTTGTTGATCGTCGTGCGCACTTTGCGGGCCTCGGCTTGCGCGAGTACCGCGGCGTCTGCCTCATCAAGAAATTCGCCTCCGATCTCCTGGCGGTACGCAAGCTTGAAGCCGTTCTCGCCGAGCCCTTGTACGAGTTCTTCGAAGTAGACGGCGAGCTGCTCGACTGCGGTCAATAGCTCCGGGTCTCGGATACCGCTTCGCGCGATTTTTCCTTTGATGGCAGCGATGTTTGCACGTCCCGAGATGCAACCAACCCGGGAAGAGACATCCTTTGACAGTGTTTCAGCGTGGTATCTCATGTATCAATCCGGGAACAGCAAGAATCTCATGCTGCGCGGGGGCGGGTGTATCGCGTCCAACTCACGAGTGCAAGTCTGTGTTAACCCGGATGCCCCAAGAAGGGCGACCTGAGTCGGCGTCGTTCAATCACCAACCACGAGGGCATTTGCGCAGGCGCGGTCGGTCCTGGCAGCGAGGAGTAAAAGCGTGGAGCACGCGGCAAAACCCACTCGACACGTGCAGACGGTCAGGCTAGACATCCGCCCCGAGCAAAGGACACATGCCATGAATCCGCCGAAAGTCTTCGTTTCCTACTCGTGGGATTCACCCGAGCATCGGCAATGGGTCGCAGCGCTTGCCGAGCGATTGCGTAGCGAGGGCGTTGACGCGATTCTGGATCGCTGGGCTCTCGCTCCCGGTGATCAATTGCCCAAATTTATGGAGACGTCGATCCGGGAAAGCGATTTCGTCGTGATGATCTGCACGCCGAAGTACCGAGAAAAGTCCAATGGCAGATTCGGCGGCGTGGGCTACGAAGGTGCGGTGATCACGGGCGAAGTCGTTACCGGCACAGACCATCGGAAGTTCATTCCGATATTGCGCCATACGTCATGGAAAGAGGCGGCCCCATCGTGGATGACAGGCACATATTATGTTGATCTGACGAACTTCCCCGCCTCTGACGACGGATTTCACGAGCTTCTCGACACAATTCACGGGATCCGAGAATCGGCCCCCCCAATTGGACAACCACCGGCTCGCCGGACCGCCCAAGCACCCAATAGCAGCACCGCCTCCGATCGTGCGGGAGATGCGGCAGAGCATTCAGAACTTGTCAAACAACTCGGGATTCAAATCAGCGCATTCCCAGCCGCACAAGACTGGCTCAGAGATCCGAAATTAATGAGGATCTGCAAGAATGCTCCTTCGAAATTAATCAAAAATTGGCTTACGGCAATGGACAAACATCCACGGGACGAACGCGCTGTTGCTTCGCTCATGACCAGAATATGGAAAGAAGCACTGGATTTGCGGCTCGTTCCTCCGCTTCCCGCATTGGATAAGCGTATTGATTTGGAAAAACTAGCGCAAACCCACGCCGAGAAAAAAGCGTTTTGGGGGGTACTTGAAACCGAACAATCGAGGCTTATCGGCTTACGTGCATTGGGCCGAAAAGCAGTTTTCGGCTGGAAAGAAGGCGCTTGGGAATCTCAGCACCAGCTTGCCGGCCCCCTTTTCGAGTGGATATGGGATGTGTTGCGATACAATCACGAGCAGAAAATTGCTAGGAAAGCATCACCCGTGCAATGGTGGGGGGCAGGAGCTGGCATTCTTCGCTTTGATGGAGACGTGGTGTTTCCTTGGCCTGTGGCCGATATGGTTTATTTTTTCGATTATGACCATGTCGCCAGGATGTGGAATACCGAATACGCGAGAGCTGTGCAACTTCTGCAAAGTTTGCCAGAAGAGCCGAGCATTGTGGATGACTTAGCGTTCTGTTTTGTCGAGGCGCAGCATAAACGGTGGCATCGAAAGGATCGTTATGGAGGACGCGACGAGCTTTCCTATGTATCCGACCGCCGCTGGAAAGGCGCAGTGGCTCATTTCTTCGACTCGGCAATGCGTGAGGAGCCATCGGAGTTTACAGAGTGGGTGCGAGCAGTGCCGCTGTTTGCTGCCCCAGAATCGGGGCTGAGCGACGAAGCTGCTGCGGCGATTCTCGACGGTGCCAATCTTGATGAAACTGGTCGTCTGAGGTTGCGGGAACTCCGGTTGCAACGTGCGCGGCATAGTGCTCCGGGGCAAGATGCAGAGACGATAATCGCGAAAATTGATAAAATATTCGCCGCTCATCCTTGGGTCGTGCAGTTTGGCCGAGCGTAGTGGCAATCGTGTACAATAAGGTGATGCGGTGATCATTCGAAAGCTTGACGAAGAAGTTGTATGGTGCTCCGATGAAAAAAGTCGCAGTACCGGACGTTGGCACGGTGTGATGACCGCGCGCTGTATCCTGCCTGCGTACTCAACTGGTAAGCTAATTTTTGCAGTCGGCGAGCCCGATCTAGATGCAACAACAATTGCCTCATTAGATGAAGACGGTATTGTTTCGGCATTGCTCTATAACAGCACGATTATTACGCGTCTATTCACCCCGCTCGTGCACGGGCTTCAAGGCTTTTGGTGTGCGGCAGGATTACGACCTCGCGATGATTTGGGTCTTGATTGGTGGCAGGGGAAGCCGGGTGATCTCGATTTTCTGGTCGGACCCAT
>CAZETM010000629.1:0-5939 GCA_964514885.1 uncultured Polyangium sp. | reverse complement strand
GACACGACGACATCGGGTTCAAAATTCTCGAGCGCTTCGGCATACGCCGATTCGACTTTGCCGTTTTTCACTTCGAACTGCGCACCAGCACCCGCGTCGGCCTTCGCCGTGAGCACTTTCGCTTCGCCCGAAACTTCGCCCCACCCTTTCGCGTCGCCTGCTTTGCCTGCTGCTTTGAACAGCGATCCTTCGACCTCGGCCTTCGCTCCCGCGTTGGCCTTCATGTCCTTGATCGAAGAGAACTCAGCGCCCGCGGAGGCCGTGCCTTTCGTTTCGCCAGCAAACCATTTCGCGTAGTTGTCTTCGGGTTTGCCGTCGGCGCCTTTGGGGATGTTGCTCGCGCTCCAAAGCTCTTTGCTCGTGCCGACCGCGACCTTCGGTTGCCACTTCTGATCCTTCGGATCGCGTCCGTTCAGAACTTGATCGGCAGCCTTGTCGAGCGCCTTGTCTTTCGCGTCTTTGAAGGCGTCCTTGAGGTTTTTCCCGGAACCTTCTCCTTCGGTCGCGTACTTATTTTCTTTCGCCGCCGAACCATCTGCCTTGAACTTCCACTCGGCTTGTTCGGCCTTTTTGTTGTTCGCCCCGGGCAAACTGCTGGCGGGCATCATGCACGTGCAGGCGTCGGCCACGCGTGCTGCACCGACCTTGTTGATGAAAACGGTGAACGAAGTTTGCGTGACGGGGCCTGGCCCGTGAAGTGGACACACGTGTTTGTCCATCAGGCGTGCAGCAGGCATTCCACCGATGGTGACGTCGGGCGAGCCTTCTACGAGGACTCCACCGTGCGCTGTGAGATCACCTTTTCGTGCGGCAGGCGGCATGGCGAGCTCCTAGCAGTTGATCTTCACGAAGGGCCCGCCGTGAATCACGACTTCGCCGCCCGCCTTGACCTTGATGTCTCCATCGGCCTTCAGCGAGATCGTTGCACCGTCGAGCACGATGGTGGCTTTGCCGGTCGTGAGCGTGATTTTGCCCTCGACCATCTCGATCATCGTCTCTTGTTTTTCGACGTCCGGCTCGCCCATCGCTTCGACCTTCAAGTCTTTCGGCTTGGCCATCACGAGCGTGTATTTCGAGCCTACGAGCGTTGCATCGACGGCGCCTACGACGCTCGAACGGTTTGCCCCGACAACCATCGTGCGATTGGCGCCGGTCCGTTCGGTTTCGTTGCGTTTGACCAGCTTTTGGAGATCACGCTGCGCTTGCATGAAGAACAATTCCTTGCCGGTTTTGTCCTCGAACATGATCTCGTTGAAGCCACCGTTTGTCGGGGAACTGTTTGTCTTCCAAGTACTTTTCGTCTTTTCGTCGGGCAGTTTGTACGGGACGCGGTTCTTCCCGTTGTAGAGGCGTCCGACGATGACGGGTTCGTCCGGGTTACCCTCCCAGAATCCGACGAGCACTTCTTGGCCGATACGTGGAATGGTCATCATCCCGTACGCCGCGCCGGCCCATCCTTGGCTCACGCGAACCCAACACGTGGAGTGCTCGTCGTACTTGCCGTCGCGATCCCAGTGGAACTGCACTCGGACGCGACCGAATGCATCGGTGTAGATTTCTTCGCCTTTGGGCCCGGTGACAAATGCGCTTTGCAGGCCGTTGATCTTGGGCCTCGGCGTCCGTTGCGCAGGCCTGTGCGGAACGTCGGCGAATGCCGCTTCGCCCGTGAGTGTCCATTCGCCATCGGGCGTGCCTTCATGAAGTGCTTCGATAACCAAAAGCTTCTTGCCCACGTCGAGATCTTCGCGCGGGTGGTTGTCGATGCTGAAGACCGAGCCTGGCGAAAGATCGAATGCGTTCGATTCGTACGTGATGTGGCGTTTGGTGCGTCGTTCGGATTGGAGCAGGATGTCGGCGCGACGCTTGCCGTCTTTGTCGTCCGTGAAGGCGCCGTGCTCGTAAACGTATTGCTCGAAGAATTCTTCCTTCTTCGTTTTTTCAGCTTCGCCGCGTAGCAGAAACTTCGGTTTTTCGAAGTCGTAGTCGCGGATCATTGTGGCGCCCGGACGAACTTCGTGTGTCAGGTGCACGCGGCAGATCCACTCGTTGTTACCCGTTTGATTGGGGTTTTCCGCATTGCGGAGGGGCGCTCGAGCGTCGCCGCGCGTGGGAGCGTCGCCGAGAAAGAGTTCGCTGACCAAGCCTTGTTGGCCTTGGGTTTGTCCAAACCAATACGAGATGCCTTCTTCTTCGAGCAGTCGGCTGACGAAGGTCAAATCGGTTTCGTTGTACTGAACGCGATACTCGTGCTCGGGATGCGGCTCGGTGAATTTTGTCTGCGGCTTGATTCCGTACTCGCCGAGGACTTTTTCGACGATCGCGGGAATGGTCATCTTCTGAAAGATGCGGTTGCCGCGGCGCTGCGTGAGCAGCCAAAGGGTTGGAACGATGCGAATGAGGTACGTGGACAAACCGAGCGACGTACCCGTGGGAGGCTCGACGTCGATCTGTTCGGCATGAGCAACCACGCCTGTCCATACGCGTGGTGCGTTCAAGTTGCCGATTGCGAGCAGCCCAGCAGCTTTTCCGACGAGCGATTCGAGATCGATGTCTTCCTTGGGAGATCGCGCGACGACGGTGGCGCCGAAGAGGCTCGACAGCCCTTCGTGAACCGAGAAGTGACGGACACTCAGGGTCTGTTCGCCCGACTCGAAGGACAGATCAAGGATCGCCATTGGTCCAGATTACGGCCAAAAAGGCGAATTTCGCAAGGGGGGACCTCACCGCGTCCAGCGTTCCAGTGGCGCGACGCTCCGCGTCAGGGGTGAGGTATTACGAATTCTTTTTGAACATCAACCGTACGACTGGAATGATGTTTTTGTCCTCTTGAATGGTTTGTTCGAATTGGAGGACGTCGTAATAGGCGCAGCGGGTCGTGCCGGGGTATTGGCGGCAGGTCTTGGGGCGTGCGTGGTAAATGGTGCAGCCGCGGGTTTTCGGGTGAAGAAACTTGCAAGACTTGCCGAAGATGGGGTCCTTCGTGCGCTTCAGGACACGAGTTTTGTCTGTGATGGTCGTGTATTTGCGCGTGGCTTCGTCGGTCGTGACTCCGAAATGTTTGGCGAGCCGCTTGAGGTCGAAATCGGTAACTTCGACGCGCTCGTAAATGGAGCAGCAAAACGCGATGCATTTCGTGCAATCGTATTGAAGGGGCGACTTCTGACCGGCCACGGGTTTGTCTCCGAAAAATTGCACCTACACCGGTGCTCGGTTGGTGTCAACCGTATCGCTTCGCGAATGTCGTCCTGGGCGGTCATTGACGTATTTTTTGTGAGATCGCCGCCTGACGAGAGCAATGGGGAGCGTTAGGTTTGCGTATATTCAGGGGGAAGTAGGATGCGTGCTGGACTAAACGCGGCTCTGCCGATTCTCATGCTGCTGTCGTGCACTCGCCCTGCAGCGTCGGGGGAGGGGGATACGGGCGATTTACGCACCGAGCCTCGTATGCGCACGATCGGGATGGCCGGGCCATTGGCTGGCAGAACGGAACCAGCCGCGTTGGGAAGACGATTCTTTGTGTCCCCAACGGGACGTGATTTCAATGATTGTTCTTCGGCTGCACCATGTAGAGAAATTCAGCGCGCTGCTGCGTTGGCGACGGCTCCAGGCGACATGATTCTGGTCGCAGATGGCGAATATGCAGGATTCAAGCTGAATGGCCTGCGCGGTGAAATGTCCAAGCCGATCACGATTTTTGCCACCGGTCGCCAGGCGGTCGTGCGTCCCGTGCCGAATTGCGAAAAGAAGAATTGCCGCGATACCATCGTCATTCAAAAGTCACGACATGTTGTGATTGATGGATTGTCTTCCCATGGAGCCCACCGAGCGGCTTTGGCGATTTTTTATGGCTCGCACGTGACCATTCGTAATGGACGTTTCGGGAACAATGGCCGATGGGGAATATTTTCATCGTTTTCGGACGACGTCACGGTCGAGCACAACGAAGTATTCAGCAGTCGTCGTGAGCACGGCGTTTATTTGTCCAACAGTGGCGACCGACCGATCGTCCGCGCCAACCTATTGCACGACAACGACGGATGCGGATTGCACGTCAATGCTGATTTTCGTGAAAAACCAGAATACGATCGCAGTGGGCGGAGCATGTACGATGGAAAAATCGACGGTATCATCAGTGGCGCCGTCATCGAGCGAAACTTGATCTATCGTAATGGCTCGGGAGCCATTGCCAACAAGAAACGCAGGGGCGGAGCGGGTATCAATTTGGACGGCGTCTGGGATTCGGTCATCCAAGGCAACGTGCTCTTCGACAATTCAGCGCTGGGTATTGCTGCTTTCGGAGACGCCGACGGAATCGAAGATAGCTCGAGCGAAGACGGTGATGGGCGTTTTGGACCGCGTGGGCTCGAAATCAGGCACAACACGGTGGTCATGCCCGAGGGCGCGAGAAACGCAGTGCAAATTCGATTGAGTCGCGGCACGAACGTCGTTTCGAACAACATTCTCCATCACCAGGATCGCCGTCGCGCCGGTCTCGAACTGTCCACACGAGCGGACGCCATGCTCGTGACGAGCGATGGAAACGTGATCGACCGCGTGATCGTTGCCGATCGCGTCCGGCCTCTCGATGTGTGGTCGCGCGAAAGTGGCCAAGACAAACAGTCGCTGTCGGTTCCTCTCGCCAGACTTTTCGTCGATCCTGCCAAAGGCGATTACACGCTCTTGCCGGCGTCACCCGCGATCCAGCGCGCACCTGTTGCCACGACGACGCAGCAGCGAGACTTTCTAGGGCAGGCACCCGTTGACGGTCAAAGGCGCAGCATCGGCGCTTGCGAGACGGCACGGTAGTACTTCATCCGCATCGGCCCGGGCTCCGGGCTGTGGTGAGCCGTGTGAGCCCAACTGCGATCAACGATCGCTCGTAACATCTCTTCCCGACAGAGCCTCGACTCCGTTACGATGCACCCATAATGGATTTGGTTCCGGGCTCAATCATTGCGGGTCGGTATCGTATCGACGCACGGGTCGGTGCCGGCGGCATGGGCGAGGTGTGGGCAGGCGAGCACCTTGCGATCGGCATGAAAGTCGCGATCAAGACGCTGCTTCCCGCGGCCGCTTATGATCGCGAGGTCGTCGCGCGGTTTCGGCGCGAAGCAAACCTGCTCGGACGCATCCGAAGTGATCACGTCGCACGCGTCGTGGACTTCATCGAAGATCAGCAAGCCGGTTTGGTGCTGGTCATGGAGTACATCGAAGGCGTTCCGCTTTCGAAGATCCTGCATCAGCGCAAGCTATCGATCGAAGAAGCGATCGACGTCGGATGCGATGTCATCGGCGCGCTCTGCGGTCTGCATCGAGCGCACATCATCCATCGCGACATGAAGCCCGGCAACATCATCATGGAGCCGCAGCCGAACAACAAAATGCGCGGGATCGTCGTCGACTTCGGCATGGGTCGTATCGAGTCGACCGCGGGTGAGGATTTGGAACAGACAAACCTCACGCGAGCTGACATGGCCCTCGGAACGCTCGAGTACATGGCGCCCGAGCAAATTCTGAACTCGCGCGACGTCACTGCCGCGTCCGATCTCTACGCCGTCGGAGCCATGCTCTACCGAGCGATTGCGGGCCGACACATCTTCGGCGATGCACAGGACACGGAGCTCGCGCGCGCCAAGCTGATGACCGACGCGCCACCCGTCGATTCCGGACGCACCGATCGCATCGCGCAAGGTTTCGGGGCGGTCGTTATGCGTGGATGCCAACGCCGGCCGCAGCAGCGCTATCAGAAGGCCGAGGAGATGCTGCAAGATCTGGTCGCGCTTCAAGATGCCGTACGCGCGCAAGCGTTCGAGCACAGCCAAGCGCGGCATTTGCTTGGTGCTGCAAGCATTCCGCCGCCTGCGCCGCAAGCAGTTCATCAGCAACATCAGCAGCATCAGCAGCAGCATTCGCAGCAGCCTCAGCAGCAACCTCAGCAG
>CAZETM010000628.1:0-5941 GCA_964514885.1 uncultured Polyangium sp. | reverse complement strand
CCTGAGCGAGGCTATCACCCACTGAGCCATCGGCCATCACGCATCAAGCGATCAGCCAGGACCCATTGAGCCGACGCCTATCCCTCATTGAGGCATTGGCAGTCACCTATCAGGCGATCGGCTCGAACCCATCAGGCGATCAGCTCGAACCCATCAGGGCAAATCCGAGCATCGTGTAAGTTGTTGAAATAATTCAGGTCACGAGGCTAAAGTTCGTGAACCTCGTGGGGTTTGTCCGCGGATTTGGGGCGGGCGTTGTCAAAATCCTTCTCAAACCTGCCTGGATCACGATGGGAAAATGCGAAACCCCTCGTGACGTTGCTCCCATGCCTTGAGCGCGGCATACATGTTCGTGCTTTCGATATGCCGTTGCTCGAACGCGAGCCGCAGCGACTGCTGGAAGTCTTCGATGTTCAAGTCGGTGCGGCTTCCGAGCTTCGAGCGCAGCCCGACGATCAGGATTCCCACGAGATCGTGCCCTGAGACGACCTGCCACGGATCCGCATTGGGTAATGCATCCATGTCCTGCATGAGCGCATCGACCTTCAAGTCTGGCCGATTGCAGAAATCGAGCACCCGCTTGACCATTTTGCGCACATCGACCTCCCAGCTACGTTCCTCGAAAAAGGATCGATAGTCGACGTAATGGAATTTCCTCGACTGCATTTTCTTGAATGTCAGGTCGAGCTTTTGACGCAAGGACAACCAACGAAGCCGACCGAGCGGAACGGCATTGGCCAAGAGCGCTGGACGAATTCCTTTTTCCTTCTCGAATGCCTCGCACCGATCAATAGAACCGATCTCATGCAAAACGTGTTCGAGCGCCGGCGAGGCGATGAGCACCGTTTCGAGGTCATGAAAATCGGTCCAAACGACGTCGGGATCATCGACGATGGTTCCTTCCAGTCGCTCGCAATCGGCATCGAGAACCGCGACGAATGCAGGCTTTCCCGCAGCGCGAGCCTTCTTCAATTCCTCCCAGACATTGGCTTTCCCGTTCATTGGGAAGACCTGGCAGACTCGACGATCGACGCGTCTCAGCCAGAAACGAGCGTCCGACCCTCCTTCGACCAACAAGGACACGGTCCTGCGGGCTGCATTGAAGAATTCCGAGACGGTCGTCGGCGGTGGCGGCGCTACGCCCCATGGATTCTGGTCCACGGAAGAGGTCACGTCGGCCCTCCGAGACGCTCCATCAAATCTTCGCGCGTACCCACGATATACGGCGAGTGTGTCGCGATCAAGGCATCGAAACCAACCATTTTCGCAATGCGAATCAAATCCTCCAAGAATTCATTTTGCCAAGCCACGTGCAGCGACAATTCCGGCTCGTCGATAAGAACGAGCGCGCCTGCTTCGACGCGGAAGAGCAAATTGTGCAGCAAAACCAGCTCATGTTGTTCGCCAGACGAGAGCTTGCTCAGATCGAGCGGCTGACCATCGTGACTGATGACCTGGTAACCTGCATCCTTGTCGATATCGATTCGTTTCGGGGCGAACTTGTCATTGACGATTTTGCGGAGAATCTCCACGCGATCGGCAAGTTCTTTGAACACCGCGAGCTTTTCTTCATTGTCTTGCAGATACACGGCGAACATTGCGCGTCTTGTCTCGTCGAGCGCGGACCAATCGAATTGCGATTTAGAATCGGCGATGAGGCCCATGTCGCGAAGCCGAGCACGCTCCTTTTCCAAGGTTTCCGCGCGCTCGTTCAGTTTATCCAGCGCATTGGTTCTCGGTGCCGCGGAAAAGAGCCTAGCGGGCAAGGTATCGTCCAGACGCGTGGACGTGGTTCGATAAGCGGAATCCGCATGCTCGACGAACCCCATCATTTGTCCTGCAACTTCATCCACGGTCGAAGTTACGGGCGGCGACTCTCGGTGCCTGGCTCGTTGTTCGTCGCGATTTACTTTGAGCAACCGCTGTGCCTCGATGAAATGGAGCGGAATACGCTTGCACAACATCCGCAACTCTTGGTCATCTGGCAGATGGCGAAAGTAGACAGGATAACGCTCAACGACCGCTTCCGCGGTCAAGTAATCGCCATTTGATCGATCGCGCCAAACATCATCAGCCACCGGCTCGACCGAGAAGAGTCCTGCCGCGAATGCTTCCACCTCACGACGCAAATCCGTGGTCAAAGAGAGCTTTTTCTCGGTCTCACCGCTAAAGGCGTACACTGCATCAAATCGAAAGTCATTGCGGCGCCACGGATCGTCCGTTTTATGCTCCGAGGGCCGCACTTCTACATACGAGCCATCAGAAAACTCGACTCGCATCATCCGAAATGGATAGTTCGTCAGCAGCGAATATCGCCCCTTGAACAGCGCCGCGACCAACGTGAGCACCGCGGTCTTTCCAACGCCATTACGACCATGAATGACGGTGACTCGATCTTCATCTCGCAACGAGATTCGATGATCGTATTGTCGAAAGAGTCCTTTGATCTCAATCACCCGGACATGAACGGGTGTAGTTTCCACGTGTTCGGTCATGATTCATCCAGTGCTGCAAAATCCCCAGACCGGCGCACCCTACCAGAGGTTCTTCAAAGAGGCAATTCGTCGACCAAAGTCAAACCAAAATCCGCGCCCAACGAACGTTCTGAACAGTGTTCCCACTCCGCCAATTTGCGTAAACCGCAGCTTGATCTCGGCGCTCGTGAAGCCCCCTCTCCGTTACGGAGAGGGGGTTGGGGGTGAGGGAGCCCGCAAGCGCTCCCAAAGCACAAACTACGCAGTTAACCGTTCCAGCGTTAGAACCACGTCGTCAACCCGGCCGTCAGCGTCGTCTGATTGCTCGCGTTCGAGATATCCTCGCCCGTCGTTGCGTCTTTGGCCACCTGCCCTTTGAAGAACAGCGGAAAGTCCGCGCGATCGTGACGAGCTTCGATTCGTAGCGCCACATTCGACGCCGTGTGCACGTCAATCGTCCCCGTCACTGAACCAAGCAGCGTCGAGTCATTCGCATTGTTGCCCGTCAGCAGCAGCGTATCGGCGTGGTAAATATTCTCGCCGGATTCGCCCGACGCCGTATACACCACGTCGCCGCGACCCACGATCGACAACCAATCGGTAAGGTCCAGCTTTGCCGCCAATGAGCCGCCGAACCAGCCATCGATCGTCGCGCCACGCGTAGGCTCGAAACCGCTGAACGTGTGCGCGCGAAGGTATAAACTATCCGTTGCGTGCACTTGCCCATAGACATCGAACGTGTGTCGAGCATAAGGCCCGCGAGCGTCGTCCTGGTCGCGCTCATTGCCAACCATGTAATTGACGTAGAAGTACGTTTCTTCGTCGTCAGGTTTTTCCCACTCGAACGAAACCATCATGCTCTTGGCTTGATTGTTGTCCGTGACAATCTGATCCCAGCCGTTATAGACGCCGAGCCGAGCCGTCCAGCCGCGACCCAAGTCGAAGTTTGCTCGCACGCCGCCAACTTGATATGGCATCAACGCAAACAAGTTGTTCGTCGACCACGTCCAATTCAAATACGCCGCGTTCCATTCGGGACCGAACGGCACGTTGAATGCGCCGCCTTCGATCGAAAGACGCTCGTATGGCGTGGTCCAGCTCAACGTCGCTTGCTGCATCAACCGCCAAAGCAAATCTTGCTCGGGACCACGCCCCGCATCCCAGAAAACTTCAGCGAAATTGCCAAGCTGCAACTGCACTTGACCACTCACCGGCCCCTTGTTGAAGCTCGTCGTGAGCATCGCGTTTTGCAGCCCGACCACGTTGTGCCGATAGTCGTACCAACGCCAAGCCGTCACGCGGTTCGACGGGTCGTTGAAGTTGTAGCTGTACGAGATCTCGACCGCACCGGAGAACTCGACGAGCGGCTTTTCTTCCGCCTTCTCTTCTTCCTTTGCTTGTTCCTTTGCCTCTTCTTTTTTGTCTTCCTTTGGCTTTTCTTCGCCGCCGGCGCCTTTTCCGTCATCAGGTGCGGATGAGGCATTGACAGCGGCTTCTTTTGCGGGTAGGGGCGCGCCACTCGATGCTTCCGGCGAAGCGCTCGTCGCGCCGGGCGGCGTCGTCGGCGCTTGCGCAGAATCGCTAGGAGCCGTCGTCGGCGTTGCTGCCTTGGCTGCTTCCGTTTGCGCACTTGCTTGCGACGGGACGAGCACCGCTGCACCGCTCAGCAGCAATATCCCCGCACGCATTGACCACTTGTTCGAGGCGAAAGAGTTTATTTTCACTTCTCCAAACACTCCAACAGCCACGAATATCGGGATCCGTTTGCCTGTCAAGAACGGAGGTGTCACCCGCTCCAGTTTTTCTCATCATGACGTTGCGACCCAAGTCAGGGCGTTTTCCGTGGCACAATCCTACTGTCGCCATGGAATTTCATCCGTGCTTGCATTCCTCGCAGCTCCAGCGGAAACTCGATGATCCGCCGCGAAGAAAGGTTTGTCCGGTGCACACGTCGAATCGCCGCTTGCGCCTTTGCCTAAAGGACCTCTACCACCAAGACATCGCGGAGATGATCGAGCGGGAGACGCGCGCCTTCGAGCTGTGGGAGATCGTTGATCCAAGCGACGCGGACTTCGCCAAGGCCTACCAAATCCTATGGAATGCCTTCGGCGGGCATGGCGAGATGGAGCGGCAAGAAGCCATCGAACGCTTCTTGCGAGACGATGCGCTCGAGCCCACGCCAAACGGCACGTACATCCGCTATTTTCTCATCGTCGCGCGTGATCGAAAAGGAAACATCCTCGGCGTGCGCGATGGGTCGATCCTGATCAACCCAAACTACGCCCGCGATCTGTGCGTCGTGTACCTGTCGCATTTGTACATGCTGCCCGAAGCGCGCGGTACGGTGCTCTCGTACGAGCTGCGGATCGCGCCCGTCGAGATCGCGATGGACTATCTGCGAATTTTGCAAGCTCGCGGAAAAATCCAGTTGCCCGCTCCGGATCAACCCGGACGTTATTACGGTATGCGCATCGCACTGACGGCCGAGATGGAATACTACTCGCCGGACGATGCCGTTTCTTGGCAACGGATTCTGTTCTACGGGCGAGGTGGGTTTGACGCGATGAACCCTCGTCACTTTCCCTATCTACAGCCCGATTTTCGAGATCCTGATGAGATTCTGCTGACGGGCAATCGTCCCCTACCCTTCATGATTCTCGTGCGACGCATGGGCCGTGAGCGCGAAGCCACGATGCCCATCGCAGAAGCCTCGGCCATCATGCGGCTGCTTTACGATGATTTCGCGTGCCATTGCGAGCCCGAGCATCTCGAATATACGCTGCAACGAGTGCTCGACAAACTCGGCGAGCGGGCATTGAGAAAGTCGTTCATCGAACTGTTGCCATTGACGACAGGATCGAAAGACCTCAATCGCATCCGCGCGCTCTATCGTTATGGGGTGTTTCAAAAATACTACAAGGGCAGTGCACCCGCGGTCGACGAATATTTGCAAGGCCCAATGCGCGAGCACATGAAAGACCCGGCATACCTCGATAGCGAACTGAAAAAGCTCGCGCTGCACTTGGACGGAAGGCCGCGGTATGTGTACGCGAATCGGGACAAGGATTACATGCGGGAAGAGGAAGAGCCGACGGCAGCGTCGTCCGACGACGATTAGACCAGCTTAGTGGCTACGGAATCGATCTTCTCCATTGCCTCCGCCACGTGACGCGAACCGAAGACCAAAGCTGGGCGAAAACGAATCGAACGATCACCCGATCCGCCTGCTTCCAGCCCGATCTGTCGCACTTCGTGCAGAATGCGATCTCGCGTCGCGGCGTCGCGTACGTCAATCGCTGCAAAGGTCGCAGCCCCTCGCGCTTGCGAGAAAATCGCCGGATACCGATTGCATAGGTCGTGCAATCCTCCGACGAGCAATTCGCCGACTTGGCGCGTATGATCGATCAATCCGTCGCGAGCCACGACGTCGAGAATGATTTCCGCCTGCGCCGCTCGCAGTGGATCAC
>CAZETM010000627.1:0-5952 GCA_964514885.1 uncultured Polyangium sp. | reverse complement strand
CGGCTTTGCGATTTTTTTGCTCCATATCGGCGCGTGCGGCCAGAAGATCGTCGATGTTCGAGCCCGATGCGACGAAGTCTTCGGCCCATTGTTGACGTCGAATCAATTTTCTTGCCCCGACGGCGTCTCCGAATCCCCGTCCCTAGACAAACACATACACGAAAAGCACCCTCCGAACGTCACCACGATGAGGCCCAAAATCACGATCAACGCCACGGTCGACGGATGCATTTTCTGTTTTTCGGGCGCTTGCGGAGCCATCGGTTGCTGCCCTGCATATCCGCCCATGGGAACCGCCGTCTGCATTGGCCCCGGATATTGCCCGGGCAGAGGCGATTGCATTCCGTACGGCTGCTGCATCGGAGTTTGGCCAGGTGCACCATAACCTGTCATCGGCGTTTGCCCCTGCATCGACGTAGGTTGTGCTGCGGGCCCATGCGCGACCGTCGGCGCCGACGTAAAACCTTGCCCGTAATTCGTCGGCATGCCCGGCGCCACTTGGTTCCCTGCCGATTGCATGACCGCCGGCGAAATTCCCATGATGCGCCCGATCCGTTCCGCCGACAAACGTCCCGACGCCGGCGCGAAATGCACGAGCGCCGCCGCAAACTCTCCAATATTGGCAAATCGTCGCATCGCGTCCTTCTCGAGACAGCGCAAAATCAACGATTCGAGTTGCGGTGGAGCGTCCGGACGTGCCGCACGCAAAGGCTCGGGCGGGCTGGCCAAAATGGCTGCATACACTTCTGGCACCGTGGAACCTTGAAATGCCAGCCTCCCCGTCAGCAGTTCATGCAAAATCACCCCCAGCGCCCAAATGTCCGTCCGCGCATCGACATGCTTGGACGAACGCAATTGCTCAGGAGCCATGTACCCAGGCGTTCCCAAGACGCTCGACGTTTGCGTCAAATGCTGCTCGCTCGGTTGATCGCCCGCGAGCGCCGCTTTCGATATTCCAAAATCGAGCACTTTGACACAGGTCGAACCATCCGCGCGCCGAGTCAAATACAAATTGGCCGGTTTGAGATCACGATGCACGATTCCCGCAACGTGCGCCTCTGCCAGAGCTTCGCAAGCTTGTAAAAGATAATCGGCCGCTTCTTCAATCGACAGCGGCCCACGTTGCCGCACGACCTGCAACAAGTCCGCCCCCTCGAGATATTCCATCACCATGTACGGTTCGCCCGAATCGAGCGCCCCGACATCCAGAACGCGAGCCACATGCTCGCTTTGAATACGGCTCGCACTGCGCGCTTCATTGGCAAACCGCGCGACGATGTTCGCATGCGCCAAAGCCTCGGGCTTCAACAGTTTGATGGCTACCATGCGCCCGAGATGCAGATGGTGCGCAGCCAAAACGATACCCATGCCGCCTTCGCCGAGCACCCGCTCGATACGAAATTTGCCAGCGACGACAGTGCCCAGTGCGAGAGTGCTCATTACGGCCGAGTATTTCACAAGTTGGGAGAAATGACAAGCGCCATGCATGTTCAACGGAGCAGCACGTTCCTCGTAGCCGAATTTTGTTTCTTTACGCGTTTGCTGCGCCATCGTTGCATACAGGTCGACGCCGCAGAAAGAAATGATTATTGCCGGCTCAACCTGAATTTTCCCGAACTCGTAATACTACGGCTGTATGTACTGTTTGGCGCTCCTTGACGATTGGCATGGCTTGTTGCAAATGTTGTTACAGCACACGCCCTCGACGCAATAATTCGACATGCATTCGGCTTTGCTGGAACAGGCCACGCCGATATGCGGCATATGTGCCAAGGTCTACAGGTGAATGATTTCACCAGTTTACGGACGGGAAGATGTGGCGGCCGTCAACGTGGTTGAGGTTTTTCGCTTTATTCTTCCTCTCTCTTCAGGAGAAGCGGCAATCGGGCTGTTCGCGCCCGATATGGGTCAGCACGAAGTGCAAGAGCTGCGACTCTCTTGCCGCTACAGCGCCCGCTGCGGCAAGCAAGTAAAATCGCCACATGAGATAAAACCGCCGATCGTACTTCTTCTGATCGAGCGTTGAATACCCCGCATCAAACTTCTTCCACCACTCGAGCAGCGTCGGTCGATAATCCGGCCCGATATTGTGTACGTCCTCGATAGCCAAGAGGTTATCGAGGGCATTGCCGAATTGTCCGAGCGATGGGGATGCTGCGTTTGGGAAGACGTATTTCTCGAAGAAGGGGATGCCATGGCGTTGGGCTTCGTTGGAGGTGATGGTATGAACGACGGCGATCCCGTCCTTTTTAAGGTTGCGGTGGACGACCTCAATGAAGTTTCGGTGGTTCTTCCATCCCACGTGCTCCATCATTCCGATGGAGACGACGGCGTCGAAGCTCCCGTGGATGTTGCGATAATCTTCCAAGCGAAGATCCACAGGCAGCTTCTTTTGTTTCGCGATTGCCGAGCCGAATTTTTGTTGCTCCGTGGAGATCGTGGCACCTGTCACGTGGCAATCGTATTTTTCTGCTGCGTAGAGGGCGAAGCCGCCAAAACCGCAGCCGAGATCAAGTACCCGCATACCTGGGCGAAGGCCTGCTTTTTTGCAGATTAGCTCGAGCTTATGTTCTTGCGCTTCGTCGAGCGTCTTTGCGTTTTTCCAATAGGCGCAGGTGTAGACCATGCGTTTGTCGAGCATGACCTCATAGAGGTCGTTGCCGAGATCATAATGCACCTCGGCGACCTGACGCGCGCGCGCTCGGCTTTGCATATTCGTGAAAAGCGCACGCACTGTGAGGAGCTTCATTCGAAGCCCACCCGTCAGTTTTTTCTTGATGTCCACACGCAACAGCTTCTCAATGAAGAGATCGAGCCTGTCGCATTCCCACCACTCGTCCATGTACGACTCGCCGAGACCGATGGATGCCTCCCGTAGGAGGCGGCCATAAAACGCCGGATTTTTGACGAGGATATCTCCGGGGGCGCGGCCTTGGATGCCTACGCCGGCGGAATCGAAGATTTCCCTGATGAATGACTCTGCGAAGGAATCTGAACTCATGACAGAGCCCTCGCCTGGTTGGCCGGTTATGTCAAGAGCTTCGCGGAGTAGCGCGATAAATTCCGTGACGATGCTTTGCCTCGGCGCTCAACATGATCACGTCCGCTCGCCCACCCCACGAGCACCATCACGCGTCATTGCTCCGGCCCGTCGACCGTCGTCGTCCAGCCCTGTGACTCCAGCCATGCAACGAGGCGCGAGGCCGCCGCACGTACCTCTTGCTCCTCGCCGACGAAGTGCGTTTGCATATCTTCCCTGTACACGAATGCTTGCCAATCCGTGAACGATGACGGCGTGGCGCCCTCGTCGTGCTGCACACGGATCTCGAGGGTCCTGTTGGGGCTTTTCTCCCGCAACACCCGCACGCGCCACGCGCCTGCCCCGTGGACGTTTGCGACGAAGGCGTCCGCATTGAAGTCCTTCACGACCGATGGCTTTCGCACCGGGACGACGGCCGGCGGCGGTGCGGGTCGTGGGTTGTACAGGCCCACCAAGTCGGCGAGCGAAGGAACGTCGTCCGAGGCCCCGGTGCGCGGCAGGGCGCGCGGCTCATCGAGCCGGCTCTCCACCGTCTCCACGTTCTCGGCGCGCTGCGTGCTGCATGGCGGGACGGGCATGCGGAAAGCAGAAACACACGCCATGTAAACCATGCCCCGTGGCACCGGGATGACCGGGGAGAGGCTGACATGCAAGCCAAGGTCCCCTTGAAAACCCGCGCAGAACCGGGGTCCCCCGTCTTTCTCCCCGAAAATGTACTGCGTCCAGAATGGGTTGTAACAATTCGTGCGCGGGCTCTTTATGCGCTCGAAGCTGCAGCGCGTCGCTGCGCGTAGGCAAGCGCGCGCGTTTGCCTCCCAGCCGGGCGGCGCGCCCCACGTGTCCTCCAGTGTCGCGTCGCTCGCGGCCTCGAACATGGCGAGTAACCATGCCTGGTGCGTGGCGTCGGCGGCGTCTTGGCGGCCCGTGATCTCGCAGCGTCTTCCGATCCGCTCATCGTAAGCCACCACGTCGCCATCGTTGAACGTGACTGTCACGCCACCGGGCAGCCCCTCGATCCGCGCCGTGATCTCCAGCTCGGACGGCATGACGCTTTGCCACGAACGCCGTACGTGCACAACATGGCCCCACGCGTCCCGGGAGGTCGTGTCCGTGTCGTTCTTGTACGTATTCTTCACGCTCGTCTCCATCTCGCCGAACGGATCCCCAAGCAGTTCCGCGGCGCGGCCGGCCAGCGACATGAGCTGCTTGCAGGAGAAGGAGAACGGAAGCGTGTAATTCATGACGTGCACCAGCTCCGAGGTCTGTCGAGACTACCAGCCCGGGGGGAAGAGCATAAGCGCTAAAACAGGGGGGCGGATACCGCATATCGAAGTCGATTGGCGAAGATGCTCGCTGTTGCGGGATGCACGAGCCGCATTTCGGTGCGCATGCGTCATCGGTTTCAGCGGGTGGAGAAGCGTTGCCTTCGTTCAAGGGCAAAGCATTTCAGGACGCGAAGCACGACGTGTTGGCGCGATTCGAGCGTGAGTATTTCGCATCGTTGTACGAAGAGGCGAAGGGCAACATCTCGGAGATTGCGCGCCGTGCGGGCATGGAGCGCGCGCATGTGCGCACGTACCTGAAGCGCCACGGCATCACGACGACGAAGGCTAAAGACGGACCGAACCGACGCTCGCATGGTCCTCGCCTTGCCGCGTCGCCTCGCTGATGGAGTCGACCGAGCTTGCACCCTTGCCGCGTCGCCTCGCCGGTGACGTCGACCGAGCTTGCACCCCTTGCCGCGTTGCCTCGCCGGTGACGGTAATCGATGGTGGACCCTTTCTTGTCGACCCGTCTGGTGATGCCCGGCGGTACTTTGCATTCGACTTGCCCGGCACGGGTCGTTCACGGCAAAAGAAATGCGGTTGTCGTCAAGAAGGCGCACGTGCACACGGCAGGCTCGACGACCGTGCGAAACGCAAGGCGTTTTTCATCCGCAATGGGCGTCAGCGTACGCGTGAGCATATCGACGACCCGCGCCAGCTCCACCGCCTCCGGATGCATATCCATCCGGCCAGCTTCAATGCGCGACAGGTCGAGTATGTCGTCGACCAGGGCCAGCAAATCATTACCGGCCGCATGAATCATCGCGGCATGTTTGACCTGCTCGGGCGTCAGGTTGCTTTCGTGATTTTCCGAAAGATATTTGGATAGAATGAGAGCGCTGTTGAGCGGCGTGCGCAGCTCGTGGCTCATGTTGGCCAAAAACTCCGACTTGTATTGGCTGACCCGCGCCAGGTCATTGGCTTTCTCGACGAGTTCCGCCTGGGCCACCGTCGGACCCTTTGCATTCTTGGGCAAAGCATAACCCGCGACGCGCTGGAGCGAAGTGTCTTGATCATTGCGAAAATAAATAGCCCCACCGGGACCTCCATGTATTCGCAGAGACACTTTAGAATGTTATTGCCCAACTCTCCGCCACTCTGTTCACCCTGCATGCTCGTGACCAGGCTTGTTTGTCCCTGGCGGATCCAGTCCCGCTCCGCGAGTCGCAGCTTGGTCTCGATGAACTGGCGCGCAATGAGCGCCACCCCCCAGATGGTCAGGACCCCGAAGCCGCGATTGATGCGCGCAACCGAAGGCGGAAGCAGTACGTTCGTCAAGGAAATGAAATACCCGACGACGATGAGCGCCGTGCACGCCATGGCTACCAGGATCGGGCTGTTCATGCGCCAGGTGTACAGCGACAACACCAACGGCACGAGATAGAAGACCCAAACGGCAACGCCGAGTGGAGTGACCACATCGGCGAAGAAGACGCCGGCTGCACTGAGGGAAATGACTACCCAAAGCAGTGGATTGCCGTTTCTCTCCAAGCGGGTCATGGAACGTTCGTCTCCGAATGTGCCTACCGAACCGCTAATTTAAAGGCCCGCCTTCTAGCGCGACGGACCCTACGGGAGTGGCCGCGG
>CAZETM010000626.1:0-5952 GCA_964514885.1 uncultured Polyangium sp. | reverse complement strand
GACAAACCTTCCCCGGTCAACCGCCGCCCTATTATCGTCCCGAACACTTCGGTCCCCCGCCATGGATGGTTGTGGCTCCCCCTTCGCCGGTCGCCGTGAACATGGAACGCCGTAGCATTCTCTTGATGATGACCGGCGGATTGTTCGCCACCGCGGGCATCACCGGCGTCGTCTTCGGAGCAATGAAACTTCGGGTGAAAGAGGATGAAGGCGACCCGTCCCCTGACACTGTGCAGGGGGTCCTCTTCTTGATCGGCGGGCTAACGGCTATTGGCGCGAGTATTCCTTTGTGGAGAACAGGCGCCGAGCAGGTGCCATCCAAGAATGATCACGCGGCCAATGGTGCGTCGACAAACTGGGGATTGTTCGTGAGCCCCTCGTCCGCCATGGTGCACGTAACGTTTTGAATGAGGATTATCGATATGAATCGAATCGATGCTTGCAACATCGCCGTTGCGTTTTCGCTCTCAGCGGTCTCGATGGGGTGCATGTCCATTGGCTCGGTGCAGACCGCGCAAACGTTGGGACGAGGCAACTCCGAATTCTCGATTGAGCCCGGAATTCAGTTCTTTGGCGATATTTCAGCGCAGAAGGTACCGCTGCCGCCGATTGCCTTGGCTTACCGGTACGGAGTTACGGATCGAGTGGATCTCGGGGGCCGATTTGGCACGACCTTTGCCGAGGTACAAACCAAGGTATTGCTCACGAATCCGGATGATCCGAGCCTTGCGATCGCGTTCGCACCAGCCGTGAGCGTTGGGGTCCAGCCGGCCGACGGGTGGGACGATATCGAACCGACCCTAAGTGTTCCATTGCCGCTGCTCGTCGGACTCAAATTTGGGCCTCATGAATTGACAGTGGGACCGCGCTCCCAAGTTTTCGTCTACGCGAGCCGCGGTGATTACGCGTTTAATCTTGGCGGTACGCTTGGACTCGCGGTTCAGGCGTCCACGAAATTGCGCCTGCTGCCGGAGCTTGCCGTCAGTACGACGGTCAGTGAAAGCAGCAGAGTATCATTTGGTCAAAGTTACATGTTGAATCTCGGCGTTCAATTTCAGTCGCAGAAAAAGAAACCGGCGGGACAGTGACCGATTCGGCTCATTTCTTTACACCAAATCCCTCGTAAAACTTCGACATCCACGCGCGAGGCGGGCGCGCAGGCACGGCGGCGACCTGCTTTTTTCGCGCCGGAGCCTTCATCGGCGGGGGTTGTGCAGGTTCCTCCGCGGGGGTCGAATGGACGACCAGGGGCACCGGAATTGGTGCTGGCGCGGGCGCCGCTGCAATCATCGCTGGCGGCTCCACCACCGTGGCGGGAGGCATTACGAGCGCGGGCGGAGGCACCGGGGGATCCGGAAGCAATGGCAGCGTTCCGGTGAAATCTGGCCGCTCGCTGCGTATCGGTGCGGGCTCGCGCAATGGCGAAGCGCCTTCGCTGAATGGGAGCACAGTCGGCGCAGCCGGTAGCCCGACCTGCGTCGCGGCTGGATCCACCTTGGGCGGCGCTGGTGTGGGCGATGCCGTGGGCAATGGCCCAAAAAACATTTGTTGCGACCAGTCGATTTTCTTTTCAGACGGGCCGCTACCGTCACCACCTGATTGCGCATCATTCGACATTGGACAAACCTTTCGGTGAATTGCGTGGTCGGCAAGCCGTTATCTCGCTATGGTAACCTTCGTCTGCGATGGTTTGTCGTGCACGCCGATCGTATTGAAACTAGTGCCATTTTGCCCTAACATCGCCGACTGAAAACCCGGGGGCTGTCCTTCCACGGTCACGGCAGCGGACCCCTGGAGGAACTTCGCGGGGCCATTGACCACCTTCGACATGACCCCGGCTTTGGCGGTTGGTGGGCTGCCATTGCTCTGCGTAGTCACCGATTGCGTAGTGACAATCGCCTGATTGAGGATTTTCACCTTCGTGGAGCACGTTCCCGGGCTCGCCTGCGACATCTGCACTTGGTTCGGGGCAGGAATGGGCGCAGGTGGAATGGGCGGTTGATTGATACTCACGTCCGACGACGCCGTCCCGCCCCCGCCACCCCGCGTTGCAATCGTAAAAGGCATGGTCCTTCTCCTCTCCCTCAGCCCAGATGAATACGTTTGCCATCGATTTTGACGTCGTCCTCGGCATCGACCGATGCGCGCGCCGCTTTTACCGAATACGCCCCCTCGACGATCGTCCTCGAACGCCCTGCCGTCACTTGCTCCAGCCCCTCCACGTGCCGAATCACGCGCTTGGCCCGCTGAAGAACGTTCACCGCGACTTGCTCCATTCGGTCCGCCACCATTCGCACCTGGTCCACCGTCGCCGACAAACGCACGCCGCGCACATTCGCCTCGGCAAACAAGACGTCCGCCCGCTCGCTCGAAAATGCCATTACTTTTGACGCAAACGATACCTTTTCACCGCGACATCGCACGGTACCACCCGCCACGATATCGATGTTTCCCTGCGGCGCATGAAGCGCCAAATCCCCCGTCGGCATGGTCAATGAACCGCGCCCCGTCGCCGCGTCGTACTCGAAAAGCAGTTTTCCCCCGACGTCTCGCACTTCGATGCGATCCCCCTCCACGTTCGCCGATGCGCCCGACGGCGTCACCAGCCGCGGCCCAGAAACAGGCGCGGAATCCGCTGGTTTGTCGGCGTCCAATGGCAATGTTGCAAATGATTTCATCGTTTCCATGTCCTTTCAAACCCGGGGAGCTTGCCAATCTTCAGCGGCGGCCAAGTCCGCGTCCGTACCACGAACGTCACTTCGATTCGCCAACGTCCACACGGCGTCTCGATCCACCATGCGATGTACCTTCGCGCCCGACAAATCCGCTTGCGTAAAATCCGCGTCCATGACCCACGCATGCGACAAATCCGCATCCCGAAGCTTCGCCCCGACGAAATTCGCGCCCGTCGCATCGACCCGCACGAGAAACGCTTGGGAAAGATCCGCTTTCGCCAGCAGCGCACCCTGCAAACACGCTTCCTCGAAACACCCCATTGGAAGCTGTGCTTCGCGCAAATCACAACCCGCCATTTGCGCTTTCCAAAACGTCGGTGCCGAGCCTTTTGCTTTCGCGAGCACCGCCCGCGTGAATTTCGCATCGCGTGCGTCCATTCGCGTCACATTCGCCCCAACCAGCTTCGCCCCGGAAAAGTCCGCGCCCGCCACATCCGCATCCGTGAAATCAGCACCCGATAGATCCCGGCCTTTGAAATTCGCACCCGTGAGAATGCCCCTCACAAAACTGTTTTGCCCAAGCTGCGCGTGGCTCAAGTCCGCCTCGGTCAGGTCCGCCCCGCGCATTTGCGCGCCCCGCAGATCCGCATGATCGAATTTCGCATCGCATAGCCGCGCGAACGGAAGGTTTGCCCCCGTCAAATTCGCCCCCTCGAAGTCCGCGCCCGTCCCGTCGCATTTCTCGAGATTCGCTTGCACCAGGCTCGCCAATCGCAATCGCGCCGCAGTCAATACGCCGTGCCGAAGGACCACGCCATCGAGCACCGCGCCCGCCAGGTTTGCCCCCGTCAAGTCTGCTTCTTGGGCCAGCGCTCCTCGCAGCGTTGCATTCGATAGATCAGCGCCCTCGAACGACGCCCGCGTCACGTTCACCTTGGATAGGTTTGTCTTGACCAGCGTTGCTTTCGACAAGGTCGCGCCTTCGAGCTTTGCACCCGATAAGTCGGCACCTGTGAAATCGCAGCCCGTCGCATTGGCTCCCGACAGATTCACCCCCGCCAGGTTGCATCCCGCCAGGTTGCTCCCCACGAGCGATGCGCCGGAAAAGTCCGCATTACGAAGGTCCATTCCGTGCAAATCGCATCCTTCGAGACGAGCGCCGCGTTGATTCCCTCCAAAACCCGAAAACCCATGCAGCGGCATTCCGCGCGCCTGCAATCGATGAATCGCCTTCGCCCCCGCCAGCGGCAAGACCGCCGGCAAAACATCCACGAATGCCGCCCCGTCGATGTGCGCATCCGTAAAAGAAACGCCCGTCAATTCGCACGCCTCAAAACGTGAATCCACCAGCTTTGCACCATCGAAACGCGCTTGGCTCAGCACGCAGGTCTCGAAATTCGTCGTCGCCAGCGATGCGCCTGTAAAATCGGCACCCGCCAGCACCGTTTCCTCGAAAGAAGCCTGCGCCATTTGCGCGCCACGCAGCGAAGCCCCGAGCAGCGAGCACGTGCGCATCGTGAATTCCGTTCCATCGGCGCCATCGAGAACCGCGCCACTCAAATCGACGCCCTCGAACATCGCTTCCCGCAGCACCGCATTCGTGAAATCGACATTCGTCATATCCACGACTTTGCGCCGCATCCCTCGCACGCCCATTTTGCGAAATTGCGCCATTTGTTCTTCGCTCAATCCCAAGTCCTCGAGCGGCATGTCCACCGGCGCCGACGGATCCATTTCCGATTCGATCGACGTGAACATGCTCTTGGGCAGCGATGCGCCGACGAAGATCGTTCCTTTCAAATCGCATCCCACGAAAAACGCCCCGGCCAGGTTCGCTCCGGACAAATCCGCGCCAGTCAATCGAACGTTTTGGAAAACGACGCCTTCGAGCTGCATTCCGCGCAGGTTTTCCCCCGCCAGGTCCAGCTTGGTCACCATGGGCGGCAGATCCGCGATCGCCGACGGATCCGGCAGATCCGGCATGTTCGCCACCTCGGGGCGCTTCGACAGTTCGAGCATCGTCGCGCGAAATTGCGCAATCGCCTCGGTCAATCGCTCCGCGCCCGTCATGTGTGCCTCCCGGCGAGCTTCGTCGATTTCAGATTGGCGCTTTCGAATTTCGTATCGATTACGACAGCATCGAGGAATTCACAACCATAAAAATTCGATCCGCGGCAATCGGTTTTCGTGAGGTTCGCGGCTTGCAGGGATCCTTGAAACAAGTTCACCCACGTCAGCAGGGCCGATTGCAGTTTGGCCTTGCGCAAAATGGCGAACTTCAAAACGGCTCGATGCAGGTTCGCCCCTTCCAAATCGGCGCTCGACAAGTTCGCGTGCACCAGGCTCACGTCCCGAAAGTTCGTCTCGCGCAGCGAAGAGCCGGACCAATTCGATTTGTCCGCGCGTGATCCTTGGAATGAACTGCGGACGAACGACGCATCTTCGCCCGCTCGGAAGCTGGTCAAATTCGCCTCGACCATGGAAATACCATTGGCTTTTGTGCCGTAAAACGCCGCGTTCTGCAACGATGCCCGATCGAAGACCGCTCGTTCGACGGTGCTTTGCGAAAAATCCGCGCCATCCAGGATAGCCTCGCGCAGGTCCGCATCCGTGAGCGTCGCGCGTGCGAAGCGTGCCCGAGCGCACGTGGCTTTCTTCATGATCACGCCCGTTAGGTTCGCCTCGCCAAACTCCGTTCCTTGCGCCGAAACGCCTTCCAGGTTTGCTTCGGCCAGCGTCGCTCCATGCAGATCCGCGCCGTCCAGCTTGGCGCTCGTCAGAATGGCATTACGCATGGTCGCTTCGGCCATGTTCGCCTCTGAGAGATTCGCTTCCGACAAGTTTGCCTTGAACAGCTCGGCTTTTTCCGCGATGGCTTTGACGAGGGACGTGCGGCGCATGGACGCGCGTTCGAATCGAGCGCCCGACAGATCGGCTCCATCGAGGCGTGCGTCGTCAAGGTTTACCCCGGTGAAATCGGCTCCGATGAATTGGAGTTTTTGCAAATCCAGGCCGCTCAGGTCGAGCCCCGCGAGGTTTGCTCCATTGAAACGTTCGCCGCGCGCTGCTCGCGCTTCCACGTCGGCCCGAGTAAATGGCGATTTCGGCGCATCGTTCGCAGGTTTGTTCGGGTCTTCGTCCAGCTCATTCAGGATGGCGGGATCGAATCCGTGGTCCGTGAGCAGTTTGCGCGTGCGTTCGCGTGCTTCGGCTTGGACTCGAGCGGCGGCTTCCGGGTCATGCGGCAGCATGGCCATGACCATGGCGAGGAATTCGT
>CAZETM010000625.1:0-5952 GCA_964514885.1 uncultured Polyangium sp. | reverse complement strand
CGAAACGACGCACGCGTTTTTCGTCGACCGGCTCTTCGATACGCCCGTCCATTTTGATACTCGAACCGACAATCACGCCGTCGGCCACGGCGAGAAATGCTTCCACGTTGTTTTCCGTGGCGCCACTTCCAATCAGCACCGGCGAGTCGCCTGCCTGTGCTTTTGCCAATCGAATTTTTTCCAGGTCCGGTGCATCGCCTGTCATTTTCCCCGATATGATCAGCGCATCTGCGCCGGAAAAACGCGTCCATTCAATGTGCGTCGGTAAATCGATTCCCGGAAAACGTACCGAATGCTTTTTGTCGACGTCCGCAATGATCTTGATGTGCTCCGCGCCCAATTCTTTTCGCCGCCGCATCAGCTCCGCCGCGCATCCCTCGTCCCACGATCCCGCTTCCCATACGCCCGCGCCCGTGAACATACACACGCGAATGAACGACGCGCCCGATGCAATGGCAATACCAAGCAACGCAACGCCTCCATTGTGTACCAGGTTGATTCCCAACGGCAATGGCACTGCTTCCCGCACGGCCCGCGCTACGACCGCATGCGCCGCAATGCTCTCTGGAGCAATATGTGACCCGGCACGAAATGGAACGTCCCACATGTTTTCGACAATGAGCCCGTCCACGCCGCCTGCATGAAGCGCACGAGCATCCGTGATCGCGCGCTCGATGATCGTGTCCATTCCATATCCCGAATATCCCGGAGCACCAGGAAGGGGCCAGCAATGAACCATGCCAATCACCGGTTTGTACATTTGGGGCTTCGGATCGCCTTCGGCGTCCTTCGCCCCAACCCCCAGTTTGTACATTTGGGGCTTCGTTTGACCTCCAAAGATCTCGCCGAGGTCCTTCAAACGTAAAGCATCGAGTCGTGTTTTCCAGGCGGGCGGCATGTTCGTCTCGTCATTCTATTTTGAAAAAATTGTCTCGAGCTGTCCGGTTGAATCTATTTTTGCCACCATCCGGCGCACTTCGTCACCAAATGGCGATGCCTCGGCCGCACCAGAACGGCTCGCCACGAGCGCTCCGACGATGTTGCCCATTCGTGCCGCAACCTCCGCCGAGCCCCCTCGAAGCGTAGTGAACAGAAATGCCGCGACAAACCCATCCCCAGCGCCCGTTGTGTCCACCGCCGTCACGGGCATCGGTGGAATGTCGATACGCCGGTCACCATAGGCCACTCGTGACCCTGCCGCCCCGAGCTTCGCCACGACGAGCGGCGCGCCTGCACCCAGCAACGCAGAGAGCGTTTCATCAATCACCGTAATGCCATTCCCTGACAAACCAATTGACGCACCGAGCAGCGAAAGCTCCTGGGTATTGGCACAAATGATGGATAGCCGTGGTGCGAGATCCAAAAGCTCGGACGCTCGCATGCGAATCAGCGGCAAACACAGGTCGAGCGAGACAGGCACCGCTCGTTTGTTCGCTTCGGCGATCAAAGCCAGCGCGGTTTGTCGTTGCGCACCTTCGAGCAGCGCGTGCCCTGAAACATGCAAGAAGGCCACATTGCGAAAAATGAGGTCGAATTCAGGCAATCCAAGCGCCACATTGGCGCCTCGGTAACTGAAGAACGTCCGCTCGCCGCCCGGCGAAATCACCGCAAAACATAGCCCCGTGGCCAAAACCGGATCACGCTGCACGAAAGAAAGGTCGACTCCTGCATGTTTTGCCGCGCGCAAAGCGACATCCGCGGCCGGATCTTCGCCGACTCGTGCGAGCAGTCGCGACGTTTGTCCCAGCCGTGCCAAAGCAACCGCCACATTCGCCGCCGTGCCGCCGCTTTGAAAGCCAAGTGCAGAAATGCCCGTATCGTCTCCCTCGTGCGGGAAAAACTCGACCGATGCAGCCAGGTCCGCGTTCGCGTCGCCCACCACCAGACACGTCATCGCGTTCTCAGCCAATACGCCCCTCGACGCTGGGCAATGCCGTGGAAGCGTACGTCTTGCCCACCTCCATGCCTCGCGCGTGCTCGGCGTCGAGCGTCACGTCGAACGTCGCGAGTTTGTTGGCCTTTCCTTTGAACTCGAAATCCCACGTGCACGATATCAGCGGGCTCCATTCGATGCCGTGCCGCCGCAAATTCATGAAATTGATCACTTCGGGGGCACAAGGCGAGCCCTCGGTCACGTGAAACTCTTCCACGTTGTGCAAAACGCGTAGCAGCGTTTCACCGAAAGGTTGCAGCGGAATGGGGCCTTGAATGTATTCGACGCGCAATTTCAGCAGAGCTACCGGGCCAGCGTCACATCGGAAAAACGCGGCAAAATCTTCGCGAGTACGTTTGCGATGCCCAAGCACGTTCATGACCGACGCTGCCAATTTGTCCGTAATCGGTTCGAGGTTTGCGCATGCATTCTCGACCAGCATTATTTTGTCCGCAGTCGTTGCCCCTTTGGCCTGCTTGGTCATTCCCAGCGCCCGTAGCACCTTGTCGTGTACGTCTTCGGGCCAGGACTTGACCAGCGCCATACGCATTTCGGTTGCCGAACGCAGCTCCAACGCTTCCACCGTCACTTCGAAGGTTTTTCTTGGTGGAGCTGGATTGGCGAGCCGCCGCAGCACATCATCCGTATCTGGATGGGTATCGGAATGAGCCCACGTATGCGCAAACCCTCGCGTGATGAGCCGCTCGACCAGCTCCGTGAACGAGCCACTCAGGTGCCGCACGTATCCATCGTTGTCCCAATGATGAAACGAAGCGTTTTCGCCTTCCCCCGTCATGACGATGCCCCACCCGCCATCGTCGCCGAAGAAGAACAGCACCTGAGCATTCGGATCGATCTGCCCGTCTTGAAAAAAATGCTCAGGATATTTTCGAGCCGCTTGATGCGGCAAACGATACACGTTGCGGAAAGTATCGATCAGTTTGCGCCCGTCTTCTTCGAGCCCCAAGAATTCCAGACCATGGTAGTGATCGGGAGCATCGGCGAAGCTGTAGTGAAATTTCAGGCCATTGATCGCCTGAAAAAACGCGTACATGTCTGCCGGAAGTTTGGACTGCCACTTGCTGATCCGCTTCCCGCCAGGTCGCGACATGCTTTGCTGCTGCACGATCACGTCGCTGCGCTGCGAGATTTGGCCGATCCGAGCTAGAAGACGCTGAGCAAGCGTGAGTTGGTGCATGGGGCGACGGCAAGGGTATCAGAGCTGCCCTCGGGATGGCTAGTATTTTTCAGCAATCGCATCCCACCCGCGTGAGCGCGATGTCATCCTGCCACAAGGCATTGTTCTGAGAGCTTGACGAGTTGCCGAGTTGCCGAACGGGAGGCTGAGGTTGGTGGTCGAATCGCGGAGCACGAGCGTCTGCTTCTCGTACGACATCAACGTGGTTTTTAGTTTGGCATGAGCAACCGTCTTCTGTACGATTGCAACATTCGTCCGTGAGCCACGTGCCACCGCAATTGATACTCGGTTCGCTCTCCCGTGCTGCCGCCCCTGTGTCTCTCCACCCAGTCACGGACATGCCCAGGTGTGGCCGACTATAACATTACCAGGCCAAACCAAGCTCGAACGAACATTTTCGACCTGAACGTCAATTTTCGTTTGTCCTTCCGAGTGGACGATGATAATGGTTCGTCATGCCCAGGCGACTTGAACCTGAACCCTATGCTTCCAAAGTCGGCGCACGGTTGCGTGACCTGCGCCTCGAACGAAACATGTCTTTGGCCGACCTTGCTGAGGCGAGCGAGTTGTCCAAGGGACACCTATCCAGCATCGAGCATGGTCTAGCTGCAATCACCATTCAGACGATCACGCGCTTGGCGAAGGGCCTTAGCGTTTCGTCCCTGTATTTGCTCACGTTCCCCGGCGATGCGGAACATGATCAGGTGATGGAGCTGGTGCGCAAGCTGCCTGCCGCTGAGGTGGTCAAGCTTCGTCGCGACCTCACGAAGGCCGCCAAAGAAACTGCCAAGGCGACGGCCAAGGCAGCGAAGATCAAGAGCTGATCGACGCTCGCTGATCTGCCTCGTCACGACGAGCAAGGCCCAAAACCCTTGCTGCTCCAACGAATGAGCTCGTCGCCCTCCAAGCAGGACGGCGAGCCCATTCATCTGTACTTCGTACCATCCGGCTTCAGCTTGCCGTTCGAACACCGGCCCATCTCCCCGTAAAACTCTTCGCGGGATGGACAGTCTTTTCCTCGACTGCGCTCACTGTCGCACACATGCTCGTACTGGCGTTCGCGGTCGCGCTCTCCTTCGTCGGCGGCGAAGGCGACGTGATCGTCGCGTGTTCGAGCTTGATCGCGGCAGGAGCGTTTGCCGGCATCAACGCGCCACAACCCACGGCGACCGCGAGCGCGCACGTCGGCTGGGAAAGCGGCGCGAACACGCGCAAAACTCGAGCGCTCCAATCGATGCTTTGAGCACGAACGTTTTTCGGGAGTAGCAACAACAGCGCAGCCAGCAGACCGCGCATCGCATCGCGAAGCAGGCTCATCGCGCGCCGGTAACGCGCGTCCATCGTGCTCCATGGTCGCTTCTGCTCACGCGCGATCTCGGCGATGGTCTTGCCTTCGATGTGGCGGGCAAAAATCAGCGATCGGTCTTTCAGCGAGAGCACCTCCAGCGCTCTGCCCACAGCTTCACGCGCAGCGATCGCGTCCCCGAGTCCCGCTAAGGCCGCGAGTGGTTCGCGCTGCGCTTCTGTCGAGTTTCCAACGAGAAGACCGTCGGTGCTTCGACTTGCGGTTCGTCAGGGCCGCTGCCTTGGCCTGCAAAGAGCTCGCCCCTTGAGCTTCTCCCCAAGCCGTGCTAATCGGGCGCGCCCTCACTCCACGAACTCTACCCATGGCACTCAAAGTTGCGATCGTCGGCTTGCCGAATGTCGGCAAATCCACCCTGTTCAACGCCCTGACCCAGACGGCGGCTGCGCAAGCGGCCAACTATCCGTTCTGCACCATCGAGCCCAACGTTGGTGACGTCGCGGTCCCCGAGCATCGGCTCGACAAACTTGCCGCGCTCGCCGGCTCGAAAGAGATCATCCCTGCGCGCATCAACTTCGTCGACATCGCCGGCTTGGTCCGCGGCGCGTCCAAAGGCGAAGGGCTCGGCAATCAATTTTTGGCCAACATTCGCGATTGCGATGCCGTCGCGCTCGTTGCACGTTGTTTCAAAAATGACGACGTGACTCACGTGGAAGGTCGAGTCGACCCGCTCGCGGACATCGACATCATCGAAACCGAGCTGATGCTCGCGGACATCGATAGCCTGGAAAAACGCATTCCGAGCCTGGAAAAACGAATTCGAGGCGGCGACAAAGAAGGCGCAAATACGCTGCGTCTGCTCAAGCTCGCGTTGGCTCAGCTCCACGAAGGCAAAATGGCCTTCACCGCGAAGATCGAGCCCGACGACGACAAAGCGTGGCGTATGCTGCAGCTTTTGACGGCCAAACCGGCGCTTTACGTGTGCAACGTGGAAGAAGCCTCTGCTGCGACGGGCAATGAATTGTCGAATGCGGTCGCAACTCGAGCGGCTCAGAACGGTGCCAAAGCGGTCGTCATTTCGGCGCAGATCGAAGCCGAGATCGCGCAGCTCGGGCCGGCGGAACGAGCCGAGTTCCTGGAAACGTTGGGCCTCACGGAGCCCGGCCTCAACCGCCTCATTCACGAGGCATATTCGCTTTTGGGCCTGCAAACGTACTTTACCGTGGGTCCCAAGGAAGCTCGTGCGTGGACGATCCCGGTCGGAGCCACCGCACCTCAATCCGCCGGCGTCATCCATACGGATTTCGAGCGCGGATTCATCAGCGCCGAGACGATTGCATACGACGATTACGTCAAATACAATGGTGAACAAGGCGCGGCGCAGGTAGGAAAATTGCGCAAGGAAGGCAAAACGTACATCGTCAAAGACGGCGACGTCATGCACTTCCACTTCAACGTTTGATTGCATTTTTCTCCCCTTCTCCACGTAGCGAAGCGCGGTTGGAGAGGGGGCTGGGG
>CAZETM010000624.1:0-5953 GCA_964514885.1 uncultured Polyangium sp. | reverse complement strand
GCTGGTCCGGGTCCAGGGGTGGACAACCCCTGGTCGGGTTTGGGGTGAAACCCCAACGAACATGGGCACGTCTGCCGGGTACATTTCCCGGACAAACGGCGCCCAATGCGGCCTCTTTTTTTGATGAAACACGTCGCCCGAAAGGATCGACGTGATGATCTTGCGCATCGTTTTGCGCTGGTCCGGCTCGAAAAGCAGCTCGCGGAAGTGCCCCGCGTAAAACCCCTGCACGACCCCGAGAAACAAATCCACCGCGTAACGCACGGCCGCTTCGTACTCGCCAAACGCAGCACGAGACACGTCGCCTTTCGCGAGGGCTTCATCAATCGTTTCAGCAGCAACGAATCCGCCTTGCATGGCCAAGTGCGCGCCCGTCGAAAAGAGCGGATCGAGAAACCCTCCCGCGTCACCGACGAACAGCCATCCATCACCTGCAAGCTGATCGATACGGTACGAAAAGTCCGCCAACGCTCCGACCGATCGCTCTTGTTTCGCGCCCGTAAGAAATTCGTTTGCCCATGAAGAAAGTGCCACCGTGCGCATGAAAAACGCATCGAGGCTCTCGCCCTTCTCTTTCTGCTTCATCCACTCGGAAGACACGACCGCACCGACGCTCGTCAGGTCTCCGCGGAACGGGATGAACCAGAACCAACCGTGCTCGAAGATCACGATCTGGATGTTGCCTTCTTCGATCCCTTCCTCACGAACCGTGCCTCGGAAATGCGAGAACAGCGCGGTCTTGTCGAGACGAGCGATGTTCGCTTTACGTCGCGTGCGTGAAGCCAGCAGCGTGTCGCGACCCGTTGCATCAGCGATGACCGATGCACGCAACTCCTCCACGCGTGAAGGCTCGTGCACGCTTCGAGCACGCACACCCACCGCGCGCGATCCTTCGAAGAGCACGTCCAGCACTTCCCACTCTTCGCGCACTTCGGCTCCGAGCTTGCGAGCATGATCGAGCAGCACCTTGTCGAACTCGGCACGCGGCACTTGGTAGGCGTATTCGTACGTCGCATCGAACGCTTCGGCGAAGCGGTACGTGTTCACGCGCCCGGTCTGCGAACAGAGAAAACGCGCACCGTATTTCCGGATGAACCGCCGCTCCAGCTCTTCATCGATACCAAGCTCCGTGAGCGGACCACGCGAACACGGCAGCAGCGATTCACCGATGTGAAAACGAGGAAACTTCTCGCGTTCCAGCACCAACGCGCGCCGTCCACGCTTGGCCAGGCTCGCTGCGAGTGTCGACCCGCCAGGACCTCCGCCTACAATGATCACGTCCCAACCGTGCTGCATACCAACTGAAATACTCCGCTCGGCTTCTCCAAGCCACGCACGAGACAACGTGATCCGCATCGAATTCCAAACCACCGACGCAAGCATCATCGCCCAGGCCGAATCCGAGCCTTTCGAAGCGCTCATCGATGTCTGCGATGCGTGTCATGCCCCCGTCGAATTTTCGTGCCGTGGAGGAAGCTGCGGAACGTGTCGCGTCGAAGTGATCGCGGGCCAAGACTTGCTGCAACCACCTCGCGTGGACGAGCTCGAAACCCTCGAAGCGTTCGATGCTCCTGCATCTCATCGGCTCGCCTGCAGAGCGCGTCTTGCTGGAGCCCACGGACTCGTACGCTTGCGCTGGGCTGGTGACGATCCTTAGTCATGCGTTTGTAGTGCGTTTATGGTGGCGTCGATGTTCGAGCGCCTCGGTCGTTACGTCTGCATCGTCCTGGTGACGACTCTGGTGATGATTGCGCTCGAGGCATGTGCGACGCAGCAACCGGGCTCGATCGGAGCGATCTTGTCGCGCGACAACGACACCGGAGCGCTCTACGTGCGGGACTTGGTTCCAGGGCTCGCGGCTGAAAAAGCGGGGCTCGAACCGGGTGACGAGATCATCATGATCGAGGGTCGTTACGTGCGGGACCTCGAACCGATACGAGTGCGCGAGCAGCTCCGTGGCGACGTTGGCACCTTCGTGCGCCTCACGGTCGTACGTGGCGCGCTCGTGCTGCGCGTGCGTTTTGCACGCACCGAGCTTCGTGAGCCGAAGGAAGACGAGCCGCAGAAGAAAGTGGAAACGATCGCCGAGTGATCGTTTGAGGTGAAACTTTCTCAGGGACTGGCGAGAGAGTGCACGTCGGCGTGGTGTTTGTCGGCGTAGAACGAAAGTACGTCGATGGCATCGCGGATCTCGCTTGGATCGAGGTGCTCGATGCGATACTCGGCGCTCAAAATCACGTCGCCGTCATCGTCGACCGAATACTTCGCGAGGTTGATGTCGCGGTTCAAGTGGAGCAGACGAGACATCAGCTTCTCGGCCGCGTCGGGATCTTCGGGTAGCCGCGCGTAAGGAATTACGGCGAACGTCACGAACAGCGGTTCGATGTGGATGAACAGCGGGAAGATGCGGTCGCGGCTGCGGAATCGACTGCGCAACGTCGACTCGGACAGGACTTCTACGGGCCAAGCTTGCGCTTCGAGGACGCTGCGGATCTCTTCCAGGATCATTGGGTTGCTATCATCAGAGTTTTTCGCGTTGCGGCAATGTGAATAACGCTTTCCGAGAGCCGTCCACCAAGACCGTGGCACTGCTGCCCCTCACGCTCCGTCAGGTTTGGCTATCGATTCACGAGCCGCCTCACGCGTTGACTCACGAGTTGACTCACGAGTTGACTCACGAGTTGACTCACGAGTTGATCAGGGCGACGTCGCACCAGCCATCCCGGGGTCCATGAACGTGTCGATGGACGACGGGAAGGTTGGTCCGGCATCGTGTTTTTCCTTCGAGTCTGCTTCGACGCACTTTGGCGCGTTGCATCGTGGACCGACTGAGTGAACCGAGACTGAGTGACGCGAGACTGAAATTGAGTATCCAACCTCTTTACAGGATCGCGGTAACCAGGAACTCTGGGGAGCGTAGCGAGCGAGGGTGCCCGAACCCGGCAATGGAGGCTTTTCTCATGAAGCGTCGAAACGCGATTCAACTTCTCAGTGCCCTGACGATTCTCGCGGGGATCGGTTTTTCCCAGCAAGCCAATGCGGCTGAGGTGATCAAGATCGGCACGTTGGCCCCGAAGGCGAGCATTTGGGGGCAGGTATTCAGCGTGTGGGCGAAGGCCGTCAGTGAAAAGAGCGGCGGGCAGCTCGAACTGCAAATCTTCTACAACGGCATGCAGGGCGATGAAGGCGCGATGATCGGCAAGTGCAAAGCCGGTCAGCTCGATGGCGCAGCGGTTACGGGCGTGGGTCTCAGCAAGATTTACAAGCCCATCCTCGCGCTCCAGATGCCGGGCGTTTTCGGCTCCTGGGGCAAGCTCGACGCCGCTCGCGAAGCGCTTCGGCCCGAGTTTGAAAAGGGCGTCACGGACGGTGGTTTCAAGATTATGGGTTGGGGCGACGTTGGCGCGGCTCGCACGCTCAGCAAAGGTTTTCAGCTTCATTCGCCTAGCGACTTGGCCGGCAAGAAGCCCTATGTCTGGCGTGACGACGCCATTTCGCCCGTGTTTTTCCAGACCGTTGGTGGCGTAACGGCGGTTCCGCTCAGCATTCCCGAAGTTCTTCCGCAGCTCAACACCGGCGCGGTCAACATGGTGACCGTCCCGGCACTCGTTGCCGAGCAGCTTCAGTGGGCGAGCAAGCTCGACACCATCTCGGCCCAAGTCACGGCGTACGCGATCGGCGCCTTGGTCATCTCCGGTAAACGCGTTGACGCACTGCCGGCCGACTTGAAGGCCATCATCCTGGACACCGGCAAGGTTGCTTCCGCGGCGCTCACCAAGCGCGTTCGCTCGGAAGACGATGCCGCATACGGACGCTTGAAGGGCAAGATGACCGTCGTCGAACTCACTTCGGCCGAGCAAGACAAGTGGAAGGGCGTCTTCAAGCAAGTACGCGGCCGTTTGGCGCAGGGAACCTTCTCTCCCGAACTCGTCTCCCGCATCGAAGCCATGGGCGGCTGAGCTAGCACCTACGTCACCATTGCCCCGCAACGCCGGATCCCCTCGAGGTGGTCCGGCGTTTCGCTTTTGTCCCGCTCACTGCGTTGACGGTCCACCGTCCGCGGCGTATGCGTACGCTCCGCCAGTCCTCAAGGAGCATTCATGCGTCGGTATCAGTTCACTTCAGAGTCCGTTACGGAAGGCCATCCCGACAAGATTTGCGACCAGATTTCCGACGCCATTCTAGATGGCATCCTCGCCCAGGATCCGGCCGCTCGTGTCGCTTGCGAGACGATGGTCAAGACCGGTATGGCGATTGTCTCTGGCGAAATCACCACGACGGCGTGGGTCGACATGCCCGTCCTCATTCGAAGCACCATCAAGGACATCGGCTACACCGACGCTGCGATGGGTTTTGACTACGAAACCTGCGCCGTCCTATCGGCGATCGAAAAACAAAGCCCCGACATCTCGCAAGGCGTGACCGAAGGCACCGGCCTGCACAAAGAACAGGGCGCCGGCGACCAAGGCATGATGTTCGGCTATGCCACCGACGAGACGCCCGAGCTGATGCCCGCGCCGATCTCGTTTGCCCACCGCCTGGCTCGCAAACTCGCTGAGGTACGCAAGGCCAAGAAGGTCGATTGGCTGCGTCCCGATGGGAAAACCCAGGTCACGTTCGAGTACGAAAACGACGTGCCTGTCCGCGTTGCCGCCATCGTGCTCTCCACGCAGCACGGGCCCGACGTCAAACACAAGACGATCGTCGATGCGATGCGCTCGCTCGTCATCGACAAAGTCATCCCCGAGAAGTTCATCGACAAGCACACGAAGATCTACGTCAACCCCACCGGCCGTTTCGTCATCGGTGGTCCGTTCGGTGATGCGGGTCTGACGGGTCGCAAGATCATCGTCGACACCTACGGCGGCATGGGTCGTCACGGTGGCGGTGCGTTCAGCGGCAAAGACCCTTCCAAGGTCGATCGTTCGGCTTGTTATTACGCTCGGTTCGTCGCGAAAAACGTCGTCGCCGCGAAGCTCGCCTCGCGTTGCGAAGTCCAGATCGCTTACGCCATCGGCGTTGCTCAGCCCGTCGGCGTTTTCGTGAACACCTTCGGCACGGGCCGAATCGCAGACGAGGTCCTCGAGAAGTACATCCTCGAGAACTTCGACATGCGTCCCAAGGCGATCATCGAGCAGCTCGACCTGCTCAAGCCCATCTACAAGCGCACGGCGGCATACGGTCACTTCGGCCGTGACGAGTTCACGTGGGAGAAGACCGATCGCGCCGAGAAAATGCGTGACGATCTCCTTCATCCCACCACGTCGTCATCGACCAATGGCGACAGCGGCAAGGGCAAGAAGAAGGGCAAGAAGTCCGCTTCTGCCGCCGACGACGCCTGAGCCTCCTTTGCCTGGCAGAAGCGACTTGGCGCGCTTCTGCTCCCGCCTCGCTTCCAACACGTGACAGCCTGGTCACCGTTCAGCTACGCTGAGCGAACCTTGCGCTCGCTCCATCCATTGCTGCGCGGGTCTTCCTTTGCCGTGAACGATGTGCTGCATGGCGCCAACTCATGCACAGCTCTACACGAGCAACGTCATGACCTGACTCGTCGCGCACGCGTGGGTTTGTCACGACCGTAGGTTTTCACGTTTCCTTTTTGCCACCGAGAGGTCTTCGCCATGATGCGGCTGAGTTCATCCACCCGGGTTTTGCTCGTCGGTTTGTCTGCCATTTTCATCGTCGCGGCTAACGCTTGCGACGCGACCCAAAACCAAACGCCCACGGGAAGCACGGCCGGCGGAACGGCAGGCAGCGGCGGTGGTAATGGCGGCTCCGGCAACACGATGATGTCCACGGGCGGCTCCGGCGGAGCTGGCGGCGAAGCTGGCAACATCTTCGTCGGCTCGGGCGGCACCGGTGGGGGTAGCTCCTGCGATTCCGGAGCATCCAACAAGGACAACGACGCTGACGGCTACTCCGAGGACGAGGGCGACTGCAACGACTGCGACAA
>CAZETM010000623.1:0-5956 GCA_964514885.1 uncultured Polyangium sp. | reverse complement strand
CGTCATCCACTTCCGTGAGCCGCTCCGTCGCGATCGGCGGCCTCGCCAAGTACCGGCAAACGCGTTCCACTCGCTTGCGATCTCGTCCGTCGATCGCTGCCAAACGTATTTGCTAACGTTTTCCCGATGGTTTTACGTACGTACCCCTGGCGGCCGCCATGGCGGAGGGTGGCGGAGTTTTTCGCAAGTGCTGCAAACATAGGCAGTTCGTGACGAATGCCCGAAAGGTCCGACAGTTTCCCCGACAGATTCGATCCGCCATCATCACCGCTCTCGTCGGATTCCAGCAAGCAACCTGGCAAGACCGGGAACGGTTCTCCAATTCGACCGCGCAACGCGTCCGATCGTCGAATATAGATCTGCGTCGTCTCGTAATCCGAGTGTCCAACGCGTTCCATGATCATCGCTATGGCATCACCGCGCACGGACATCCAAGTAATCGCAGAACCGCGACTGTCGTGGATTCTCAGCGGCAAATGTTGCTTGTCTGCAAAGAACAGATCGGCGCGCGTGACACCTGCTTTGCGCAAGTCGCGACGAAGCTTATTCGAGAGGTCGTAGAAAAGCTCGGGCGGGAATAGTTTGCCGTCGTCAATTCGCTCCGCATACATTGCGCGAAGCAACGGGAGCAAGTTTAGCTCTATCGCAAACGTGCGACAGTTGCCCGATTTAGTTGTTTTGACCGATCGTTTTTCCTTGTCCCAAGAACGGCTAATCGTGACCGTTCCGTGCACAAGGTCGAAGTCTGTCCAGCGCAATTCGTAAAGCTCAGACTTGCGTACGTACAGGTAAAACGCAAGTGCATAAAGGCGACGCATAGCGAGCGCCACTTGATCGCACGAAACGAGTTTTACGAATTCGTCAGGGTATAGAAACGTTTTGGAGATATCACCGCCTTTTTCGGGCGGTTCAATATCCAAAGCGGGATTGTCCAGCCGAACGCGCAACGCCTTGTTTTTTGACTTTCGCGCATCGGAGAACAGTTTGCGAACAATCGACCACCACCGCTCGCACGTGGTCCACCGGAATTCACCACGGGCGATCAAGTCGTCGCAATGCATCACGAACGATTCGAGATCGTCACGTGTGATCTTCTGCATTTCCTTTGGGCCGAAATGCTGGAAAACATGATTACGCAATACGCCGCGATCGTACGAGATATGGGACAATCCACGACGATCGCGATCCTGTAGCCATCGTTCCGCATATTGCGCGAATGTCTCGCCCTTGGGAATTGGCGCAACGCCTGCTTTTTTTGCGTGCTGCAATTCGAGTTTGGCGCGGGCCTTGTCTGGATGTTCCGAGTAAAACAACGCGGTTTCTTTCGCGCGTGCTTCGGACATGTCCGGCGGAAGATGGATCCGCACTGTCTTGCCATCGAGTAGGACGCGAGCGACGTAGTGATCGCCCTCGCGTACGATGTTGCCTGTACGCTTACGCGGCATGGTGATTAACCTCCGCGCGCTGGTTGCGTACAACGTTGAAGACTCGACAAATGGACGCTATGGACGTGTCCATGGTGGAACCTCGCTCTTATCGGGGTTTTACCTAGGGTTCGTGCGGTGTTGCTAGCACCGTGCGGACCCGCTTTTTTTACTGCCCTATAATAGCAGCATAGCTGGCGCACGGGGTCAACCATTTCGCGAGAAAATGTTTTCACTTCGCCGACAGCGCTTGCTTCATTTCGATTTCATGAAGCTCCGCTGGAGATAGCGCGTTGACGTCGACCGGCGGAGCCACAGCAGCCACGCGTGGAGCGCGCGCGCGTGCTCCGTCCTGGCCTTCCATGTATGCGTGGACGTCGCTGGCGAGTGCCCGGACCTTCTTACCCACTTTGAAGCTGGGGAACGCGCCTTGACCGGCTAGGCGCAGAAATGCCGTTTCGCCCATGGGCGCGGTCTTCGCATCGTAATAGCGCGGTCCTTCTGTCCCCTTGGCTTGCTTCGCAAGCTCGTCACGCATGACCGACACGAGAGCAGCGGCAAACGGACGAAGAGCGTCTACGAGCGGGTCAAGAGAGGGATGATTTTGCGATCGGTGTGCCATGACGGTCGTGTTTGACCGTCGATGCACGACTTACAAGCTAGGGGTGGGCTTGAAACTGCGTGAGGATGGAACAGGCTCAAAAGAAACGGGCGTTCGGCTGCAACCAAACGCCCGTAATCCGCAAATGAGGTGAACAGTGTCTACGTCCCAAGCCCAGCCCGGTCAAGGCGAACGGGTCTATAAAGCGGCGCTTTATGGCGCATGCATATTCCTCCCGGTTACAGATTTTGAGAAAAAGATCGCCATGCTGCTCATCCGGTACACCGAGATCGATCCGTCGCATCATGAGTATCTTCGGACGCATATTTCTATGCCCAAACTTGCGCTCCGAGCAAACGCGACGGAGCGTGGAGCCCGAAAGGCCATGCGACATCTGGAGGACACCGGCGCCTTCGTGACCGAGTTTAGAACGAACCGGACCAATTTGGTGCGTGTTGTTCCGCACGTGCTCTATCAATTGGAAGAGGATGCACTCGCAGAGCAGAAAGCGAAAGGTGATCCTGATTCATCCGAAAGTGATCCAATATCATCCGAGGCGTTCGGAGAGGGGAACGACGGTTCCGGTGGAGAGGAACCATGGTTCCGGTCACGGGGGAACGACGGTTCCGACGATCTATTATCCTATGAGCTAGTATCCAGTAAGCTAGTATCCGGCGTAGAGACGTCCGCGTTGCCGTCGTCTGCTTCGCATCCGTCGTCGAACGCAGACCGTCAACCGCGTGGTTCGCGCACGCTACGTAACGATCGCAACAACCGCACGCCGGTAGCGGATGCGCGTCCCACCGAATCCACTTCGAGCGCTCCCAGCCACGTCCAGCTACCGAAGCGCACGAAACAACCGAAGATCCGCAAGCCTTGGAACGACACTATGCCAGTAGGAGAAGATCCAAGCGGATTCGACGACGACACGATCGAAGCTGGCAATGATCTGTATTTAGAGGTCAAAGATCGGCTCCAGGACTGGCTCACCCAAAATCAGCAGACTGCGGACGTCAACCGTCTCACGATGGTCCTTCATGGGATCTACGGCAACAAGTGCACGATCGCGTCAGCCATGCTGCAATCGATCGCATGCGAAGATCGGCTTCGTTGGCAGACCATCGATGACTGGATCAAGAAGATCGTTCTCATCCATGCGAGCGACGATCCCGAACACTACGCGCAAAAGCTCATCCAGTTTTTCCATGGCAAAGAGAAGGCGGTGTCTTCCAAATGATCGACATCGACATCACCGCCATCGAAGCCGACATGCAGGCGTACGATGCCGAAATGGCCGCACTGATGGCACAGGTCCGCGCATTCGAGCAGGCGTACGAGGCGGAAATGGCCGCACTGATGGCACCGTTCCTCGCCGACATTCAGGCGTACGAGGCGGAAATGGCCGCTGAGGTGGCCACGTTCTTCGCCGACTCTCCAGATGCCATTTGCCGGAGCGATGCAATGACCTAGAACGCGTCGCAAGGGTCGGAACGGGTCAACGCCCGTCCGACTCGCCAAACACGCTTCACGGTGCCTTTACGTGGCACGACGAGATCTAGCGAACTGGCGCACATTCTTACATGCGCACACGTAGGCACACAAGGTGGCATAGTGTCGCACCTTAACGTGCGTAATCGTACGGTTTTCTGCGAATACCTAAAAATTGTCATAGCTTTTTGACTACATGCGCACACTTGCCATGACAAGTCCGTATAGGTATTGACCAGACACACTTATGATCACACGTAGGCAACGCTAGGCACACCAGACAGACGGGATTTGCCGTCCGGACAATCCCAGACATGGCAGGACCGGACAAGTCGATCGCGACATCCGCCGCTCCTCACCAGGAGGTTCGTCGAGGGACCACCGCCAAACTCACGCCGTATTCACAGCAGACCCGGGCAACGAGCGTGTGAGCAATGATCATCGCCTTGGTTTCCCGATGCCTTGTCGAAGGCGATGGGGGTTCGCGTATCGCCATTCACCGCTTCTCGACGTTGCGTGACCGCGACGGGGCCGAGCACCTTGTTGCTGTTGCGTGACCGCGACGGGGCCGAGCACCTTGTTGCTGAGGTTCGAGTATCGCCATTCACCGCTCGCGGGGCTTGCTCGTAGGCTCCACTTCGTCCTCCGCTGTCGTCTTCGGCAGGTGCGAAACCGCTTGCTTTCGTCGGCTCCACTTCGTTCTCGCGACATCCGCCGCTCCTCACCAGGAGGTTCGTCGAGGGACCACCGCCAAACTCACGCCGTATTCACAGCAGACCCGGGCAACGAGCGTGTGAGCAATGATCATCGCCTTGGTTTCCCGATGCCTTGTCGAAGGCGATGGGGGTTCGCGTATCGCCATTCACCGCTTCTCGACGTTGCGTGACCGCGACGGGGCCGAGCACCTTGTTGCTGTTGCGTGACCGCGACGGGGCCGAGCACCTTGTTGCTGAGGTTCGAGTATCGCCATTCACCGCTCGCGGGGCTTGCTCGTAGGCTCCACTTCGTCCTCCGCTGTCGTCTTCGGCAGGTGCGAAACCGCTTGCTTTCGTCGGCTCCACTTCGTTCTCGCGACATCCGCCGCTCCTCACCAGGAGGTTCGTCGAGGGACCACCGCGGTAAGGATTCTGTCGAAACTAATCTGTCATTCGCACGGTTTGGCGCGGGTATCCATTGAACTAGCCTTGATCAAAAGCTCTTTTTATTCACTGCCGCCACCATAAAAAAGGGTATTCGCTAATAAAAAAGCGCTCTTAGCACGCAAAAAAGCGATTGCAGAGCGCTAGCGTTCGTCCCATCGTTACGTTTCAGCGTCGCACGTTGCGGCGCGATAACCCGGCACCGAAAGGGCGCGGACGGGAATAGCTATGGTTTTACCTAAAAAACCTCGCATACAACGGCGGGATCTTGAACTTGCTGCATTCGTGGGCGCACGCATGCGAGACATCCGCCTCGCAAGGGGTTTGTCCCTCGCGCAATTACACAAGCGGGGGGCGCCAACGCCGTCCCAAATGTCGTCGATTGAAAGGGGCAAAATCAATTTCACGACAGACACGCTCATTGCAATCGCAAACGCACTAGAGGTTTGGCCCTGGCAATTCTTTGCAGAAGACGATGAACTCGCATTCATGACTCCAGCAGAGGCAAAACGCGCATTGTTCATTGTTATTGGATTTCCCAAGGAAGGCGAGCGATGAAAAGCAAGGTAATGGTTTCTCACGTAAACCGAAAGGGCGTCATGGTCGGAACGTTCGTGAGTGTTCCGATCGTCATGAATGGCGAGCCGCTGCAATGCATATTTTTCAGCGGCAAACGTCGTCTTGCTTTGGTCGGGGTATTCGACGCCAAACCCCGAGACGTTGGGGCAATGTGGATTTTGGAAAGCTACACCCGGCGGATCGTTTCGATTGAAACCATACGGGACGCACGCAAACGAGCAAACGAAGCGCTGGACGAACTGGAGCCGGCAACGGAGCGTGATCCGTCCTTTGCTTTCGCTTCCGACGTAGCTTCGGAAGTAGCAACGGTTCACTGAGCCATCGAGGTGGCGGGCTAGGACGGGCGCATCAATGGCAAGATGCGCCCGTCATGCATTTAGGGGACGTGAGGTAGGCCGAACGCTTGCGACCGATTATAGGGCAAGGCCAAGCAATGCGCCCAAGTCGAGCCACGCACTACGAACGGCGTCCAGATCATCACGTACGCGAGCGTCACGAATCGCATCGAACGCAACGCTTAGATCGTCTGTCGGTATGTGTTGGGATTCTGTCGGATGACCAGACATCGCGGGGTTAGGTCCTGCTAACGGGACGCTAGCAGCATCGGTCAAGCCCTCGTTTTCCCCTGATAGTGGCGCTATCGTGTCGGTTTCGTCACCATGGCGGAGCGTGGCGGCCGCCAGCCACGTACACCACCGTTTCGTTATCCGGCTTGCAGACTCCGC